>CAYMJH010000206.1:0-7014 GCA_964390385.1 uncultured Bacteroidales bacterium | reverse complement strand
GCAAGGGGGTGGATTTATCGAAGAGTTCTTAAAATGACGTCATAAGAATTTTTTTTCCTGTTTACAGGATGGGGACTCGCAAAGGCGCAGAGGCGCTTAGTAAAGGCAAGACATTGTATTTTCTAATCTGCGCTATCTGCGAGCCACATATTCTTCACATCTTTTCGCCTTTGCGGGAAATCAAATTTTCTTTGCGGGTTCTACCTTGATATCACCAGCTTCTGCAGCCCGATCAATCCATGGTGCGAGGTGATCCTCATGAAATAGAATCCCTCCGGGCAGTCTTCCAGGTCAATGGAATGAAGCCTGAATCCCTTGAACAATTCCTTTGTCAATACCAGCCTGCCGTTGATGTCAAAGAGATCTGCCCTGGCATCTTTGGTAAGTGCTTCATCGAACTTTACAAAAACTTCCCGGTTAACAGGATTGGGAAATGCAACAAAGCCGGCACCCGCTTTGCTGCGGTAATTGCTTTCCTCCCCGAGTCCTGTGATAATTTCATCGAATTTATTGATCATGGCCTGGTAGATCTCATGGGTGGATTCATCCTGCAGAAAGGCGATAACCCTTATCTCCTCCGTGTTATAAATGTCCCTGAGATTCCATTCTCCCGTGATGGTTTTTATGTCCACGGCAGGATCCCAGTTATTGGTGAACGAAGTGCTGGAGAGAATGGATTTTAAAACACTTTCAAAGCAAGTATCTCCATTGGCCCCGGAGATCCCTGATATCCTGCGCTCTACTACGGCAAGATGCAGGGTAACCTGCCGGTTCATCATAATTTCAAGCGGTGCCAGTTCGGCTTTCACCTGGAGTACGTTATCGATTAATTCGGTATGCAGGATAATATTGAACTGCGGATTCATCAACGATTGATTCCTGATCAGCATCGGATCCAGCAAGTTGCCGTCGGTGTAGTCAAAATTGAGGGTTCCGCCGTTGACGACTGAATAGGGAACGCGGGACAACTGGTAGAATAAAATACGCGTGGCCGGATCCACCCTGTTCTGTTCATTGAAAGGATCAACGCCCGGAAATGATGTATGATATTGTATGTCAATAATATCAAGCGGGTAGGCGTTGGCCAGTGCATCCAGGGCTGAGTCAGCTGATTTTGAAGCGGCGTCGCCGGCATTGGTGAAATGCTCGATCAGCACAATTTTGTTGCGGTCACCGATCCAGATATTGTCAAAGGCCAGACCGTGAGTTCCGACAGCGGTGCTGTCCGATCCATAGGCCATACGGAACTGAACATCGCTTTTGCCTTTGAGCTCATCGAGGCCATGCCTGGCTTCAATCCAGCCCTCGTCAGGCGATACGGTATTGCTGCCGGACCATCCGGTTTGTCTGCCGCCGGGATTTCCGGTGATTTCATAATTGTTATACCAGTTTATGCCATCATCCATTTTCCCGATATTATGCCAGGTGCTTCCGCTGTCAGCTGTATACTGCAGGTTGGCACCGTCGCGATACGCATCGAACCACCTCCACAGATTGAATTTTATCATGGGCTTTTTAATCCCCGAGAAACTGAAACACGGAGAGGTCACATAGGAATGCTCTTTGGGAGGACGCTGGGCGGTGATATTCGTAAACCAGGCATATGCGCCCCTTGCAGCGTCATTGAATCCGTTTTGGGGAGTACCCAGGACCCAGGAATTCACCGGACCGTCGGATAAATTCAGCCAGCCTGCCCTTCCGTTCTCAAAGCCCTCAAAATACGATGCTCCTTCCTGTATCAGGTAGGTAGGCCTGAGCGGGAAAATTTTGCTGCGCGTGTCACTACATCCATAGTTTGACTGGATGATGAGTTCAATCTTGTAATTGCCGGTGTCGCTGAACTGGTATTCGGCGTCCCTGGTGTCGAAACTTTCATAAGTATCCCCATGATACAACCTCCACTGGTAACCGGTAATGAAAACATCGGGATTGTCTGAATAGGACTGGTTGATGAATTTGATCTTCCGGTCTTCATGATAACATTCGGTTGCCCAGTCAAAGTCGGCTATGGGCTTGGCGCCGAAGTCAAAATATTCTTCTTTTTTGCTATTGCAATGGCCGGTGGTTGCCGTCAGGGTGACCTTCTTGGTACCTTCTTTGGAATACCGGTGTTTCGGGTTCATCAGGACGGAAGTATTCTGGTTGCTGCCGGCATCATCAAAATTCCACAGCCATGACAGGATCTCGTCCGAAGAGGTGGTCAGGTTGATGAATACGGTTGAATCACTGTCAGAGGAGGAAAAACAGAAGTCCTGAACCGTAAAACTGATGTCGGGAGCGTCATGGATGATCACAGGCTGGAATATCTCCCGTGTACAGCCCTGGTTTGTGGTGTAGGTATAAAATAGGGTATCCGGTCCGGCACTGGCGTTCCCGGGCTCGAAATAATAGCCGGCGCTGGTGTTGCCGGTAACCGCCCGGCCTGAGAAAACGGCGTTAGGGATGTTGCCATTCAGCCTGATACGGTTTTCGTCGTCACAAAAAGTTGTCCTGTCGAATCCGATGATCCGCAATTCACCCACGGATCCCAGCTCGAAACTTTCTTCAACCTCCAGCCATGTTTCGAAGAAATAGCGGTAGGTGACTGTATATATGCCACTGTCAAGCAGAGAGGGATAAACGGTGGCAGTGTTGTCGTGATTATCGACCAGTCCTTTTCCCCCGCTGATGGAGAAAGTCCCGGTGGCGTTCTTTGTGTTGTGGCCGAACAGGGTAAAGGGTGGGTCATTATAACAGAAGAACTTTTTCCTGTCATTCTCGGGGAATGTTATTTCAGCATCCGCGACAAGCACCGCCACTGTAGCAGTGTCGTAGCCGTAGCAACCGGTTTGCGGATCGCGGTATTGATAAACAATGCTATGAACACCGGGCCCGAAATACTTAGGCAGGAAGAAGCTGGTATCATGAACCATAACCAAAGACGGAATGAAAGTCCCGTTTTTCGGATTGCCGAAAACAGGCACCATGGTTTCTTTTGTACTGTAAGCTGAATTGAGACCCGTGATGGTTACGGCGGGAGCCGGGGTAATCGTCACGACGGTGGCCCCCGATACCGTGCCATTGCAATACTTGTCAGACACACCGGTAAGGGTATAGGTGCCGGCTTTGCTTACCGTTAGAGAGCGGTTTGGCGAAGTGACATAGGTAACCAGGGTAGGCGGTTCGGTGTTCCGGTGATAGCTGAAATTCCAGGGAGGTGTGCCGGTAAGCGCGATCCTGAGTTCGGCATTGGTATGCTCGCAGATATTGCCGTTACCCGAAATATTGGCGGTAGGCAGGTTATAGTATGCCACGGTGCCGGAGCCGGAAGCACATCCGCTCCTCACCTGGTCTGAGACCGCAGAAAGCGTATAGGTGCCGTTGCCAACCACTTTCAAAGCATAATTCAACTGCCGGATATTGCTGATGGTTTTGGCATTCGATCCGTTGCGCAAATAGGTAATGCTGAATGGCCCTGTGCCTTCCAGCTGCACCCTGAGCACAGCCGTGTCACCCGGACAGGTGGTATCGATCCCGGAAATGACCGCTTTGGGGGAGGTAATATAGCTTATGACGGCCGTACCGTATCCTGTTAAAGTATCACCCTGGCAATACCGGTCATACATTCCGGCAATCTTGTAGATGCCGGGTCTGCGTGCCATGAAAACAAACGGATCCTGGGTGACATTGTAAAAGGTGGTGTCTTCCGAATTCCTGCGCAGGATGAAAGACCAGGGAGCAGTGCCGGAGAAGTCAACCGACAGGGGAACGGGTAAAGCGTTTTGCTGGCATACCTGCGAAGTTCCCGTCAGCCTTGCCGTGGCAACCGGGTAATAGGTAACAATCGCGGTGCCTGAAACAGCACCGGAGGTATAGTTGTTGTCAGATACCGACAACAGGGTGTAGGTGCCGTTTCCCGGCGCATCGAAAATAAGGGGAGACTGCTGGATATTGCTGATCGTGGCTTCTTCGGATTTTCCGTCATAAACTCGCCTGTACCGTATGGTCCAGTTTGGTTCCCCGGTAAGATTAACCGTGATCCTGGCTTTGGGGCCGTTGTGGCATATCGTATCGCTGCCCGATATCATTGCAACGGGGATGGAACTTCTTACCGGTCCTATCCATGCTGAAGAGACAGCAATGCCCGGCGAAGAACCTGCTGCGGCAACCGGGATTATGACAAATCTGATGTAGCGGCTGTCTTCCGAAACCCTCAGCTTGTATACCGTATCGACGGCACCGGTAATAATCGTCCCTGCGCCCGATGGTGTGTTCGAGCGATACCACTGGAAAGTATGCTTTCCGGCAGCATTATTTTCGAGGTCATGGTAAGTAAACCTTCCATAAACATTGCGGCCGACACTGAGATCGGGAGCATGCACGATCACATTCCTTGCCTCCGGGGCAGCATTTACATAAACAAACTGGCTCCTGGCCGGATCTCCCAACAAATTCAGATTATCCCTGGGCGTGACTTCGAAACAGATCGAGTCTCCCCCGTCAGCCATAACGGGTATGTAGTCCAGGGCCGATACACTGTCGATCCACTGGATCGTGCCGTTTGCAGGCTTGCGATACCATTTATAGATATGGGCCCCTTCCATAAAGTTACCCGTTTCGGGATCGGTATAGGTAAAGGTACCGGTGTTTTCGGTCCCTATCCTGTTATTGGGCCTGGATATGCTCACGTTGGAAGCGACGGGCGGTTCATTCACATTGGTAACGGCAATGGTGAACCTTTCTTCATAATACAGGCCGCCGGCATCGGTAACCCTGATAAGCACCGAATAGGACGATTTGCTTTCATAATTGAAAACCGCGCGGGTAAGCAATTGGTTTCCTGACAGGGTGAAACTCGAATTATCCGTGCTGCCGCTCCCGGAAACCAGGGTGAAGGTATGATGGTCGCTCGCATTGGGATCCAAAGCCGAAAGGTTACCGACCAGGGAGTTGACGGGCTGATTTTCGGCAATGGAGGCATTGGAAAGCACTATATCAGTGGGTTCCTGGTTAAAGAAAACCGTGTTAACCGTAAAAATACTTTCGTAAAAAAGGCCTCCGTTATCCGTAGTCCTCACGCGGATCGAAAAGGACGGCTGGGTTTCAAAGTCAAAGACTGCGCTGGTCCTCAGCGTGGATCCCGAGATATTGAAATAGCTGTTGCCCGTACTTCCGGTTCCCGCAACCAGTGAATAGGTATGCGTGCTTCCCGCATCGGGATCAGTACTCGAAAGGGTTCCCACTACCGTGTTAACGGGCTGGGTTTCGGATACCAGCGTGCCCGACAGGGAAATTCCGACGGGGGCTTCGTTTAAATCGTTGACCGAAAGGATAAATACCTGTTCGCGCCATAACCCTCCTTCGTCGGTGGACCTAAGCCTGACCGTATAGGATGACTTGCTTTCGTAATTAAAGGTTTCATCGGTCCTTAACTGGTTCCCCGATATATTAAAGCTGCTATTGTCATCGCTTCCGTTGCCTGAAACAAGCGAATAGACATGTTGTTCGTCTTCATCGGGATCTTCCGTCGTAAGGGTTCCGATAACGGTATTTTCAGGCAGGTTCTCATCAAACGATGAGGCGGAAAGCGACATTGCGGTCGGTGCTTCGTTGACATCGGTGACGGAAATGACAAACTGCTTTTCAATATAAAGGGAGGCGGGATCGGTTGCCCTGATGCGTATGGCATAAGACGAACCGGCTTCGTAATTAAAGCTGAGGTTCGTGCGCAGCTGGTTACCCGAAATGGTGAAATTGGCATTATGGGTGCTGCCGGCTCCGGATACCAGTGTGAAAGTATGATTGTCACTCGCATTGGGATCAACCGCGGCAAGATAGCCCACCAGTGTATTGGAAGGCTGGTTTTCGGCCACCTGGTTATTGGTAAGGGAAATATCGGAAGGGGCTTCGTTATAAAATGACACGCCAATGGTAAAGACCCTTTCATAATAAAGGCCTCCGTTATCCGTAGTTCTGACCCGTATGGAATAGGATGACTGGGTTTCATAATCGAATATGGCAGCGGTGCGCAGGCTTGAACCCGAAATGCTGAAGCTGCTGTTGCCCGAACTGCCGGCACCGGGAACCAGCGAATAGGTGTGTGTGCTTCCTATATCCGGGTCTTCGGTGGCAAAGGTACCAACCACCGTGTTGTTGCTCAAGGTAAGTGAAACGGGCGTTTCATTGACATCGGCAACCGTGATGACAAAAGTGCTTTCATACCAGCGCCCGCCGGCATCGGTGGTTCTGATTCGAACTGAATAAGAAGACCTGGATTCGAAGCTGAAGGTTTCATTCGTTCTCAGCTGCGAACCCGAAATATTGAAACTGCCGTTGTCATTGTCGCCTGTGCCTGATACCAGGGAATAGGCATGGGTATCGCCTTCATCGGGATCTGTGGTGGAAAGGGTCCCGACGACGGTGTTAACCGGCTGGTTTTCGGGCACAGTGGTATTGGAGAGTGACAGTCCAACAGGGGTTTCATTGACATTGGTTACGGTGATGATGAACTGCTCTTCGGTATAAAGTGAGCCGGCATCGGTTACCCGCACCCTGACAGCAAAGGAAGCTTTGTTCTCATGATCAAATACGGCATTGGTACGCAATTGGTTTCCTGCAATGATGAAACTGCCGTTGTCGGTGCTGCCGGTTCCGTCAGCCAGCGTGTAAGTGTGACTGTCGCTGGTATTGGGATCGACCACCGAAAAATTTCCGACCGTGGTGTTCACGGGCTGGTTTTCGGGCACCGAGGCGTTGGACAGGTTAATATCCGACGGAGCCTGGTTAAGGAAGGTAACCGTTATGATGAAAGTCTTTTCAACAGAAAGCCCTCCGCCGTCCCTGGCACGGAGGCGAATTGAATAAGATGACATGGACTCATAATCAAAAACCTCACTGGTGCGAAGGCTGGATCCTGAAATATTGAAGCTTTCGTTGCCCGAACTGCCTTCTCCTGAAACCAGGGAATAGGTGAATGTATTACCGGCATCGGGATCAATGGCAGCCAGTATGCCCACTACCGTGTTCAATGGCTGG
>CAYMJH010000205.1:3170-7092 GCA_964390385.1 uncultured Bacteroidales bacterium | reverse complement strand
AGACTTGAAGACTTGAAGACTTGAAGACTTGAAGACTTGAAGACTTGAAGACTTGAAGACTTGAAGACTTGAAGACTTGAAGACTTGAAGACTTGAAGACTTGAAGACTAGAAGACTAGAAGACTGCATGACTATAATAATAAAAGATCCCCTTTCTGGTAAATCGCCATCTGCACCGTTGAAAATTTGCCGATCATAGCCGTTTTATTGTTGTTGAGGTTGGTGAATGCCCCGCTGGCCAGGTCGATCCTAACCCTGTCGCGATCCTTCAGTTCCAGCCTATCCAGATCACTATAAGTCAGAACAGGGAATCCTGCATTGATGGCATTTCTTTCATAGATAGCCCCGAAAGACCTGGCCACCACAGCCTGGTTCCGGAGCGCCCTGAAACAGTCAACCGCCTGCTGCCGTGAGCTGCCGGAACCGAAATTCCTGCCGGTTATGATGATATCCCCCGGTTCCGATCGCCGGGGATAATCCTCCCATCCTTTCAGGTTGCCGAAGGTATATTGTCCCATCTCCTGCAGGTCGGTCACGGCCAGATGCCGGTTGTGATAGATCATATCGGTATCAATGTTATCCCTGTTGATGATCCATACTTTTCCTTCAATGACCGTCATTTTCTCATCGCGGGACGAAGCTGCTTTTGCGGCCGGCTTTTCAGCAACAGCCTGAAAAACAAACAAGGAGGGTTTTTCCGGGATATCATCAACGGTTGTTATATGACCGGCGATAGCCGATGCGGCCGCGGTAGCCACCGAGGCCAGGTATACCTCTCCCTTGCCTTGTTTCCCTTCGAAATTCCGGTTCCCTGTGCTTACGGTCCTTTCTCCCGGCCCGTTTTGCCCTATCTGTCCTGATGCGCATCCTGCGCATCCGGCATTGCCCACCAGCACTCCGGCTGATTTAAAGATCTCGATCAGTCCTTCCTTCAGGCAGGTATTCCAGATTTCATCAGTAGCGGGAACGATCTTCATCACAATGCCGGGTGCGACCTTCCTGCCCCTCAATATCATGGCGGCCTCGATCATGTCCTGCATCCTGCCGTTGGTGCAGCTCCCGATAAACACCGAATCGATCTTGGTGCCCTTCACCTCTTTTGCCCATGCAACATGATGAGGTTGACCCGGAAACGAAACGGCTGTCGCAAAATCGCCTGCATTCAGCTCAAAGATCCGGCTATAGGATGCATCCTCATCTGCAAAAACAGGCTCAACCGGCGCGAGTGAACGCGACTGGCAATAGCTGATTACCGCCGGCGATGGTGGGAAGAGAAGTGCTATAGCGCCCATTTCAGTTGCCATCGATGAAATGGTGATGCGTTCATCCAGGGTGAGCTCCTCCGTAACATTGCCGTATAACTCCACTGCAAATCCCAGCAATCCGTCGGCCCCGAATTTTTTCAGCAGGTTTAGCGCAATGTCTTTGGCTGAAACAAGGGGAGACCTCTTGCCGCCAAGGATTATTTTCACGGATTCGGGCACCTTGAACCAAACTGAGCCCCGGGCCCAGGCTGCGGCTATGTCACGGTCTCCCATCCCCTGGCCGAAAGCGCCGACAGCGCCGAGGATATTGGCATGGGAGTCGGTGGATACCAGCGTTGATCCCGGTGCTGCAAGGCCTTCATCAATGGCCAGGTGAGTGCCGATCCCCGTGTTGATATCGTATACCTGTATATTGTTCTCGCGGGCAAACAAACGGCATTTCTGCTGGTTGGCCGCATATTGCTGATCGGAGCCGGTGGGATTGCAGTCGAATGTGAAAAAGGTACGGCTGCTGTCGGCTATCCTGAGATTGTTGGCCTGGAGGTTTTTAACCACACCGGCTCCGCCAAAGTCCCTGGCCAGCCGCACATCGATGGTCACATCCGCAATGTCGCCCGGGGCAACCGTTTTACTGCTGCTGTGCAGGGCGATGATCTTTTCGATTAATGTCATCTGATCCTGTTTTTAAAGGGCAAAAAAGTCATAAAATCGGCATGGTGCACTATGGTGGCTTCAGTGGAACGCCTGACCAGGTCACCCTCTCCGGCGTGTGCGGCAATGATATGGCATACTTCGGCCGGAACGCCGCATTGCTCAGCCAGCGAAACACCTGAAAACGGGTGCCTGAGGTACTCCCCATACTTTCCCTGCCGGCAGTTTCCATTTTCATCAAACTCGTATTCGAGCAGTTTCCCGACGTCGGCCAGGATGGCGCCTGCGATAAGAAAGTCCATGTTAACCGGCAGATCATCGCTGAAAAATGTATTGAATTTAAGTCCGCATTCCCGGGCTATATGAACCACGGCTCTTTTATGGTCCATGAAGCTGACTTTCAGGTCAGGCCCGGCCAGCAAGGTAAAAGGAATACGGTTCAGATCGTCCGGTTTCAGCACGCTTTTGCTGAAGGCCAGTTCCCATGTTCTTGCTGTTTTTTCGCGCAGGCCCGGATCTTCTATCCATTCGAGCTCAGGCCAGAGTGTTAATATACCGGAGGTGGACATATTTTTAAAAGTTAGTTAGTTAGTAGCTAGTAGATAGTAGAATTCAGTTTTTCACTTTTCACTTTTCACTTTTCACTGGTTTTCTCTTGTCCCTTGTCCCTAGTCTCTTGTCACTCTCTTCCTGATCTCATCCCCCATCTGCCTTGTCGATGCCGCCCCTTTCTTTATGGCATCCGGCTCTCCCTTCAGTTTCATCATGTCGTAAGTACGGACTTTGCCTTCCAGGATCACCGCTGCAATGGCCGACCTGATCCTTGCCGCCAGAGGCTTTTCATCCAGGTAGTCGAGCATCATGCAGGCCGATTCGATCATGGCAATGGGATTCACGATGGAAACCTCATAGTTTGCATATTTGGGAGCAGATCCGTGGGTAGGCTCAAACACGGCGGCATTTTCGCCGAGGTTGGCACTGCAGGCAAATCCCAATCCTCCTGTCAGTCCGGCAAAACCATCCGATACAATATCACCGAACATATTGCCGGCGACGATAACGCCGTAATCTTCAGGATTCTTTGTCAGCCACATCATCTGGGCATCAATGTTGGTGTTCCATAATGCAATGCCGGGATATTCCTTTTGCATTACCTTTGCCATATTGTACATCATGCCGGATGTTTCCCTGATCACATTCGGCTTTTCACACAGGGTAACGGATTTGTAACCGTTGGCTGCAGCATGGTCAAAAGCGGCTCTCAGGATCCTTTCAGTGGCCCGGCGGGTAAAAATCCTTGTGGATACGGCAATTTCACCGGGCGGCACATGACCGAAATTCTTCACGAAATTTTTATGAGATCTCAGCGCTTCCAATACGATGCCTTCGGGTTGGCTCCATTCAACCCCGCAATAAAGGCCTTCCGTATTTTGCCTGAAGATGACCACGTCAACTTCAGGTTCTTCGATCTGTCCCTGTGGACCCCGACGGATAAAGTTCAGCGGATTCCCTTTATAGGTGCGGCAGGGCCGGATGCATATATCCAGGTCAAAATGCTGGCGCATGCCGACAATGGGACTTGAATACACAAGACCTTTTCCTTTCAGGTCGGGCGAAAGTTCTGCGGCAGCCTCATCCTTGGGCTTGGAGGTGATGGCGCCGAAAAGCCCGACCTTATATTGCTCCAGCAGTTTAACGGTTCTTTCAGGCAGGGCATTGCCCTCTTTGCACCAGCAGTCCCACCCGATATCTGTCTCGATATACCGGGCATCAAATCCGGCCGCATCCAGCACCCTGATGGCTTCCTGCATCACCACCCGGCCGATTCCGTCACCGGGCATGGTTATGATAGTGTGTTTTGACATCGGAAAACGTATTACGTTAAGTCATTATAGTTATGGTTGTTGTGATAGTTGTATTAGTTGAAATTGTTGTAATTGTTGTGGTTGTTATGATTGTTATGGTTGTTATGATTGTTAATACAACTCTCATGCTCAATGCCCAAC
>CAYMJH010000205.1:0-3070 GCA_964390385.1 uncultured Bacteroidales bacterium | reverse complement strand
CATCACAACCATCACAACCATCACAACCATCACAACCATCACAACCATCACAACCATCACAACCTACAACCAATCCACCTTCGCTGCCGGCGCACGAAACCATTGCTGGCTACGGTGGGTGCAGCAACCGCATCATTCAATCCTCCAGCGCCTGGTAAACCAGGGGCCTGTATATATGCGTGAACTGCCAGAATGCATTGGGATAAGAATTGGTATAAACCAGACATACAAGGTCCTCCTGAGGGTCGATCAGGTATTCGGTTGAATAGATGCCTCCCCATTTGAATGCACCGACAGATCCCGGGATCAGGGCGACTCCCTTTTCAGAGGTGACTTCAAAACCCAGTCCGAATTTATTGCCGTTTGACCAAACCTCCAGGTCTCCGATCTGGTTACGGGTCATCAGGTCGATGGTTTTTCTTCCCAGGATGCGGTTCCCGTTGAACTCCCCTCTGTTCAGGAGCATCAGGCAGAATCGTCCGTAATCTTCAATGGTTCCCACCAGGCCGGCTCCGCCTGAGAAATATTTTTTATGACCGGCAACGGGGTATTCCCGGTTGATTTTGTTCGAGGCAACAACCAGGGGGCTTTCCATGGTGGGCTTTTCATATAGGGTCACCAGCCGGTCCCTCTTCTCATCGGGAAGATAGAAATAAGTATCCTTCATGCCCAGGGGATCAAAGATCCGTTCTTTCAGGAAAACATCCAGCGGTTTGCCCGAGAGCACTTCTACCAGGCGGCCGATGATATCCGTATGCAAACCATAGGTGAAAGCTTCACCGGGTTCGTGAATAAGGGGCAGGGCTGCCAGTTTGTTGACTACTTCCTCGACCGTAACGTCATCCATGCTGTTGAGCATGGGTATGCCGGCTTTTATATATGCGGGATGGTCATATGGATAGCCTGCAGTATGATTCAGCAGTTGTCGGATCGTTATCTCACTCCTGGCGGGACGGGCTGTATAAGTGCAATCGGCAGGATTGAAGGTCTCAAACACGCTGGGATTCTTAAAGGCAGGAATGTACTTTGAAACGGGTTCATCCAGCCAGAACCTGCCCTCTTCATACATTGTCATCAGGGCAACGCTTATGATGGCTTTGCTTTGTGATGCGATCCGGAAAATATCCGTGGTTTCAAGGGGAATCTTTTTTCCAATATCGCGATAGCCATAAGCTTTATAGTGGACAACTTTGCCTTTCCTGACGATAAAGGTGGCTGCATTGGGTATGATACCACCGTCAACAGCATGCTGCAGAAAGGTATCAAGGCGGGCAAGCCGGGCCGAGGAAAATCCGACCGATTCAGGCTTTGCACTGACAAAGAACATACGCCTGTTATCGTTATCCGTTGTATGTTTTGACGTACAGGCGAACAACAATGGAAGGGCCAAAACAATGCCGGGAAATAGTTTCGCTTTCATTAGCTTAAATTGAAATTGGTTAGGTTTTATTATTTTTGAAAATTACAAAATAAACATTCACGCTGATGTATTCAGCCCTTAAAAAAGTCCTGCTGGGTATACTCCCCGCGAAGCTGTCAGCCCATATCGAGTTTCAGCTCCGATGGCTGTATTCATTGTTTTACAGGGGCTTTGCGGTGGAATGCCCGGTATGCGGAGGAACTTTTTCGGGATTCATTCCTTTGACGGGGGGAGATCTGATTTGCCCCCGTTGCGGCTGCCTTCCGCGTCACCGGAGATTATGGATTATGCTTCTGCAGGGCGGATTGCTGAGAAAAGGTTTGAAATTGCTGCATTTCTCACCCTCCAGGATTCTTCAGAGGAAGTTGTCGACTCTTATAGGGGAAGGATATGAAAGCACGGATTATGATCAGGCAGCATTCACCGGCAGGCATTATGACATTACCGATCTCCCGCTTCCTGACAACAGTGTTGAAATGATCATCTGTTTTCATGTGCTGGAACACATTCGGGATGACAAAAAGGCCATCCGTGAACTGTGCCGCATACTGATGCCGAAGGGAAGGGCCCTGATTCAAACCCCCTTTGATCCGTTGGCCATGGTTGAGGACGAAAATATTGTCAGCCCTGCCGACAGGTTGCTCCGTTTCGGTCAGGAAGATCATGTGCGCGTTTATTCGGTGGAAGGATTAAGCAGAAGACTGCAGGATGCAGGATTTTTGGTTGAAGTGAACCGGTTTGACGCCGATTCCCGGCGGGGCATGAAGAAAGAGATAATATTCACCTGTTTCAAGAACTAGATGGCTATCCTTTTCATGGCTTCGGTGAAGTACTCCTTTTTCCTCCGGGCAATGGGTATCCGGCTTCCGTCAGTCATTTCAACAAATCCTCCGTCTTTCCTGGAAAGCGTTTTGACCTGCTGAAGATTGATGAGATAGGAATGATGGATCCTGAAAAACATCCTGTCATCCAGGATTTGCTGGTAATCATTCAGACATCTCGAGACCATTATTTTTCTTTTGCCGGTCAATATAAACATGCAATAGCTCCGGTCGGCCTCCAGGTATATAATCTCATTTACGTTGATGTATTCATGGCCTGAAGAAGTAGGAAGGGCAAGCTTTTGCGGTACATCGGCCTTGATGTTTTCAAGCAGTATGCTGAAATCGTGCAGGGGATTGCGTGAAACCGACTGGTTGATGCTGCTGACAGCCGATATCAGGTCAGTTATATCGATGGGTTTCAGAATATAATCGACCGCGCTGTAGCGGAATGCCTGTATGGCATAATCATTGTGTGCCGTTATGAAGATAATCTTAAAATTGCGATGGGGTAATCGGTTCAGGATATCAAATCCGGTGCCGGGCGACAGTTCCACATCGAGCAATACCAGGTCGGGATTGGTTTTCAGTATTTCATGGGTGCCGTCAGCAACGGTGGTCGCTGTTCCAACAATATCAACATAAGGGCAGTTTTGTTTTAGAACATTACCCAGGAAAAGGATACAATCGGGTTCATCATCGATAATCAGAGTGCGCAGCATAGAACGTTAATTTAAAACAGGCAGGTTAATTTCAACACGGGTCCCGGCCGGCCCGTTCTTTTTATTTTTAAGATCAATCGTTTTGATATCGAGTTTTTTGCCATACA
>CAYMJH010000204.1:0-7119 GCA_964390385.1 uncultured Bacteroidales bacterium | reverse complement strand
GTCGGCGTTGATGATCACGCGCTGGATCATTGGCTGGCTCCCTGCAGGGCTTCGTCTATACTCCCCACCTGTGCTGAAAGAAAATCCTCGGCTGCAGCAGCAAGGTCTCTGCCATCCTGTTTCATCATAATATCGGCCAGCGGCTCCAATCCTCTTTCCCTGGCAACGGAAGCCCTGGTTCGTTTCTTTGGCCGGAATGGAAGATAGAGATCCTCCAGTTCAGTGAGCGTTGAAGCCTTGTCTATTTTTTCTTTCAGTTCAGGGATAAGCAGTCCCTGTTCCTCAACCGACCGCAAAATAGCTTCCCGGCGTTTATCGAGGTCGGCAAACTTTTTATACAGGTCCCTGATCGCTGCAATACTTACCTCATCAAGGCTTCCGGTGGCCTCCTTGCGATAACGGCTGATAAAGGGGAGGGTGGCTCCTTCCTCCAGCAGCCTGATGGTATTCTTAGCCTGCCATGCCTCCAGGCCGGTTTCCCGGCTGATCGCATCAATATAGTTGAAATTCATATACTTTCCTTTATATAAGGTTTTCAGGGATTCAAAAATAGTATTTTTATCGTCCATTCTTCCTCTTTTCCTGTATTAAAGCTCCTGAATATCGCCTATCTTTAGAAAGCTAACTTTGCCATATGCAGACCAGGGATTTTCAGTTGCGGAAAAAAGAATTGCCGGCGGACGGGATGATCCGCATAATCCTTGGCCAGATCGCCCTGGTTGCTGGTCTGTGCATGAATATACCGGTAAGTGAAGAGGATACTGTGCACGAGATCAGGAAAGGCATAAAAAGGATACGGTCGGTGAATCGCATGCTGCGTTACAGCCTGGGTGAAGAGAGATTTAGGGCTGAAAACAAAAGGTATAGCGAGATCAGCATGCCGCTGGCCGATCTACGCAGAAGCGATGTGCTGCTGACTGCTGTAACACCGGTATTGGAAAAGCTAAATAAAGATCTTTCACCGCCGACCGTGCACAACCTTACCAGGCTTTTCAGCAAAAGGAAAGCCGTTTTATACCGGTCACTGGCCCGTGATGAAAATGTTTTCAGCCATTGTCTGAAGAAGCTTTCAGAGGCCAGAGAAGCGCTGCTGGAAAATCCTCCTGCCGGCATAACGCAGGAATCGATCCTGAAGGGATATGGACAAACTTACCGGTCAGGCCGCCTCAGGCTGAAAAAAGCGCTGGAGGTTCCGTCAACGGAAAATAACCACGAATTGCGCAAGGCTGTAAAAAACCTGTGGAACCAAACCCAGGTGTTGTGTATGCTGTGGCCGCCTGTCCTGAATTCTTACATCCATTCCCTCGACAGGCTCGGAGACGCCCTGGGGACTGACCATGACCTGGCTGAACTGGAGGATGCCATAGGCAACAGGCCTGTTATCGAAACCAGGGATCTGCAAAAGGTATTGAAGGAGTTGGAAAGACGGCGAAGTAAATATCAACGTTCAGCCTGGCAGATGGCCGGCAAAATTTACGCCGAAACCCCTGCGGCCTTTGTGAAGCGGATGAAGGCCTACTTTTAACTTTTCACTTTTCACTTTTCGTTATTCACTGTTCACTGCTCACCGGTAACCTCTTACTCCAACGCTTTTATCCGCAGGCAGAAAACATTCCCCGTGGGATGGTTGGGTTCAACCCAGGCTTCTGCCTCATGGATGTCGGCAATTTTCTTGACGATGGCCAGGCCCAGGCCACTATTGACTTTCCGGCTAGACTCCAGGGTGATCCTGCGTTCGAATATAATTTTCCGGCTTTCTTCCGGTATGGTGTTCCCGAAGTCTTTAACCATAACCTTGATGCAATCACCTTCTTTCAATGCCTCAACTATTACCAGATGGCCATCGTAAGCGTATTTAATGGCATTGCTGACGTAATTCTTAAAAACCTGCGAGATAATAGGATTTGCCATAACCATAAGCTTTTCCTGCAATTTTGGCTTGATCTCCACCAATGCTTTTCCGTTCATGGGCGTAAATTCCTCCAGTGAATCCCTGATGGTTTGGGTCAGGTTCAGGGAGTTCATGTCGATTTTCTCACCGGCGCTTATTTTTGCCAGGGTTGAAGCGTTTTCGATGACGTTGAGCAGTCCGAGGCTTGATGTTTCTATGTTGTCGAGGAATTCGAGCCTGGGATTCATTTCTTTGAGAAGGCTGATGAAACCGATGATATTTCCTGCGGCATTGCGCAAATCATGCGTGATCACATCGAGTAAAAGATCCTTCATATTGTTGGTTTCCGCAAGCTGTTCAGAGAGTTCGCGATATTTGGCCTCTGATTTTCTGATATGTTCTTCAGCCAGCTTTCTTTCGGTAATATCAAATACCGCTCCCTGGATATAAAGGGGAATTCCGGCCTTATCGCTTACGCCCTGAATGGAATCATTAACCCAGCGAATCTCGCCCGATCTTGTAATGATCCTGTATTCCCGCTGAGCTTTGAATCCGGCTTTCCGGAATTCACTGGTGCTATATTTATGCTTCAGCTCCGGAAGGTCGTCGGGAAAAACAATATCGAACCAGTCCGGTCGCCTGTTTAAAAGGTCGGCCTCACTGTAACCGGTGATATGTTGTACGGCCCCCCGGAAAAACAAGGGCTTCCACTGCAGGTCGAGCCGGTAGGCAATGCCCTGAAAATCCTGCAGAAAACTCCGGTACTGGTCCTCGATCAGCTGGGCGGATTTCAGTCTCAGCAGTTCCTGTGCCAGCTGGTTATTGGCAGCAATCAGCTGGGCTTTCGTCATGGCCTTTTCACTCATTTTCGAAAAACTATTCAGTAAATATATTGCAAGTTTCCATCAGGTTAAAAGGATGTTATTAACATTCCCTATCCTTTCCCTTATGCAACATATAAAACCAGTCCCTTCAAATATTCCCCTTCGGGATGATAAATGCTTACCGGATGATCTGCAGGCTGGGTGAGCTGATGAAGAATCCCCGCGCTTCTTCCGGTATTGGCAGCAGCGGCAAAGACGGATTTTCTGAAATTTTCCCGCGACACAACCTGTGAACACGAAAAGGTGAACAGCATACCTCCGGGCTTAAGCTGTTCAATAGCCAGCTGGTTGATCCTTTTATAAGCCTGAAGTGCGTTACCCAGCGCATTCTGATGCTTGGCAAAGGCAGGGGGATCCAGAATGATGATATCGTAACGGCCCCTGATATCCTTAAGAAAATTGAAGGCGTCCGTACAAAAAGAACGGTGCATGCCGGCAGTGAAGTTATTGAGAGTGACATTCCTTTCGGCCATTTCGATGGCGGCGGCGGAACTGTCTACCGAATCCACCATGGCGGCATTTCCTTTGAGGGCATATACTGAAAATCCCCCGGTATAGCAAAAAACATTCAGCACCGTTTTGCCGGCACAGTAGTCCGACAACAGCTTCCTGTTGGCACGCTGGTCGATAAAAAAACCTGTTTTCTGTCCCTCTCTCACATCAACCCTGAAAGCACATTGATGCTCTGCAACGGTGATCTGGTTTTGGTCGCCCCAGAGGAATTCATTCCTGACTTCCAGTCCTGCCTTATCGGGGATAGTCGATTCGCTTTTGTCAAATACTGCTATCAGATCATTCCCGTAAAGTTTTTTCAGGATCTCAGTCAGCGCTGATCTGATCTTGTACATACCGATGGAATGCATCTGCAGCACGGCAATTCCATTATAATAATCGATGACCAACCCGGGCAATCCGTCTCCTTCGGCATTGACAAGCCGGTAAACGGTGGTTCCCGGATTACCGGCGAGTCCCAGATGGTTGCGTAACCGGTATGCCTGTTCGATTTTGTCTGACCAGAACCGGATATCAGGCTCAACCTGCCGGAAAGAAAAGAGCCTGACCGCGATGGAGCCGATCTGATAATGACCCATGGCCAGCAACTCTTCCTGGCAGGAAAACACTTCAACTATATCTCCCTCGGCGGGAGCCCCCATGATCTTCCGGATAGCTCCGGAGAATATCCAGGGATGAAGTCTCCTGACAGCTTGTTCCTTACCCTTTTTCAGGATGATCTTTGCATGGTTTTCCATAGCCGGGTATCTTGGGGAGTCATGGGAAAATAGATTGAAAACTAGTGATTTTCCAGCTGAACAAGTCGCCGGTAAATTTCATGGCAGACCCAGGCATCCGTTGCCGCGTATTCAAGCTGGGGGAGTGACAGCACCTCATCCTCCCAGTTGGATGTCTGATAACGCTTGGATATCCTGAAACCCAAAATATTGGCTGTAAGTTTTTTAAGACCTTTATCCTCAATGCCGAAGCGTGTCACATATTGCTGGAGATCGATGAAGCCTTCCGGGCGCATAGGTTTTATACGTCCCAGGGATTTCAGATCGTCGTGTATGGCCACACCGACTTTCACAATATCCGGATCCTCAAGGATACCCTTGATGAAATCGGGCAGGCCCAGGTGTATGATCCTGAAAATAAAAGCATGTTCCCGGGTTGCCAGTTGAAGCATGGCGACCTTGTTCACTTTTCCTTTTCTGAAGGAAGGTTTGGTTTCGGTATCAAAGCCGAACTCCCTGCATTCCTTCAGCAGCGTTTTTACGGATGAGAGCTGCCGTGAGTCATTGACCAGGTGTATCCGGCCTTCAAAGCACTTCAAGGGAAGATCCTGCAGTTGATCTTTCTCTATTGAGCGCAGAAATCCATTATCATTCTTCATCATACGGAATATCATCTTCCTCTGAAAACCAGCTTTCATCCAATTCGGCGGCCTCATCACCCCCGTCATCGAGCTGAAGCTGGCTGGAAGTCAGCTGATGACCATAGAGCAACTGGTGAATGGACTGGAGGGTTTCGATCAGTTGCAATCCCCACTGCTTTTCAAAACTGTCACGGATGCTCCAGATGGCATCATTCATTGCCTGCGTCAGGCCCACCTCATACAGCTCACAGGAATCCTTCAATTCCTGGTAAATATCGGCAAGTGCTTCAGCCAAACTGAAGCTGAGGATATCCATGCCATTTCCCTTATTGCCCTGTTTAATGGAACCGGTGCTGTTAAACCTCGAGATGATACCCTGCAGGCGGTCGTGAATCAGGGCATATTCATTCTCCCGGACGAATTTCTGAGGTTCATCTTCGTAACAATACTTGGGCTTTACAATTTTTGATGTGGTTAAATAAACCCTGGGCAGCAAATTTTGAAGGGATTGAAACAATTCAACAGGTTTGACGGAAGCGGTTTTATCAATAAAAATACAATAATCCCTCGCGGCAGCAATGTATTCTTTTACCTGTTGACCCTTAAGATCATCCATACCATATAGCTTTGATAAAACAATTTTCCGGGTATCAATGGTTTTGCCTTTGTAATCCGGTATCGAACCATCAGACATACCCGTAGTAAATTTATAATAAAAAAATGGAATATGATTAAAAGTCGTGCAGTCTTGCAGTCGTGCTGTCGTGCTGTCGTGCAGTCAGGAAGTCTGAAAGTCCCCCGTCCCTGCTTGTCACTCGTCACCCGTCACTTGTCACTTTTCTTTTTCAATGTAAGCCTTTGATCTTCCGTGTAGGCAAGCAGATCATTATCCAGCATCCATTGCACAACCTGCATTGCTTTTTCCCGGCCAAAGGCAAGCCGGTTCAGCAAGTCATCCGGTCTTGCCGGTTCAAGGGCGAGGATACCCCTGACCTCGTCCCTGATCAGGTCAAATTCTTCCTGCAGGATTTCCTTTTCCCTTCTCTTCTTGCATACGTCGCAATAATGGCAAGGTTCAGCCTGATGCTCGCCAAAATACCTGAGCAGGCGCTGGCTTCTGCACATATCGTCAGCAGACGCATACATCAGCATGGCTTCAGCCCTTTCCCAATACCTTTCTTTCCTCATGCGGTAATTCTCTTTTGAGATATACAGCGATTTCTCATCCAGTCTTTCCTCCAGGTAGACGATCATGGGCGTTCTTTTTTGCCGCACGTACCTTATGATACCCATGGCATTGAGTCTTTCCAGGTATTGCACAACAACGTCGAGATCAACGGAAGCCTTGCGGGCAAGCGATGATTCATCAATAACGGTATATTCGTTAAAAACGCCGGTATAACTGCGCAACACCAGTTTAATAAAGGCATCGAAGGAAGCATTGGCGATCTGGAATTTATAAAGGTCATCGCGGCTCAGCACAAATTTAAGGCGCGACGGGCTGTTAATCTCGTCGGTAAGTTCGATATAACCTTCCCGTTCCAGTATCTTCAGGCTGCTCAGGGCAGTATTCAGGTCAATTTTAAAGGCCGCCATAAAGTCGGCGATGGAAAAGTCATAGACAGCTCCTTTGCCGCTTCCGACGGGGACGCGCAGAAAATTGCCCAGTGCGGAATAGACGTTCTTGATCGCCTCAAGTTCAGGGAAGTTGGCGCGATACCGTTGTTCAACCGTCAGCCTGTCTTCCGGGGAAAAAAGCAGAATCGCATAGGCACGCTTTCCGTCACGGCCTGCCCGTCCGGCTTCCTGGAAATAGGACTCGGGAGAATCCGGCAGGTCGGCATGGATTACAAACCTCACATCGGATTTGTCGATGCCCATTCCGAATGCATTGGTCGCTATCATGATCCTGATCTTGCCGATGGTCCATCCCATCTGCCGGTCCGATCGCTGTTCAAACGGCAGGCCGGCATGGTAGAAACTGGCGGAAATGCCCTGTTTTGAAAGCAGGTTAGACAAGTCCATACACTTTTTCCGGCTTCTGACATAGATGATGCCCGACCCGCTTATCTTTTTCACCAGTTCCGTCAGATCTGCCTCTTTGTTTTCGGTTGATTTAACGGCATAGATAAGATTTTCGCGCACAAAGCTGCTCTTCAAAACGTTTCTTTTTGTAAACAGAAGCTTGTCCTGTATATCGTCTACCACAACCGGTGTGGCAGTAGCGGTGATGGCAAGCACCGGTACGCCGGGCAGCAGTGTTCTGAGCTCAGCAATTTTCAGGTAAGACGGCCTGAAGTCATATCCCCAGTGTGATATGCAATGGGCTTCATCAACGGCAATCAGGTTAACATTCATTTCCTGGACGCGCACCCTGAAGATTTCCGTGGCCAGCCTTTCCGGCGAAAGGTAAAGGAATTTGTAATCACCATAGATACAGTTGTTCAGGGCAATGTCGATTTCCTGCCGGGTCA
>CAYMJH010000203.1:0-7123 GCA_964390385.1 uncultured Bacteroidales bacterium | reverse complement strand
GTTCACCTTCACCACCCTGGTCACCTTCGGAGGCGCATTTTTCGCATCCTTCCCGCTGTTCTATGCAACCAGTTTCGGGGGAGCTTACTGGGTCTGGATCATCATACTTTTTTGCTTCGTGCTGCAGGCCGTTTCGTATGAATACCGTTCAAAGCCCAATAATATTTTCGGGGCCGGTACATTTGAAAATTTTCTTTTTATCAATGGGGCTTTAGGTACCGTTTTACTGGGCGTAGCGGTGGCAACCTTTTTCACCGGGTCGAAATTCTCGGTCGACTTTGGCCGCCTGGCAAAGGGAACGGCAGTAGCCGTCACACGGTGGGAAACACCGGTGCATGGATTGGAAGCCTTGCTGAATGTTCAGAACCTGGCACTGGGACTTGCCGTTTTTTTTCTCGCCAGGGTGCTGGCCATTCTTTATTTCATGAACAATATAGGAGAACCGGCCATACTGGAGCGCACAAGAAAACATCTGGCCATTAATGCCATTCCATTCCTTGCCTTCTTTCTTTTCTTTATAATTCGGTTGTTCCTGATCAATGGATATGCTGTTGATTCCGGATCAGGAGAGGTTTATTTTGAACCTAATAAATATTTCAAAAACCTTGTGCAAATGCCGGTGATCGCCGTTCTGTTTTCCGGCGGTACTGGACTGGTGTTGTTCGGCATCATCCGGTCATGGCTGAAATTCACCACCGGGGGGATCTGGTTCACGGGCTCGGGAACCGTCCTCGTGGTATTTTCGCTGTTTGCGCTGGCCGGATATAACCATACGGCCTATTATCCTTCTTCCTTTGACCTGCAGAGTTCCCTTACCATCCACAACAGCTCATCAAGCCAATATACACTCACGGCCATGAGCTATGTTTCGCTGCTGGTGCCGGTAGTATTTGCCTATATCTTTATCGCCTGGAAATCGATCAACAAAAAGAAAATCGATGCCGGTGAAGTGAAAACGGATACACACATCTATTAAACTTTTGGCCTATGTATATCGCATCGGTATTGACCTTGTTGAGCTGGCCGGCCTTGATCCTGGTCAGTTACCTTATCATCCGGTGGGCGGTGAAAACTTATGAGAAAAAGCATCCCGGCAAGGGAGAACATGAATAAACCCTCCGGCGAACAACGGCGAATGTGATGCAAAAATGGCCTTTACTCGGTTAGCTGCGTTGTTGCAGGTTTAATCAAAGAAAACAGGATATACAGCACGATGACCGGTACGAAGCCGGGAAGTCTGAACACGGCCAGCAATACTATGGAAAGGGTCAGGAACAGGTATTGCCATGCATTCTCCCTGAAACCGTAATGTTTAAATTTCAATGAGAACATCCTGATCCCGGAAACCATGATCCAGCAGATCAGAATGATCAGTACCACCAGCAGCCAGGTCTTAAGCAGGACAGGCTCCAACGGAAGATTGTGCCTGTCGTCGGTAACCGTGAAACCGAAGCCTGCGATCAGCAGCGCAGCGGCAGGCGTCGGGAGTCCCCGGAAGGATTCCTTCTGAGATGCATCCGTATTGAACCTGGCCAGTCTCAGGGCAGCAAAAACGGCAATCAGAAAAGAGGAGTTCAGGACCAATGCCTGGGCCAGCCCGGGCTCAACGATATTGAAATCCGATAAGGGGGAACCTTCAACCAATGAGAATTGCATCAGCTTGTACATAATAAACGAGGGGGCCACGCCAAAACTTATTACATCGGCCAGTGAGTCAAGCTGGATTCCGAATGCGGAATGGCTGTCGAGCATCCTGGCCGACCAGCCGTCGAGGAAATCAAACAGGGCGGCGATCAGGATAAAAATACCGGCCACCTTCAGGTTGCCACCAGTGGCATAGACCATGGAAATGCATCCCGAAAGCAATCCGAGGCTCGTAACAAAATTGGGCAGATGCCGTTTAATAGTTAACATAAGTTTAATAGATTGTTTTGTACAAAGATAATATGAAAACAATTTGATTAAAATGTATATTTTTGCGGCTTCGGGTATTATTCTCAATTAATCTTTTCATGCATGAAGATTGCTGTTGATTTTGACGGAACCATTGTAGAGCATCGCTACCCTCAGATCGGCGAAGAGAAACTGTTTGCCTTTGAGACGCTTAAGCAGTTGCAAAAGCTTGGTCATCAGCTGATATTGTGGACATTCCGTCATGGCAAGGAGTTGAATGAGGCCGTGGAATTCTGCAAAAAAAGAGGCATTGAGTTTTATGCCGTCAATAAGAGTTATCCCGAAGAGGTTTTTGATGCCGAGAATTCCAGCCGAAAGATCGATGTCGACCTTTTCATTGATGACAGGAATGTGGGAGGATTTCTGGGCTGGAGTGAAATATGGCAGATCCTTAATCCCGATTACGCTGATTCGGAGTATAATGAGCTCACCAATTTTACCAAAGGAAACACCCGGGTTGGCAGCCGGCTGAAAAAGCTTTTCCGGTGATGCACGGATGTTTGGTTTTACCGGGAGATCCTAAGGTTAACTTTCAATCATTCCTGTTGCCATGAAGGTCCGGACATATTTTTTCCCCATCCTGATCCTGGTATTTGCCAGTTGCTGCAATAAAAAGACACACGTTAAGGAAGTCCCGCCCCATGCTGTTTCACAGGCATCAGCAGCAGTGCTTGCTGCCCCGAAGGAAGGAGAATCTTTTCGCTGCGGCGATGAGGTGCAGCTGGAACTGCATATCCTGCAGGATTCCCTCGCTCAATTCGATTCTGTTGTTGTGTTTTCAAGGGAGGAGGACCGGCAGGTAATTTACGCCGGTTTTAAAAACCTGCAGTGGAAATCAGACCGGGCCAGGGTCGGAAGGAATATACTGAAGGTCAATCTATACCGGAATGGTCAAAAGGAATCGCATGCCGTCGGCATTACCATTGTATCGGACATCGTGCCTGCAGCTTACCATTACCGGGTTGTTCAGCAGTATCCGCATGACGTGAATGCCTGGACACAGGGTTTGTTCTACCATGAGGGTATGCTGTATGAAAGCACAGGTATTGAGGGCAAATCGTCACTGCGGATCGTGGCGCTGAAAACCGGTGTTCCCGTCCGCATGATCGATCTCGAAAAGCAATTCTTCGGAGAAGGTATCGCCTTGTACAGGGACCAGGTTTACCAGGTTACCTGGAAATCACAGGTTGGCTTTATATACGATAAGGAAACCCTTGGCCTGATCAGGCGGTTCGGTTACCCCATTAAAGAGGGCTGGGGGCTGACAACGGGAAACGATCAGCTGATCATGAGTGACGGATCGGCGCGGCTGTATTTCCTGGAACCGGAGTATTTCACGCAGACTGACCAGATTGAGGTTTTTGATCATAAAGGCATGATAACTTACCTCAACGAGCTGGAATACATCAATGGCAAAGTGCTGGCCAATATATGGTATAAACACATCATTGTTCTCATAGATCCAGCCACCGGCAAGGTTACCGGTGAGATCGACCTCGAAAAGCTGATTCCCCCTGAATGCCTGGGAGACTCCAACAAGGTGCTGAACGGCATTGCCTATAACCGAAGTAACGGACACCTTTATGTCACAGGCAAATACTGGCCTGTATTGTACGAGCTTGAAATCTCGCCTTCGCTGTAGCAGGAAGCCGTCCTTCTTATTAACAGTTTTATAGAAATTCCGGAGCTAAAAACACCCGATTATCAACGGGTTATCAATAGGCCGTTGTTAATATCCAACATACAGTAAATGAACATTTTATTATATGTTATTAACAATCTTGACCTTAATGTTGTTTGTTCATAACTTGTTCATAACTGCGGCAGCTTTGTTTACAAAAGGCATTGTTTAAAAAAAATGCATTGGAGTTATTAATAGTATTTTTGAATCCGCCTGCACAGATGGGCAGGATTAACGACCGAAAGGAAATCTATGGGAAAAATAATTGCAATTGCCAATCAAAAAGGTGGTGTAGGGAAGACGACAACGGCTATTAACCTTGCCGCAAGCCTTGCCGTCCTCGAAAAAAAGATATTGCTGGTCGATGCCGATCCGCAGGCCAATGCCACTTCGGGTAGCGGATTTGACGTCAAAAACGTAAAGACCAGCCTCTATGAATGTTTGATCGATGAGGTGAATCCCAATGGTATCATCCTTACGAGTGAGATCGAGGGCCTCGATTTGTTGCCCTCGCACATCGACCTGGTTGGAGCGGAGATCGAGATGCTGAACATGCCCAACCGCGAGAAGATGCTGAAAGGCGTCATTGAGAAAATTGAAAGTGAACGGAAATACGATTATATATTGATCGATTGTTCGCCTTCGCTTGGCCTGATCACCGTTAATTCACTCACTGCCGCGAATTCGGTACTGATCCCGGTGCAATGTGAATATTTTGCGCTGGAGGGGCTGGGTAAGCTGTTGAATACCATTAAGATCATCCAGAACAGGCTGAATACCGGGCTGGATATCGAAGGATTTCTGCTGACTATGTATGATTCAAGGCTCAGGTTGTCGAACCAGGTTGTTGAAGAGGTTAAAAAGCATTTTCAGCAAATGGTATTTGAGACCATCATTCAGCGGAACATCAAGATCAGCGAGGCTCCCAGTTTCGGGAAACCTGTGATCCTTTATGATGCCGAGTCGCGGGGCAGCCTGAATTACCTGAACCTGGCCAGGGAGTTGCTGCAGAAGAACGGAGATACCAAAATACCGGAAACAATGAAAAATTTAGATTAACGCTATGGATATGGCAAAAAAGAATGTATTAGGAAGAGGACTGGGGGCTCTGATAGAAGATCCTGAGCCTCAGGTAGAAGTTAAGGAAAGGATCATAGGTGGAACCGAAATACCGGTGGATCAGATCGATGTAAATCCTTTCCAGCCGCGGACTCACTTTGATGAATCCGCGCTGGAAGAGCTCGCTGATTCAATCCGTTCTGTCGGTGTCATTCAGCCAATCACGGTGAGAGAAACCGGAAGCGGAACCTATCAGCTCATTACCGGGGAGCGTCGTCTGAGGGCAGCCCGCATAGCCGGTCTCGAATCCATCCCTGCCTTTATCCGCAAGGCCAACGACCAGGGCATGCTGGAGATGTCGCTGGTTGAGAATATCCAGCGCGAAGACCTGAATGCCATCGAAATAGCGCTGACTTACCAGCGTCTGGTGGAGGAATGTGAACTTACCCAGGAAGATCTCAGCCAGCGCGTGGGCAAAAAAAGGGCCACGGTCGCCAATTATATGCGGCTGCTCAAGTTGCCTGCCGAGATCCAGCTCGGCATCCGCGACGAAAAGATCAGTATGGGCCATGCCCGGACGCTGGTCGGTGTGGAAGACCACAAAGCTCAGCTGAAGCTTTATTACCGGATCATGGAGGAGGAATTGTCAGTGCGCACCGCCGAAGAGCTTGCGCGCAAGATGCAGATTGAGGATGAAGCAGAAACCATTAAGAAGGCACAACCTGAAAACAGCGCAAAAAACTATGGTGAATTAAGAGATCACCTTGCAGGCTATTTCCAGACGTCAGTTGATTTGAAACGAAATGCGAAAGGAGCCGGAAAGATCATCATTACTTTTAATTCCGATGATGAACTGGAAAGAATAATCGGTATCTTTGACCGGTTAAAAAGCTGACAATTTTGCAGACCGGCATTCATAAAAACATTGCCATACAAATACACTGGAAGAAGATCATGCTGTTACCCCTGGTAACCGTGTGGTTTTCTTTTTGCATTCATGCCAATCCGGCCCGGCAGGACAGCACCGTAGGCGATACAGTCCGCCCGGTCAGAAAAAATCCAAGGACGGCCACTATCTGTTCTGCCATAGTACCCGGAATGGGCCAGGTCTATAACGGGAAATACTGGAAAGTCCCCCTGGTATACGGGGCCGGCGGGGCCATGATCTATATGTTTCATTATAACCAGTCGAAGTACGTCAAATTCCGTGATGCCTATATAAACGGAGCCCCGGGTGAAAACTATATCATTGACGGTCGTAAACTTCCCTATGAAAGGTTGACCACCGGCAGGGATTGGTACAGGAATTACCGCGACCTGTCAGCTTTCGGTATTGCTGCCGTGTACCTGCTGAATATTGTTGATGCCATGGTGGACGCTTATTTTACCAATTTCGACGTTTCGGATGATCTTACCTTCAGGATACAACCCGCTGTTGTTGATAACTTTGACCTTACGGCCGCTTACGGTGTGAAATTTAGTATAGCTTTTTAGCTATCTTTACCTACCGGAAATATCTTATCATGATGAAAATGAAGAACTTATTTTTATTTATCTTCTGTATTGCACCGGTTTTCCGGCTTTCAGCGATGCAAAACCCGCAGGATTCGACCAGGTATGGTTTCGATGACTCGGTGATGGTGGAACTGAATTTTGATGCCAACCTCGACAGCCTTCTCAATCTTTATTATATCACCCAGGCCTTATCTAATGACCCTGATTTCTGGACTACGGAACCCGACAGCACGGTGCCCGATTTTCCCGATTCTGTATTTATAAGTCGCCTTTCGGCCATACCCTCCGTGGTTGAATTATCCTATAATTCATTGGTCCGCCGCTATATCGAAGTCTATGCCAACAAACGCCGCAGCCAGGTTGAGGTAATGCTGGGCCTTTCGCAATATTATTTCCCTATCTTCGATGAGATCCTGGATTATTACGGGCTTCCCGTGGAATTAAAGTACCTGTCCATTATCGAATCGGCCCTGAATCCAAGGGCCTATTCGCGGGCCCGGGCGGTTGGTCTCTGGCAATTCATGTTCGGCACGGGGAAGCTTTACGGCCTTACCATCAATTCATGGGTGGACGAAAGACGTGATCCCATCAAATCAACCCATGCAGCAGCCAGGTTTATGAGGGACCTGTATGCCATATACAATGACTGGACCCTGGTGATCGCCGCATACAACTGCGGGCCCGGCAACGTGAACAAGGCCATACGGCGGTCGCACGGCAAAAAGAATTACTGGGATATTTATTATTATCTGCCCAGGGAAACCCGGGGCTATGTTCCGGCCTTTATCGCCGCCACCTACGTCATGAACTATTACCGGGAGCACAATCTCAAGCCCAGGCAGGTGGATATGCCCCTTGCCAATGACACCATTATGGTTACGCAGGATCTGCACCTGGGGCAGGTGGCTGAGGTGC
>CAYMJH010000202.1:0-7144 GCA_964390385.1 uncultured Bacteroidales bacterium | reverse complement strand
TCCAGTAAAGGCTTTCCAGGGTGCGCAGTGCGGTTGTTCCAACGGCTATGACTGGTCCGTCGTGGGTCATTAATGCTTCCAGGGCCTGTCTGGAGACAGAAAACTGTTCGGCATGCATGATATGATCCCTGATCCTTTCGGATTTCACCGGGACAAATGTGCCGGCTCCTACATGCAGTGTTACATTGAGCTGCCGGAAAGACCGGGCTTTTAATTGCTGCAACAGCGCATCGGTGAAATGAAGTCCTGCAGTGGGTGCGGCAACGGATCCCTCGTGAAGGGCGTAGACCGTTTGATATCGCTCATCGTCGTCTGTTACCGGCTGTCTTTTGATATACGGAGGCAGGGGTACAAGGCCTGCCTTGTTCAGGATCTCACCGAAAGTCACTGTCTTGTCATCCCATGAAAACCTTACCCTGAAACCGTCATCTGTCCTTGCCAGCCGGGTAGCGGAAAGCTGCAACTCTCCCGTCCCGTTTTTTAGGGAAAGCTGAAGGGAGCCCTCTTTCCATTTCTTCAGGTTGCCGATCATACATTCCCAGGTGCATTCGCCGGTCGCTTTCAGTGATGTTTCATAAGCGGCCGGATCCAGTGGTCTGAGGCAGAACACTTCAATGCTGCTGCTTTTGGCATGGCTGAAAACAAACCGGGCATGAATTACCCGGGTATTGTTGAAAACGAGCATGGCATTGGCGGGAAGGTAACGGATTATATGGGTGAACCGGTCCTGCAGGATGGACTGTTTTCCGTTATAAATCAGCAGCTTTGAATGATCCCTTTCCTCAACCGGAAAGAAAGCTATGCGCTCTTCCGGGAGGTCATAATGGTAATCGCCGATATTCAAATGCCCGATCACAGGTGTTTTCGAGGTGTTATAAAATTTTGCCGGGATGACGGAGGCTGTTGCCGGTTTTTAAAGTCTGATTTCCCGCAAAAATAACTAATTTTGCACTGGCTCAAAGCATGAGGAAATGAAATTTAAGGTTGGCGATATGGTGCGGTTTCTGAACGATACCGGGGGAGGGAAGATCACCCGCCTCGACGTTAAGGGATATGTTTATGTTTACACACAGGATGGCTTTGAGATACCGGTATTGGCGAATGAGCTGATATTGCAGACGCCGGCTGCGGAGATGCCCGATGACGTTATTATTCCAAAAAGCGACAGGGCTGTTGCCGACAAAACAAGGATTCAGCCACCGCCTCCTGTGTTACTCAAAGACATAAGCGCTGCCAGTATTCCTGAAGGCCTGTCTCCAAAGGCATCATTGAAGCTAATACTGGGGCTTGTTCCCGAAAGTGCCGATGCGGTGTTCAAATCGACTATCAACCTTTACCTGATCAACGACAGCCCTTTTTATGTTTATTTTTTGGCGGGTTACCAGCAGCAGGGAAGACTGCTTTACCTGGCGAGCGGTGAGATAGAACCTGATACCAAGAGCTTCCTGGGTGATTTCAGCCATAGTGGACTAAGCAAGATCTCGTTCTTTCATATTCAGGCGCTGGCAGTATGCAAAGGCCACTATTACAAAAGAACGCCGCTGGACCTGGAACTCGATATTTCGCGGGTTGACTTCATGAAGGCGCATACCTACAAGGAAAATGAATATTTTGAGGAAAAAGCGCTGATCCTGACCGGCGACGTTCATTCCGGTCCCGGTTATGTCAAAACGGTTGACCTTCCCACAGCAGGTGTTTTGCACGAATCGGCCGGTGCCGTGAAAAGCGGCTCTCCCGCATCGGGGATTTCGGATACCATGGAGGTTGACCTGCATATTGAGGCATTGCGGGAAGACTATGCACATCTTTCCAATGGAGAGATCGTGCGGATACAGATGAACCGTTTCAGGTCAGCTCTTGAGGATGCCATAAGCAATAAGGCTAAAAGAATTGTCTTTATTCACGGGGTTGGTAATGGTACCCTGAAAATGGAGCTGCGAAACGAACTGAAAAGAAATTATCCTGAATACACATACCAGGATGCCTCTTTTAAGGAATATGGATTTGGTGCAACCATGATACATTTAAGATAAATCAGCAGACCGTCCTGTCGCTCTGTCCCGTCTTCGGACGGAACAGGGAGGAAAGTCCGGACAGCACAGAACGCTGCACTTCCGAAAGGGAAGATGTCCGTGAGGGCATAGGTACAGAGAAGAGAATGACCGCCACCGTTTGCCAGGCGAAGGCCCGCCTTCGCCAGGGCATCGGCGGGCAAGGGTGAGAAGGTGGGGTAAGAGCCTACCAGGGCATGTGGCAACACATGCCGCTGTCTGTCTTGCAGGCTGAAAGATCATGTATATCCCGGTATATGAAGGCCTCCGGCCCGATTGTACGTTGTTGTTCGCAATGCCATCATTACCGGCAACGGTAGGATATCCGGGAGGGGTGGATCGATCAGATAAATGACGGGAGGCCCGGTTTTCCGGGCAACAGAATCCGGCTTACAGGTCTGCTGTTTTTATTTGTTGACTTGCATTGTCCTCCGAATCTTGCTATTCCGGGAGAAGGAGGGGTGATTGGTTGTCGGTTGTCAGTTGTATTTAGTCTTTGTTTTTTGTTCTTTGTTATTGTATTACTCGTCACTTGTCACTCGTCACTTGTCACTTCTTCAAATAAAGAAAGCCTGCACTTAATGGCAGGCCTTCTGCGAATATGGGTCCAATCGTTAGGGTTAAGGGTGTAAATTTAGCAAAATTGTTGATTCGTGCAACCTCTTGTTATTTTTTTAACATATCAAAAGAAGTATTATTCTGTATCACAGTTTATTAGCAATTTTTCCCTCTGCAGTCAGGCATCGAATTCCAGGATGGCCCGTCTGATCTTTACCAGTGTAGCCAGCATATTCTCCAGCAATTCCAGTTTAAGCATATTGGAAGCATCAGATTTGGCCAGCATCGGCTCGGGGTGGGTTTCAACAAAAATGCCATCGGCTCCCACAGCTATGGCGGCCCGCGCCAGGGTCTCGATCAGTTCCGGTCTTCCGCCTGAAACTCCCGATCGCTGATTTGGCTGCTGAAGAGAATGGGTCACGTCAAGCACAACGGGAAACTTAAATTTCTTCATCTCGGCCAGGCCCCGGTAGTCAACGATAAGGTCATTATAACCGAACATGGTACCCCTGTCAGTCAGTATGATATTATGATTGCCCGATTCCATTATTTTCTCCACCACAAATTTCATGGACTCAGGGGCGATAAACTGTCCTTTTTTTACATTGATGGCTTTGCCGGTTTTCGCTGCTGCAACCAACAGGTCGGTTTGCCGGCAAAGGAAGGCCGGTATCTGAAGAACATCGGCATACTGTGAAGCGAAATAGGCTTCTTCCACGGAATGAATGTCAGTGAGTACGGGTACCCTGCATTGTTTCCGGATATCCCGCAGGATCTCAAGGGCGGCTTTGTCTCCTATTCCTGTAAAGGAATCAAGCCTGGAACGGTTGGCTTTTTTATAGGAGCTCTTGAAGATGTAAGGGATTTCAAGCCTGTCTGTTATTGCAGTAATCTTTTCGGCAACCTCAAAACAGAGTTCTTTGCTCTCAACCACACATGGCCCGGCAATCAGAAAAAAATTGCCGGAATTCATATGTTTGAGCTGCGGAATATTTTCAAGTGTTTTCATCAGCAATGGTAATAAAGTGTTATGCATATCAATACTCGTATTTTCCTTTCCACAGCAACTGAAGCCTGGTTCTGATCTCTTTTTCACGCGGATTATCCTGGGGAGTGTAAATGATTTTTTGGCGGATTTCCGCGGGCAGAAATTCTTCCTGTGTAAAATTACCTTCGTAGTCGTGGGCATATTTATATCCTTTGCCGTATCCCAGTTCTTTCATAAGGCCGGTTGGTGCATTCCTTATGGCAAGCGGAACAGCAAGGTCTCCGGTTGCTTTAACCAGTTGCTGGGCATAATCGATGGCTGTGCACGATGAATTGCTTTTCGGAGAGGTAGCCAGGTAAATGGCAGTTTCAGCCAGAATAAGCCTCGACTCCGGCCATCCGATCATATTGATAGCCTCGAAGCAAGCGGTTGCCAGCAAAAGAGCATTCGGATTCGCGATGCCGATGTCTTCAGCAGCCAGTATCGTCATTCTCCGGGCAATGAATTTTGGGTCTTCTCCTGCTTCCACCATCCTGGCCAGCCAATAAACCGCCGCATTGGGGTCGCTGCCCCGCAACGATTTGATGAATGCCGAGATGATATCGTAATGCTGTTCGCCGGTCTTGTCATAGAGGGCCATTTTTTCCTGAACACAGGACATCACCATGTCATTGGTGATCGTGAGGGACTTTCCCGGTTCAGCCTCGGAGGATGCGATTACCAGTTCGAGGATATTCAGCAGTTTTCTGGCATCCCCGCCTGAATATCGCAGGATGGCTTCATGTTCGCTGATCACGACCTGTTTCTGCCTGAGATAAACATCCTGCTGCAATGCGTTTTCCAGAATTTTCATCAGGGATGCCTTATCCAGCGGCTTAAGGATATAAACCTGGCACCTTGAAAGCAGGGGACCGATCACTTCAAAAGAAGGATTTTCCGTGGTGGCGCCGATCAGCGTTACCAGTCCCTGCTCAACGGAGCTCAACAGGGAATCCTGCTGGGCTTTGTTGAAGCGGTGGATCTCGTCGATGAAAAGTATGGGTGAAGGCTTGTTAAAAAACTGTTGTTTCCTGGCCTTTTCCAGTGTATCGCGCACATCCTTGACGCCCGAGCTTACGGCGCTTAGCTGATAAAACGGACGGTTCAGTTTATTGGCGATGATCCTTGCCAGTGTGGTCTTGCCAACACCGGGAGGGCCCCATAAAAGAAAAGAAGGCAATACGCCTGATTCAATGCCCTGACGCAGGATGGCGTTTTCACCCACCAGATGCTCCTGACCGACATATCCATCCAGGTCTTTGGGGCGCATCCTGTCTGCAAGCGGTTGATTCGTTCCCATCATGGCCCATGCAAATAATGTCGGCTAAAGTTAGGTATTCCTGATAAGAATTTTTGTGCACAGATACTTTTTATTATTTTTAGACGTCTATTTACCAGATATGAAAGACAAAGTTGTCATTGTAACGGGTTCCTCCTCGGGAATCGGACTCGCCACTGCCACCCGCTTTGCCCGCATGGGTTCCAGGGTTGTTCTGGCTGCCCGGTCTCTTGACACCATCCGGTCTGTGGCTGAAAGCCTGAACGCTGAAGGTTATGTTGTCCTGGCCTGCAGGACGGACGTAACCATTGAGCAGGATTGCCGGAATCTGATTGAGACCACACTGGAAAAGTTTGGCCGTGTGGATGTATTGATAAACAACGCCGGGATATCCATGCGGGCTCTTTTTAAGGATGTGGATATCGCGGTGCTGAAAAGACTCTTCGATGTCAACTTTTGGGGAGCCGTTTATTGTACAAAATATGCCCTGCCTCATCTTGTGAAAAGCAGGGGATCGGTGGTGGGAGTCTCGTCGGTTGCAGGCTTTATAGGCCTGCCGGGCAGAACTGCCTATTCAGCTTCCAAGTACGCCCTGCACGGTTTTCTTGAGACCTAAAGGATAGAGAATCTGAAGAACGGGCTGCATGTGCTGATCCTTTGCGCGGGCTTTACAAGTTCCGACATCCGGAAGAAAGCACTGACGGCTGACGGCACTCCGCAAGGTTTCACTCCCCGTGAAGAGGAAAAGATGATGACGCCCGAGCAGGTTGCCAATGCCATATACAGGGCAGTGAAACACAGGCGCAATTACAGGATCCTCACGCTGGAAGGTAAAATGACGGCACTGGTGAAGCGGATCGCCCCGCGCTTCCTCGAACACGCCGCCTATATGAAAATGAAGCGCGAACCTGATTCACCCCTCATCTGATATGTTTTGCACTGAAACAAAAATAAGGGTCAGGTATGGTGAGACAGACCGTATGGGGTATCTTTATTATGGTCATTATGCCGAGTATTTTGAGGTGGGGCGGACAGAAATGCTGCGTTCCATCGGAATGACCTATAAATCGATGGAAGACGAGGGAATCATCCTTCCCGTTCGGTCCATGACCATTAATTTCAGGCATCCCGCTCATTATGATGATCTGCTTACGATAAAAACATGCCTGAAAGCTTTTCCCGAGGTGAAGCTTGATTTTCAATATGAGATCGTAAATGATGAAGGCCTTGTACATTGCAGCGGCAATACGGTTCTGGTCTTTGTCGATGCGGCCACCAAAAAGATCAGAAAAGCCCCCCCGAATTTTCAGGATGCGGTGCGGAAATACTTTTGATAACCAATCACCCGATCACGGAATCACCTGATAAAAAGCAGACACAAGCGGACCTGTCTGCCGAACAGGCAGGCGCGCCTGTATACACAACAACAATGCTAACCAAAAAAAAGCCTGAAAATGAAAGGTTCATTTTCAGGCTTTGAAAGAATAAACAAGGTCTTTATGGCCGAATCCCGGACAAAAAGAATTATTGTGCGTCTGCGGGAAATTTAAATTCTTCGTCGGGGATATCGGTATTGATGGTGATCGTATCGAACACCATGGCTTGCACAACCTGGTCGCCCATCTTGACTTCCATGGAAAAAGGCATGACAATCCCGCCTTCCACTTCGCGATAATCGCTGAAATAAGTTTCCACCTGCTGGCCTGCCTGATCGCCGACTTTCACGGAGGTCTTTACCATAATAGGTATAGCGTTTTCCTTGTCAAAATAATAATACTGGGTCGATTCTTTTTCAGCGTTTCCTTTGTGCTTGACCAGTTTAACGACAAAGCACTGAACGCCCTCAATGTCTGCGGTCCCCTCAAGGGTTACCTCGTGGCCTTTTGCAGCATAATCAATGAAAGGATCCTCGAGTTCTGCTTCCTCTCTGACAGATTTTGACTGATCTTCGGGCAATTTCTGGGCAGACTCACCCATAAAGGGATTCAGCATCCATGCGGTCTCTCCGTCATAGGCCTGTGCCACCATTTTTTTACCCATGATGTCGATCACCACCTTGATTTTATTGGGTTTTTCCTGGTAGAATTCGAAAGGAAAATCACCCTGGGGAGTAGGTGCCTTGCCTATCGCTTTTACCGAGGTATGTGCCTTAAGCTTATCGACTCCTCCTATGCTTTTGTGGTAATTGCAGATGATCTCATCAACGGTTTGAGCGTTCAGTGTAAAAAA
>CAYMJH010000201.1:5338-7188 GCA_964390385.1 uncultured Bacteroidales bacterium | reverse complement strand
ATCAGCAATATCCTAACCCTTGATACACGTGAATTTTCCGGTGAATGGATTGAATTCCATGTCCGGAAGCTCGATAACCAGACCGTTTATGATTATTATGTGGATCTCGTGCTGCAGCACATCGATATCTCTCCCGACATGGTTTCTGACAAGGATTATGTTGAGAAAAAAACCATCGAGGACGGATTCAACTATGTACTCGATTCGAGGGGCAATGTCATGAAAGACAGCCTGGGCAACGATATCAAGGTAAAAAAATACAAGGACATTACCTGCACGGTCATCGAGACCTTTCAGCAAAAGCATTGCACCCTTCAGGGTTACCTGGAAATCATATCATTGAATCCCAAACAATTGCTGAAAAAAGAACCTGTTGCCGCTTCCACTCATTTTGAACATGTTTCAGCCAGGGCCATAGGAGACATAAATGCACTTAAACCGGAAACCCGAAAGCTGATCGAGCAAAAAAGACTTCCTTTCCCTGATGATTTCACCATGATCTATGATTGCACCGAGACAATAAAGCTTTCCATCCGTGATGCGCTGCAGGCAAATCGTTCACTCATCCAGTAAAATATAGCCATTCGTTGGGAGGATATTATACCAAAGCAACAAAAGAACGGGCCATACTCATTGGATTAGCCAACAGAGAAAATGAGCCCTCCCGGATTGAGGAATTTCTGGAAGAGCTTGCCTTTCTTACCGATACGGCAGGAGCCGTCCCTGCCGGGAGGTTTATTCAGAAGCTTGAAGTTCCCAATGCCCGAACCTATATTGGCAAGGGAAAACTGGAGGAGATCCGTGAATACGTGAGCAGCCATGCGATAGACATAGCCATATTTGATGACGAGCTTTCTCCCAGCCAGTTAAGAAATCTTGAGGAAGAACTGAGGATCAGGGTTCTCGACCGTACCAATCTGATCCTGGATATTTTTGCCAGCAGGGCTAAAACCGCCCACGCCAAAACCCAGGTTGAACTGGCGCAATATGAATATCTCCTGCCCCGGCTGGCCGGTTTGTGGACCCACCTTGAAAGGCAGCGCGGCGGAATTGGCCTGAGAGGTCCGGGTGAGACAGAAATTGAAACCGACCGCAGGATTATCAGAGACAAGATCGCCAACCTGAAAGAACAGCTGAAAAAGATCGACCGGCAGATGATCACACAGCGCAAGAACAGGGGTAAACTGGTCCGCGTTTCGCTGGTGGGTTACACCAACGTCGGAAAATCAACCCTGATGAACCTGCTGAGCAAATCTGAAGTCTTTGCCGAGAATAAACTGTTCGCCACCCTCGACACCACGGTAAGAAAAGTGGTCATCGGCAACCTGCCCTTTTTGCTGAGCGACACCGTCGGCTTTATCCGCAAACTGCCCCATCACCTGGTGGAATCATTCAAATCGACCCTGGATGAGGTTCGGGATTCTGATATTCTCCTGCATGTGGTGGATATATCCCATCCCGGTTTTGAGGAACAAATCAGCATCGTGAACCAGACCCTGCATGACATCGGTGCATCCAACAAACCTACCCTCGCGGTGTTCAATAAAATTGACGCTTACCGCTACATTGTCAAAGAAGACGATGATCTCACCCCGAAAAACCGGTCCAATCTCACACTGGAGGAACTTAAAAACAGCTGGATGGCGAAAAACAATGCCCCCAGTATCTTCATTTCCGCCATGCTTAAGGAAAATATTGAGGAATTGAAGAAAATACTATACGATAAAGTAAAAGAGATTCACATTAAACGTTACCCCTACGACGATTTTCTTTTCTGACCCAGGTTTATCACCCCGTCGGGGTTTTCAACACACCGTCGGGGCGGCATACTGCATCAAATCAGATTTTTC
>CAYMJH010000201.1:1570-5269 GCA_964390385.1 uncultured Bacteroidales bacterium | reverse complement strand
ATCCACATATTCAATGTCTTAGGCTGTGTTTCGTCCCGTCGCAGGCGTCCCACAAATACTTCGTCGCGGTTATGGGAGATAATGGGCATGGGATAAACGTTATTCTTAGGATCATCCATCACAATCACGCCGGGCGCATTGCCGAGGATCTCCCGGACCTTTTCCGGTTCAAACTCTTTTTCGAATTCAACATTTACCGATTCGGAATGACCCCCGATAACAGGAATTCTCACCGTGGTTGCGGTCACCCTGATGGAATCATCCTCCATGATCTTCCTGGTTTCGTTCACCATCTTCATTTCTTCCTTGGTGTAACCGTTGTCCAGGAATACATCAATATGCGGAAGCGCATTCATGTCGATTTTGTGCGGATAAGCCATTTCGCCCGAAATGCCTTTCCGCTCGTTCATCAACTGGTCCACTGCTTTCTTCCCCGTCCCGGTGACCGACTGGTACGTCGAAACCACGATACGTTTCACCTTGTAGGCTTTATGAAGGCCTGCCAGCGCAACCACCATCTGAATCGTCGAGCAGTTCGGATTGGCAATGATTTTATCGGATTTTGTCAGGACATGGGCATTCACTTCAGGAACCACAAGCTTTATACCCGGTTCCATTCTCCATGCCGAGGAATTGTCCACCACCGTAGTACCGGCCTCTGCAAATTTCGGCGCCCACGTTTTTGAAGTTCCGCCACCGGCGGAAAAAATTGCAAGCTGTGGTTTCATGTCAATGGCATCCTGCATTCCGACAACCGCATATTCCTTTCCTCTGAAAGTCACCTTTTTGCCGACGGATTTTTCCGAAGCAACCGGTATGAAGGTCGTAACCGGGAAATTTCGTTCTTCCAGCACACGGATCATCTGCGATCCTACGAGGCCGGTGGCACCAACAACTGCTACTTTCATATCGTCATAATTATGGTTATTTGATACTGACACTATACAAAGAAGCTGCCTCAAGGCTTCTGAGCACCACTGCGGATCCTCCTTGATTCATCGTGTAAGGATCTGCTACACAGAGAAATCAAGGAATGCACAGAGAAAAACCAATGGATGTTCTTTTGGAATGAGACAGCCTCTTTGATTTCTGATCGCTTTTGGCTAAATTTCTCCCAATGTTATCGGCAAAATTCGTAAAAAAAATGATTTATGAAAATCCTTCCCTTTATTTTTTTAATGCTCTCCCCGGTGTGCGTTGCTCAAATGACAAAAAGCGCTGACCGGTCTTTCCGTAACTGTGCTTCCCGGGCTGATGCAAGGCCTTATGAAATTGTCATCAACGAGATCATGGCCGATCCTGCGCCTTCAGCAGGCCTTCCGCCGGTGGAGTATTTAGAGCTTTACAACAAAACCGGCGTCCAGGTCGAAATGGAAGGCTGGAAACTGTCGGTGGGCGGGAAAAGTAAAGCGCTGCCGGCTTGCCGTCTGGAAAAACAAGGTTACCTGCTGCTATGTGAGGCACGGGATTCAGCACTACTGAAACCCTACGGATCGGTGTTGCCGGTTAAAGGATTGCCCGCCCTTCCCAATGAGGGCGGAATACTGACTCTTACCGGTCCCTCGGGAGAGATTATGCATTCCGTTCCCTATTCAGGCCGGTGGTTCAGCAATGTCCTGAAAGCTGAGGGAGGCTGGTCGCTTGAGCTGAAAGATCCTGATAATCCATGCGGAGGATACGGTAACTGGGACGGATCAGAGAACACCCTGGGAGGTACTCCGGGATACGTGAATTCACAAGCCTGCCGGAATCCCGATCTTATCAGGCCCGATCTCTTTCGTGCCGCCACCGTCAGTGACAGCGGGCTGCTGGTCACCTTCAGTGAATCGATGATGTTTTCGGCCATGGCCGGTCCTTTCCTGTATACCGTTAACCGCGGGTTTTTTCATCCCCTGGCCGCAGAGCCCGTTCCGCCTGATTATGCTTCTGTCAACCTCACCTTTCAGGGAAAATTCGAACCCTACACCCTTTATGAACTGATGGTGAAAGAGGAGATCTGCGACTGTGCCGGCAATTCCCTGGCCGGCCGGTATACAGATTTCGGACTGGCGTCTTCTCCCGATTCCCTCGATCTGATCATCAATGAAGTACTTTTTGATGCCTGCGGTGAGGAAGAATTTGTTGAGATCATGAACCGGTCTGAAAAAGTCATCGAGCTTTCGTCGTTAAAGCTGATATTGACAGACCTTTATGCCGGCGATAACCTGAAGCTGCTGGCGGAAATAACCGGCCCGTTCCAGCTGATGCCGGGGCGCTATGCCGTTGTGACCCGCAATGCAGGGGCACTGATGGATCATTATCGTTGCAGGCATCCGGCAGCCATCATCGAGGATCAGGGCATGGCTGCGCTTCCCGATAAGGAAGGAACCATTGCGCTGGCAGGCAAAACCTTCAGGGTCATTGACCAGTTCACTTACAGTGCCGCTTATCATCATGCGCTGGTACGAAACCCGGAAGGCGTATCGCTTGAGCGCCTGCATTGCGGCTATCCTTCCAATGATCCCGCGAACTGGCATTCAGCCGCTGAAAATGCCGGCTTTGCGACGCCGGGTTATGAAAACTCACAAACCTTGCCTAATGCAAGATTATTATCTTCACCCGTGAGCGTTTCGCCGGAAGTTTTCACACCCGACAACGACGGGAATGATGATTTCATAGCCTTATCCTATCAGTTTGACCAGGCCGGCCTGTCGGCAACCGTCATGATTTTTGACAGCCGCGGGAGAATGGTAAGGCAGCTGGCCAACAACAAAGTGCTGGGGAATCAGGGCACCTTCACCTGGGACGGCACCAACGGGGAAGGCAGGCCGGAAAGGGCAGGAATGTACCTGTTTTACCTAGAGGTTTTTTCAGGACAGGGGGGAGTGCAACGATTCAAGAACACCTGTATCCTGGCCAGAAAATTACATTAGCCTTTGTCCATTCGGTTTGCTTTTTCCGTAACATAAATCATTGAAAAGTCGTACTTATTTTAGAATTTTATAGCTGAGAATTCATTCAATCCAGTAAAGTGCCGGTATATGAAATACACCATCCTGGTTGCTGATGACTCCAAATCGTATTTCGATACAATTGAAGAGGCATTCCGGCAGTTGGGCGACAACTACCGGCTGATTTGGGCCGGCACAGGGAAAATGGCATGCCTGCTGGCTGAACAGCATTTGCCCGATCTCATCCTGATGGATGTGATCATGCCTGAAATGAACGGCGTTAAAGCCATCCAAATCCTCAAGGAAAATCCCGTTACGGCTGATATCCCGGTCATCATGCTTTCGGCCACCGAAAGCATAAAAGCTGCCTATGAAACGGGAGCACACGATTTCATTTCCAAGCCTTTTCATCATTATGAATTGCTCATGCGGGTAAGGGCTTCGCTGACCCTGATCGACAAGATCAAGGAAATTAAAAAGCAAAAGGAGAAGCTTGAAAGGGATCATCAGCGGATATCTCAGCAACGTAAAGAAATCATTGATGACATCACTTATTCGAAACGGATCCAGAAAGCCATCCTGCCCACCCATGAGCTGATGAAGGATATTTTTCCGGAGCATTTCATTCTGAACATTCCGAGAAACATTGTCAGCGGCGATTTTCACTGGGCAGGCCAGAAGTCCGGTAAAAAGATCATCACCGTGGCAGACTGCACCGGCCATGGCATTTCGGGCGCCTTCATGACCATGGCGGGAATTGCCTATATGA
>CAYMJH010000201.1:0-1560 GCA_964390385.1 uncultured Bacteroidales bacterium | reverse complement strand
GATATTTTTAACCGGTATGCCATTGAAGAGCCTGCTCAGTTCCTTTGCCTGCTGCGGGAGGAAGTGATGAAGCTGCTTCACCAGAAAGGGATAGAAGGCGAAGCTTCCGACGGGATGGATGTGGCACTGTGCATCATAGACGAAGAAAAAAAGACTTTTGCCTATGCCGGAGCCAATAATCCCGTTTACCGGGCCAACGGGAACGGGCTTGAAGTGTTCAAGGCAGACCGCATGCCCATAGGGATCCATGTCAATTTCACCACACCGTTTACCAACCAGACCGTTCCGTATCAGACCGGCGACATGCTGTACCTCTTCTCAGACGGTTTTCCCGACCAGTTTGGAGGTCCCGATAACAAAAAATTCCGGTATAAGCAGTTTCAGGATCTTCTGCTTTCCATTCACCATTCGCCCGTGGCTGAACAAAACGAAATCCTGCACCGTACCTTCCTTAACTGGAAGGGTGACGAAGAGCAGGTGGATGATATTCTCATCGTTGGAATTCGCTTGTAGCGAATGCAATGTTTCTGATTTGAATGATGTTTATTAATAAAGTTTTTGTAATTTAATTTTTTTTAACTGCATGCTATGATCGATACGCTCAGCAAAAAGAGGTTTTACTGTATCAGCGCCTTATTGTTTTGCCTTTTTCTCATCGGGGGATCCGGTAATATAACGATGGCTCAGGGGAAGGCAATTCCGCAGCATATCAGGGATGAAATCGCCCGGAACGATCAGCTCGCCGAAAAATATACCGGTGACGGGAACCTGGCCGAGGCATCGGCCTGTTTTGGCCGATCGGCTCACCTGCTGCAAACCAACGGTTTTAAAAGTGAAGCTGCAGCATATTATCTCAGGGTATTGGATATCAACCAGCAGCTGAAAAACCAGAAAGGGATTCAACTGGTATCCAACAGCCTGGGCATGATCTTCATCGACCTTGAACAATATGATAAAGCGATCCTGCACCTGCAGAAAGCGTTGCAGTATGCAAGACAATCCCGGCAACAGGCTGAAACTGCTTCCGGCCTGACCAATATCGCACTGGCCCAGCAGGGAGCCGGGAATCATCGGGAAGCCCTAGCCTCGCTTAATGAAGCCATCAATATTGCCAAGGACCTGAATGACCTGAAACTGCTCAGGCGCTGTTACGGATTGGCCTATGACAGCTATGAAAAAACCGGCAATGAGGAAAAATCACGTGAATATTTCGAGCTGTATTCTGACCTGGACAAGATCATTAAAAAACAGGAGATGGAACAGGTGAAAACAACGGCAGCGTCTGAGGTTGAAAAAGCCTATTCCGCGAAACAGGAAACGGAAGCGGAGCTGAAAGTGAAAAAAGAACAGCTTAAAATCACGGTCGATTCTCTTCAGGCCGCCGAGCAGCTGACGCGCGAACAACGCCTGGAACTCGAAAATCGCCAGCTGCAAATCGAAAGAAAAGAGGACGAGATCAAGATAGAAAAAATGAAACGGTTTCAGATCACTGCCATTCTGCTGATCACCCTTGCATTTGCAGGCGTGCTTGTTTACCTGCTCCTCCAGAATATCCGGTCA
>CAYMJH010000200.1:0-7294 GCA_964390385.1 uncultured Bacteroidales bacterium | reverse complement strand
GCAAAAAGAAAATCCATTCAGGTCAGCCTGAATGGATAAATGGTACAGATGCGTTTTCTCTTTATGAAAAGTGGTATCGACCAGGCTCAGCTCATGCATGATCCGGTGTCATTATTCCCAGTTTCCGGCGTTATTGGTGGCTTCAACCAGCGAACCCACCTTCAGGCCGGGGAATTTGGTTATTTTTTCACGTTCTTCGACATAGTTAATGATCAGCTGTTCATCCAATCCTTTCAGCAGGTCCTCATACAAGGCATAAGCTTCAAAAACTTTGACAATGGCGCCTGATGCAGTTTTAACATCCCCTGCAGCCAAGGAAAACTCCTTATTGTCGGTGAAAGGTATGATCCGTATTTCTCCGACGGGATAGGCCGGTGCAGGGACAGAGTCTTTAACGGCCACCTTGGTTTTTTCAACTTTAATGAAACCTTTCTTAATGGCTTCTCTCTCTGTAATTTCATCAGTATTATAAGCCGTTACCGGTATGAGCTTGTCAATGGTAAATGAATCCTTGTTATAAAACGTTATCAGTGTATCAAAACTGCCTGTGTATTTGCCATTGATACCCCTGTACGCAACCTGTATCTCGCGGATATCCTTGAGTTTCGCAATAGCCGCTTTTACCCGGATATCCCTGTCACGGTTAAACCGTATAGGCTCCATAATGCTCTCATAAAGAAAATAACCGAGCACAATGATAATTATGGCCAAAATTATTTGTAAAGCAGTTTTCATTTTGATTATTTGATTTAAGTTTGGTTGCGAATTTATAAAAAAATACAATTCGTTTAAGACAAATGGGGAATTATTCTGATTGGCATGCTTAAAAATCACCTTGCCGGGCTGCTCCTGGACAAACTGGATTATTCTCCCACCCGGGGTCAGCACTTGCTGATCGAATCCCTTGCGGCCTTTGTGACCGAAGGACAGGAAAACAAGGTCCTGGTTATCAAAGGATATGCAGGAACAGGCAAAACCACCGTTGTAAGCACCCTGGTCAACGTACTGGAGGACATCGGGAAGAAAGCGGTTCTGCTGGCTCCCACGGGCAGGGCGGCAAAGGTTTTCTCCCACTATTCGGGAAAAAGTGCCAGCACCATCCATAAGAGAATATACCGCCAGCGATCCGCTGCCGATTCCTTCGGCATTTTTGTACTTGAAAAGAACCTGTTCACCGATACCCTGTTCCTGATCGACGAAGCATCGATGATCTCCAATCATGCAGGAGACAACCATGTATTCGGGTCGGGACGGCTGCTGGATGACCTTCTTCATTACCTCCGGAACGATAAGCGCTGCAGCCTTATCATCATCGGAGACACAGCACAGCTTCCGCCGGTTGGGACCAGCATCAGCCCTGCCCTTGATGAATCAGTCCTGCAACACTATTTCCAGGAAGCCGAAGTCATTGAGCTCACCGATGTAGTCCGTCAGTCGCAGGATTCAGGAATACTGGTAAACGCAACCCTCATCCGGAACAATATCATCCGCGGCAAGGAGGAGTTCCCGAAGCTGATCGTCGATGGTTTCCCTGATGTCCTGAACATAACAGGCAATGAAATCCTTGATTATCTGAACCAGTCCTATAACCAGAACGGAATAGAAAACACCATCATCATCTGCCGGTCCAACAAGAGAGCCAATAAATTCAACGAGGGAATCCGGAGGCAGATCCTGGGCCGTGAAGAAGAAGTAACAGCCGGCGATCTGCTGATGGTGGTAAAAAACAATTATTACTGGCTTTCCGGTTCGGATAAAATTGATTTTATTGCCAACGGGGATATCATCAGGGTGATTAAAATCCGGAAGATACAGGAAATATACGGATTCCGCTTTGCCGACGCCCTGGTTGAGCTGATCGACTATGACCTGAAGATCGAAGCCAAGATCATGCTGGATACCCTTACAGTGGAAGGTGCTGCCATGAGCCAGGAAGACAACCAGAAGCTTTTCTATGCCATCCTGGAAGATTACCAGGATCTGAAACCCAAAAAGAGCCAGTATGAGAAAGTTAAGAATAATGCATTTTTCAATGCCCTGCAGGTGAAATTCTCCTATGCGGTCACCTGCCATAAAGCACAGGGGGGACAGTGGAAAAATGTCTTCATTGATTTCGGATACCTGCGTAAAGAGAGCATTGATATGGATTTTCTCCGGTGGCTTTATACGGCCTTTACCCGGGCCACTGACAACCTGTACCTGATTAATTTTCCGGAGGCGATGATTGGATAGAGGATTGAAGGAGAGGCCAATAAGCATCGCCTGAACGATCTCCGGATGCTTCATGCTGGCGTGAAATGACGGCAACCTCTATCCGGCCGTTTTCGCAAACGTTTATTCAGATATCCATAATGACGTCAGGTTTCGGTTTTAGGGTGACATCCAACAAAAATGCAATGATAAGAGGCCAGGCGCATCCGCAGGCAAAAGCCCAAAGAATTTCCTCGAAAGGCACCTTGCCCACATACAGTCCGAAAAGCATCTCAGCATTCCACTGATCCAGAAATTCCGGGAATAAAGCAAATGCAATACTGACAAATCCAAAATAAAATGCTGAAAAGCTGATTACCCCGTTTACACCTATGATCCAGTAATCCTTCCTTTTAAAAAGAACCCAGGCTCCGACTGCCATAATAGCGATTACAACAGAATTCATAATGCCGACACCCAAAAACAAAAAAACAAGATTAACAATAGATCCCCCAAGAACCAACTTTGCGAACCGGATGGAAATTTTTTTACCATGAAAAATCCAATTGATCCTATGACGGAGTGACCAAACAGCTGTCAACCAGGCTATACCTCCTGTTGTAAAAGAAAAGATCATATCTTCCATCCCGATAACCTGACCGATTATTCTCCTGGGATCCCAATAATCAGGAACAAACAGGATAGAAGTAACAGAAGTGGGTACGGACAAAATAGCGCTCCAAATGGCCGTCTTGCGCAATTGTTGAGGAGAAATTGTCAAACCTATGGAAAAAAGCAACAGCAGTAACAGGGTGCATGCCAGATAATTATATACCTGGAAGAAATCAATCATGAATAAATGGTAAAATCACTACATCGGATATGGTAAGCGTGAGGTTAAAACTTAATATAATTATCAGATTTTCTATATTTTAAACAAACATAAACCATTTTAATTGAATGCCCAAAAAAAAGTTACAAAAATTCACGGCCAGGGATAAAAACTCACAGGGTGTCGGATCATCAGCTTCACGACCTTATCCTGTTTCATTTTTTTATCGTTCCGTTTCATCCGTTTTTCGTCTTATTAAACTGTATTCAGCCTCTTGATATCCTTGAAGTGAAAGTCAAAATCAATCTCGAAACAGTCAACGAACTCCTTTTTCATAACATTTTTCAGGTGCACTGGATTTTCGCAGTAAAAAATAAAGGCTCCGCCGCCCCCCGCACCGGCTATCTTACCTCCGATCAGGCCGTTTTTTTTCGCGAAGGCATACATGCTTTCGAGGTTTTCATTGGTAGAGGCAGAGGCAAGCTGCACCTGGGCTTTGAAATTCAGCTCCATGATTTCGGCACATTGAATAAAATCTTTCTTTTGCATCGACGAGGCAAACGCTTTGCCATAGGCCGCCAGTTTATCCAATGCGTCCTGTCCTTCAGCTGTTTTGTGGTGCTGATACACTTGTTCCACCGCCGATTGTGCATTCCGTGAAATACCGGTATGCATCAGCAGCAGGTTTTTCTTGAATTCTTCCAGTATTTCAACGGGCACATCCAGGTCGAGCCTGCGGGCATAGTTACGGCCGAATTCAAAGCAGCTGAAACCGCCGAAAACAATGGAATATTGGTCCTGGCGGCCGATAGCCCAGTTCAGTTCCGTATTCTCCAGGTTAAACAGGTCCTCTCCGATATTGGCCAGTGTTTTTGAATCGGCATTATAGGTTTTTGAACTGATCATCTCCAGCAGCTTCACGGCGGTTGATGTACTTAACCCGCTTCCCCTGGGATAGCCCGAAAAGTTGAATTTGCCGTTTTTTAATTCAATGAGCGGGCTGATGGTGATATTGGATACAAAACCCGGCTTGTCGCCCATGATATAGGGAACATCTGTCCATCCCCCCGCAAAATCAATGCGTAACGGGGCACGGTAGGCAAAATTGATCTTATCAATAATTCGTGTCGTAGACGTAGCCTCAAGTTCAGGCGGGACAATGCGGCTGACAAATTCCATGCGGGTACCCACCTCATCGCATAGCGCCTTCTTTTCTTCAATGCCTGTATCATCGCTGTTCAGGACAAAAACATCGGGACGTAACCGTTGCATGACTTCATAAAAGTCAATTTTACCGGTCGAAAGACGGGTATCGTTCAATACGGCATAGTCCACGTCGTGCATTGAAGCAACCAGGTACAGGCGATTGTTTTCAGGATTCACCGGCCTTCCGGGACCTTTCAGCCCGGAGATTATCTCATCACGGCCCACGCCCACCACGACAATATCCCCAAACTCCCTGCACTGGTTAAAAAAAACGGCATGGCCCGATTGCAGTATATCATAACAGCCTGTACAAAAAACAATCTTTCTGGCACCATGGGTCTCACGGATCTCCGCAAGCTTGTCAGCCGTAAGCACCTTATCCCGGATGGAGTCAAACATATAATATTATGATGGTAACCGACCGGAAAAATATAAAATACCTTTCAATTAACCGCTTCTTTTTCATAATAAATATGGCCGTGATTTTTCATTTTACCAAAGGAAGATTACTTTTGGGCAGTTTTTAATATTTCCAAATCAACCGGCATGGAAAAAGAATACACCCGTGAATTGCTGCTGGATTTCGGTGCAGATGGCAACCAGCTGATCCCCGTCGTTACCCAGGATATCCGTACCAGGGAAGTGCTTATCCTGGCCTTTGCCAACAAAGAAGCCTTTGAAGCAACCCTCAGCAGTGGTTTTGCAACCTTTTACAGCAGAAGCCGCCGGCAGCTGTGGAAAAAAGGAGCCACTTCCGGTGACCTGCTGAAGGTTGAAGAGATCCGGGTCAATTGCGAACAGAACTCCCTGGTTTATATGGTTACACCCCTGGGCAAAGGCGCCTGCCATGCCAGGAAGAAATCGGGGGACCCTTATTCTACCTGCTATTACAGGCGTATCACCCAAGACGGGAAGCTTGAATTCATTGAATTTTAATCGTTTTACCCCAACTGATGAAGAAAGAAAACCTGATCATCGGAATGCCTGCCGGTTCACTGGCAGATCCAAACCGCGGAGGAAACCTTGTGCAACTATTGGAAAATGCCGGATTTAAGACCTCGGGTTATGAATCGGGCGGTCCAACCAAGTTTACCGCTGTTCCTTTCCTCTATGGATGGGACGGAAGGCCGCAGGAATTTGGCTCACAACTTGGCATTCATGAACTCGATGTAGCCATCGCAGGTGACGACTGGATTTATGAACGCCAGCTTGAAATGCAGCTTGAATACAAGACTGATATGCCGCTCGAGAAAGTACTGTCGCTCAAAAGAGGCAATGTAAGGCTTGTAAGCATTGTCAATGCGCAGGATGAAACCGGTCTTTCAGATTTTCTGACCCGGCTTTGTCATGAAAAAGAAGTCATCTCCATGGTGTCTGAAATGCCCTACATTGCACTGAACTGGCTTCGCGGGAAGCTTGAAGGCATCGGCAGGCTGCACCAGTTTGCTGATTTTTCGGTGCAGAATTATAAAAGCCCTTCCAGGATCTCCAGGGGAATTGTGGTATACGAGACCTGGGGAAAGACAGAATCGAAAGTTATGAACGGAGGAGCCGATATCGGTATCGAAATTACCCAGTCAGGCAGTGCCATACGCAATTACGGGCTGAGAATCCTGGAGACCCTGATGGAATCTGAAACCGGCATATGGATCAATCCATTGCTGAAAAAGGATGGCAGCAAGTCGGCGTTGCTCAAAATGTTCCTGCTTAATTTATATGGCTGTGTCAATGCCGAAAACAAGGTAATGATCCTGTTCAATGTCAGCAATGACCGCGTACCCGATATTGAACAATATCTCAGGACAAACAATCTGTTTGCCGATGAGCCCACCATGAACACCGGGAAATCATTCACCGAATTCAGCATCCAGGTTGACAAGAACAATGCGAAACTGCCCCTGGCCAGGATACGATATGAACTTGCCGTGCGCAAAGCTGTTAATATCGACACCATCCCTGTGGATTCATCCATACCCAACCTTGATGTGCTCGGATTTTAGATACGGCAGGAGGCAGAAACAGGTTAATGCTGTTTGTGACCCACGGAGGCATTTTTTTGCCTTTTTCAGTAATCCGGCAGTCTCCAGGGTTCCCTGTAAGCGGGGATCATGAGTTTTTTTGCCGTTTCGTCATTCCGGATCTGATTGTTATCAGCATCCCAGTATATTTTATGGCCGGTGCGGTAAGCAATATTCCCCAGATGGGCAATGCGGGCAATATGTGCGCCTTCCGCCACCGAGGCATTAGGCTTCTCCCGTGTTTTCATGCAATCGATGAAATTACGCACGTGGAGTTCCAGTCCTTTGCCCTCAATTTTATGAAGGGGAACGGCTTCCAACAGCGGTGCATTGTTTTTTATTTCGGGAATGACTTCCCATCCGTTCCGGTCAACGACCAGCGTACCGTTTTCACCGATAAAGGCCACTCCATGGCCCCGGCCATAGTTGCCGCCGTATATGCCTATAGTATGTTCCCAGATCAATCCGAACCCGTCGAACTCAAAGATAGCCTGCTGCGTGTCAGGCGTTTCCATGGGATCTTCAGGGAAGGCATACTTGCCGCCTGCAGCAATAACAGACCTGGGTGCGTGTACACCCATACCCAACAAGGCATAATCGAGAAGGTGAACACCCCAGTCGGTCATTAATCCGCCGGCATAATCCCAAAACCACCGGAAGGTAAAATGAAAACGGTTGCGATTAAAAGGTCGTTGAGGCGCAGGCCCGAGCCACATATCATAGTCGACACCGGGAGGGACGGGTTCATCGGGCAGCACAGGCAAAGCCCCTTTCCAGCCGACATAAGACCAGGCTTTCACCAGGCGGATATGACCCAGCCTGCCGGAATGCACATAAGCGACTGCATCCTGCCAGTGGGGATCGCTGCGCTGCCACTGACCCACCTGTATGATGCTGTTGTGACGGCGGGCGGCATTCACCATAATATTGCATTCAGCCAAAGCATTAGCCAGGGGTTTTTCAACATATATATCCTTCCCTGCTTCCAGGGCGTGCACGGTTTGCAGGCAATGCCAATGATCGGGAGTGGCCAGGATGACGGCATCAA
>CAYMJH010000199.1:0-7324 GCA_964390385.1 uncultured Bacteroidales bacterium | reverse complement strand
GCTGACCGGGTCCGTGATAGGTGATATCTCCGCCCCGGTCAATCTTATAAAAAACTGCCCCGATGGATTCCAGCAGGTTGTCGTTGATCAGCAGGTTGTTCTCCTTTCCGCTTTTGCCCAGGGTGTAAACGTGAGGATGCTCGACAAAAATCAGGAAATTCCTGAACCTATCCCGGCGCTGTCCTGTCTTGGCGTCGATGATGCTCTGCTGCAGTGCAGACTGGTACTCCCAGGCTTCCTTGTAATCCTTCAGGCCCAGGTCGATGTAGGTAACTTCGTTCACGGAATTCAGGTTTACAGATTGACAGGTTTACAGATTGACAGGTTTACAGATTGACAGGTTTACAAATTTACAGATTCACAGGCAGTTCGTATACCGGTATTCCACTTGATTCCTGGCTCTTGGCTAATGGTTCCCGGGTCTTTCATTACTGGTCACTTGTCACTTGTCACTCGTCACTCGTCACTCGTCACTCCCTCTCAATCCTCCGACATCCTCACGATCTTTGGATAGAAAGTACCTGCAATTTTCACCAGGTCTTCCTGGTAATGCATGATCCTGTGAATATCCTTGTAGGCTCCCGGGGCCTCATCGATGCCGCCTCCCAGCAGATCGACGCCGGCAAGGCCCAGGATTTCCTTCATTTGCTTCATGGTAAAGCGTGGGAAGCCGACCAGAGGGAAGCCGGATTTCCCTTCCCACGGACTATGAATCCGGGTGACGTCATGGATCCGGGAATGATGCCAAACAATTCCTTCCTGGCCGGCGTAGCTCCTTTACGATGAATGATAGCCTCAGTTCCGTCCTCAAGCTTTTCCTTCCAGGCAAAATTATGATGATTCTCGATGATTTCAACAGGCTGCTCGTGCAATGACAGCGAAATTTTTTCATGGATGATCCTGTGATTGGCGGCTGAATAATCCCCTGCCAGGTTCATGGCCTGCCAGTATTCCTGTCCTTCTTCCTCATCCAGTGTCAGCCAGGCCAGGTTAGCGGCTCCCTTTGGCAGCATCCGTTTTTGCTTTGCGATACCGGTATAGTGTTGTGCAATGCTGGCCCCCAGATTCCTCGATCCTGAATGGGACAATATACCGATATAGGTCCCGGGGGCAAGCTTCAGGTCAGAAATTCCTTCGGGAATCTGCACGATACCGAACTCCACAAAATGATTGCCGTGACCTGAGGTACCCAGTTGATCAGCGGCCTTGTCCTTCAGACCCCGTAAAAAGCTTATCTCGGAAAATTCCTTCCGGTCAAGAACGGGATGCTCCTTCCGGCCCTGAAATTCAGCATGCCCGAAACGCGTATTTTCGATCAGGATCTGCCTGAGGCTTTTGCGGTTGTTATCGATAAAGGCCGGGGGCAGATCGTAAACAGAGAGACAGATCCTGCATCCGATATCCATGCCGACGCCGAAAGGAATGACGGCATTCCGGGCTGCCAGCACGCCTCCGATGGGCAGCCCGTATCCGCTGTGGGCATCAGCCATAAGAGCGCCTGCCATGGTAATGGGCAGTTGCATGGCAGTGTCCATCTGGGCAATAGCTTCGTGTTCAATGATGTCGGATCCGAAAATTGGATAGGCTTTCTTCTGGCCTGTGAGCTTTACTTCTGCAGAAGACTCCATGGGTGCCTTTTTCGGAACCGTGCCTGACAACCTCTGAGCCAGGGGGCCAAAAACGGGATCATGAACAAAGGCCGATGGATCACGGCGGAGTTCTCCCAGCTTTTGCAGCACCTCTTCCCTGTCCTTCCTGCTGTTTCCGTAATTTTTATGAACCCTGTGTATGATCAGGCTGATATCGTCATCATCGTCAAAACCGAGTTTTTCCAGTTCCCTTGCCCGAAGCTTCAGCTTTTTCATACAATGTATCCGCTACCATTTCAGGGTTTGCAGTCTTTCCATAGCTTCCAGCACACTGGCATGACTCGCGAAGGAAGAAAACCTGAAGTAACCTTCACCTGAGGGACCAAAACCCGATCCCGGTGTTCCCACCACATGGGCTTCATTCAGCAGCTTGTCAAACAGGTCCCATGACCTGATACCCCGGCCGGAATTCACCCATACATAGGGGGCATTTATTCCGCCGAAAACCTGGAAGCCTATCTTTGACAGGCTTTCACGCAATATCTTTGCGTTGTTCATATAGTAACTGATAACGGCCGTTACCTCTTTTCTGCCCTCCGGCGTATAGACAGCGGCTGCCGCTTTCTGCACCGGGTAGGATACGCCGTTGAATTTGGTGGTATGCCTCCTGTACCAAAGCTGGTAAAAGGATTTTTCATCTCCGTTGCCGGTGGTGCCAACCAGGTTCTTCGGAACGACGGTACAGGCACAGCGAGTTCCTGTAAATCCGGCAGTTTTGGAGAAGCTGCGGAATTCTATGGCCACTTCCCTGGCCCCTTCAATTTCATAAATGGAATGCGGAATATCGGGATCGGTAATATAGGCTTCATAGGCCGCATCATACAGGATTACCGTTTTATTTTTCCGTGCATAATCCACCCATTTTTTCAATTCCTGTTTGCTGGCCGTTGTTCCTGTCGGATTATTCGGGTAACACAGGAAAACGATGTCGACTTTCTGTTTCGGGATCTCAGGGATAAAACCGTTTGCCGCCGTGCATGGCAGGTAAACAAGACCTTCATAATACCCGCTTTCCCCATAATTGCCCGTGCGACCGGCCATCACGCTTGTATCGACATAAACGGGGTAAACCGGATCCTGCATGGCAACGGTATTGTTTCCGCCAAAAATCTCCAGAATATTGCCCGTGTCGCATTTTGATCCGTCGGAAATAAAGATCTCGTCGGCATGAATAGTAGCGCCGCGCTGCCGGAAATCGTTCTGGGCAATGGCTTCGCGCAAAAAATCATATCCCAGGTCAGGGCTGTATCCTTTGAATGTTTCAGCTTTTGACATCTCTTCAACACCTTCATGAAAAGCACGGATGACCTTTGGGGTCAACGGCTGTGTAACATCGCCTATGCCCATTTTGATCACATCGGCATGCGGATGTTTCTGCTGAAATTCGCGGACACGGCGACCGATCTCGGGAAACAGGTATCCGGCCTGAAGTTTCAAATAGTTTTCGTTTATCTGCGCCATTTTTCTATTTTTGCCCAAATATATTGAACATATCTGCTTCTCAAAACAACAGGCAGGATTTTTTCGCAAGTAAACACCGCAACCATGGATAAGAATACTTTTGTCAAGATGCACGGGCTGGGCAATGAATACATTGTACTGGACAGTGCGGCCATTGATTTCCGCCTCACTCCCCAGGCCATAAAGCGATTGTGCAATATCCATTTCGGAATCGGTTCCGACGGCATTGTTATGAAAGTCCCCTCCGCCAAAGCCGATTTTGGTTTCAGGGTCTACAATCCCGACGGTTCCGAAGCCGAGAAAAGCGGGAACGGGCTCCGCATTTTCTGCAAATATCTTTTTGATTACGGATTTGCATTAAACCGGCAGTTTTCGGTGGAAACCCTCACGGACATTGTCTACGCCGACATCATCAAAGAAGAAAAGGGGAAAGCCATGCTGATAAGGGTAGATATGGGCAAGGCCATTTTTTCATCGCGGGATATACCGGTTGATTCCGATGAGCCTGAGTTCATCGGGAAAAAAATAACAGCCGGCGATAAGGAATTCGAAGTGAACTGCGTTTCAGTGGGGAATCCGCATTGCATTATCATCAGGCAGGAGCTGGATGAACAGGAGGTCCGCACCTATGGCCCGCTGATCGAAAACCATCCGATGTTCCCCAACCGTATCAATGTGCAGTTCGCTAAAGTACTTTCGGATCATGATGCCCGGATCCTTATCTGGGAAAGGGGTGCAGGCTATACCCTGGCCTCCGGAAGCTCATCATGCGCCGCTTCTTCCGTTCTGTTGAAAAAAGGACTGGTGAAAGGCGACCTGACCATGCATATGCCGGGAGGCACGCTGAAAATTCAGATTGACAGGGAATGGAATATCCGGATGACCGGCGAAGTACGTGAAATCGCCAGGGGTATGCTGAGCCATGAACTGCTGGAAGACCTAAACAATCCTTTTTAGCCATCATCCTGCAAATACAGGCATCTTCACAACCCTCACCTCCAATCCCTACTTGTCACTCGTCACTTGTCACTCGTCACTACTTGTCACTCGTCACTTGTCACTTGTCACTTGTCACTATCCTACAGCTGTGCAATCACCCTTTCCAGCAGCTTTTTGGTGGCCTTAATACCGTCATTCTCCGTCAATATGCTCCCCTCGTATTCAATGCCGATATATCCGCTGTATCCTGAATTCTGTACAATGGAAAGCATTTTAAAATAGTCGGTTCTTGTTTCATTGCCTGCCTCGTCAAAATCATGTGATTTGGCGCTTACGCCTTTGGCAAAAGGCATCATTTCGGCAACACCCAGGTACCGGTCATATTCTTCACCCTGGTCGATACGGAAATTGCCGAAGTCAGGCAAGGTCCCGCAATTCTTTTTACCAACCCTGGCTATCACCCCGGAAATCCATTTGCCATTGGAGGAATATCCGCCGTGATTCTCAACGATGACATTGATACCTGCCTTTTCGCCGTATTCAGAAAGTCGTGCAAGACCGTCAACGGCTGCATCGGCTACCTCTGCTTCGGTTCCCCTGCCGCGTGCGTTAACCCTTATGGAATGACAACCCAGGGTTTTGGCAGCATCGACCCAACGGTAATGGCGCTCCACTGCCTGTATCCTGTTGGGCTTGAAGAGATCTCCGAGGTCTCCTTCATTGTCGACCATGATCAGCACATTTTCCACTGCATTATCCCTGGCCTTTTGGTTAAGTTCGGCAAGATATTGTGAACCGGTTCCTTCAAAGAAGGTACTTACGTATTCCACGGCATGGATTCCGAATTCCCAGGCTGCCGTAAAAGGAAAATCAAGGTTGGTGATGGTTCCGGCAAAAAGCGCTCTGTGCAGCGACCACTCCGCCAGTGAGATCTTTAGTTCGGTCTCATCCCGGAAGAAGCCTTTAACCGGAAATGAAGACACCATTCCGACACCGGCTGCTGCCAGGGCCGATTTTTTTATAAACTGACGTCTGTTAGTTTCCATAATTGAATTTTTTAGTTACCAGGTTGATCAGCATAGTTGATCTAAAGTTAAACTAAATCAACCCATAATTACACAACAGGATATCAAAAAAAGGCTGTCAAAAATCTGACAGCCTTTTTCCGGATGACGCAACCTGGTAAAAATCTTTTTCAAAACCTCTAAAATCCTGAATCCACTCCAAAAATTCTTATTTGCCACGAATGCACGAATTACCGGAAGATTTATTTCCGGAGCGGTCTTAATCTTAGATCTTTGATCTTAGATCTTAGATCTTTGATCTTAGATCTTTGATCTTTATTCCTGGCTCTGATAAATCACATCGGTTTGATCTTGATATTCCTGAACCATACATCATTGCCATGGTCCTGCAGGCAGATGTAGCCTTCCTTGTATTTCCCGAATTCAGGAAAATCCCTGAACTTGCTGTCATCGCCCCGGATCATTTTATCCCATTCAGGGGTGCCCAGGTGGTATTCAAGGCCCACTTGTCCGTTGACCTTATGGATCACCGTCCCCTGTGAAATGATGATCTCCACTTTGTTCCATTCGCCCGCAAGCTTGCAGGGAACTTTGGTGGGTATGAGATCATACAGGGCGCCTGCGCGACGGTTACCGTTTATGCCCAGGTTATAGTCAATATGGTTCGAATCGAGGATCTGCATTTCGGGCGCCGATTTCCAGATGGGTTCATTCGGGATCTCCTGTCCCAGGTAAAATATACCGCTATTACCTGCCGGTGAAATCTTCCATTCAAGGCTGAGGTGGAAGTCCTTGAATTTCTTATCATAAAGAATATCCCCGCCCTTTCCGCCGGCTTCTCCCATGCCTGAGCCGATGCAGTGCAGCGTTCCGTCAACAACCTCCCATCCCGAGTCGGGGAAGGCAGGATTGTTATAACCGCGCCATCCGTTAAAGGTCTGGCCGTCAAACATCAGGATCCATCCGTCGGTTGTCTCCTGTTCCGTTAAAATGTTAACCTGTTCTGTCATGGCGACTTGCGTTGTGTCGGCTCCTTTTCCTGTGGATTTGCAGGAGGTAAAAAGCTGCGTCCCTGCGATGGCAAAGCCAACGATAAATGCAGTGAATAATAGTTTTTTCATAGTCTGTATTATTTTGTTAGGTTAGTAGATCACCGTCAGGTTAGGATTCAGGCCGTCGGCATCGGAGGCAGCTTCCAGCCATCGCGATAGGCATGCCTGATCAATTCTTCAGCAAACTGCTTTGCGGAGAATTCCTCCGTCCACTTTTTATCAAAGGTGGGATGGCCATCGGTAATGTTAAAACCATCTTCAATGCAGATCTGCAGCTTATCGGCATCGGTAATATTGGTGAATTTCATATTTTCGCCGTCCCATTCCAGTTCCTTGTTCAGTCCCTGCAACCGGACTGCCAATACGCCCATCACGACCATTTCGTTGAACGGACCTGCTTCGCTGAATGGAGAGGCAGTGGGTATGCGGTTTTCAGGACTTTCCTTGCAGGCTCTCACCCAGTCCATTTCATGAATTGCCTCCACACGGCGCAATGTTTGAGGCACAACCGGCATGCGGCCCGAAAGCAGCCAGGGGTCTTTGCCGTAGCAGCCGCAAATGAGCTTGTCTTTTGTACCATGGAATATAACGCCTCCGCCGTCATCGTTCATGTTTCTGCCGGCAGGCCATCCATCCGGTTTAAGAGGCTGTATTCCTCCGTCATACCAGGTCACCTCAACGCGGGGCATTTTCACCTTTTTCAAAGCCGGTCGCTCAGGGAAGATGATACGCACCATTTCAGCATTCGGGGCGCAATCTGTGAGTAAAAGAGTTGAACTTCCCTGTGCCCTCACGGGATATTTAAGTTTAAGTCCCGTAAATACCGGGTGCAGAACATGGCATGCCATATCACCCAGCGCACCGGTACCGAAATCCCACCATCCGCGCCAGTTCCACGGGGTGTAGATCTCGTGATAGGGGCGCATGGGGGCCGGTCCGATGAAAAGATCCCAATCCAGGGTGTCAGGCACCCACATCCCTTTTGCCGGGCGGTTCAATCCCTGCGGCCATATCGGCCGGTCGGTGAAGGCTTCAACCTTTGTGATCTCGCCGACTTCTCCATTCCAAATCCATTCGCAGGTTTTACGCACGCCTTCACCCGAAGATCCCTGGTTGCCCATTTGGGTGGCAACCTTATATTTTTCAGCCAGCCTGGTGAGCAGACGCGATTCATAAACCGTGTGTGTAAGAGGTTTTT
>CAYMJH010000198.1:0-7432 GCA_964390385.1 uncultured Bacteroidales bacterium | reverse complement strand
TTCAAATTTTCAAATTTTCAAATTTTCAAATTTTCAAATCTTCAAATTTTCAAATTTTCAAATCACCCAATCACCCAATGACCTACCCCTGGGGAAATAACAGAAGGTTCAATTCCTACGCGGAATACCTGAAGGGAGTATTCGGCGGTCGTGTGCAAAAAGTGACCCTTGATGCCGGATTCACCTGTCCAAACCGTGACGGCACCAAAGGCCGGGGCGGCTGCACCTTTTGCCTGAATGACGCCTTCAATCCGTCGTATTGCAGTCCGGATAAACCTGTCCGGCAGCAGATCACGGAGGGAATTGAATTTCACACCACCCGGTACAGAAGAGCTTCACAATACCTGGCCTATTTTCAGGCCTATTCCAACACCTATCTTCCGCTTGAAAGGCTGAGGGCTTTATACGAGGAAGCGCTTGCCGTTGATGCCATTGCAGGTTTGGTGATCGGTACAAGGCCTGATTGTGTTGATGATGAAAAGCTTGACTATTTCGCCCGGTTATCTGAAAAAACCTACCTGGTCATTGAATATGGAGTCGAATCGGTGTATGACAGCACGCTTCGCCGGGTGAACCGGGGGCATACCGTTGCCGATGCAATGGATAGTATATATAAAACGGCCGGTCGTGGCATAAAGACCGGCTGTCATATGATCATCGGGCTGCCGGGTGAATCAGCGGATCAGATTATGGACAGTGCATCATTGCTTTCAAAGCTGCCCCTGACCACCGTAAAATTTCACCAGCTGCAGATATTCTGCGGTACCCCGATGGAAAAAGAATACAGGGACAATCCGGGGGATTTTACTTTATTATCCATCCATGAATATCTTTTGTTCATGGCTGAGTACATCACCCGTCTGAATCCCGGCTTTGTTATTGAACGGATTGCGGGAGAAACACCACCCCGGTACGCGGCAGTGAACCGGTGGGGTCCCCGGTATGACGAGATCCTGGTTCGGTTTGAAAAGCTGCTGGAGGAAAAGGATCTGTGGCAGGGGAAGGAGTATGGTGAACGGTAAACGGTAAACGGTAAACGGTAATCGGTAAACGGTAATCGGTAAACGGTAAACGGTAATCGGTAATCGGTAATTGGTAATTGGTAATTGGTAATTGGTAATTGGTAACCCGTAACTTGTAACCTGTAACCAGTAACCTTTGGTTTTAATATGAGCCATCGAAATTGGCATAGTTGTACTTAATGTATTACTTTTGATCCGATCAAAATCCTATTGATATGAACCGAACAACTTTACTATGTGCATGGATCGGATTGGCAATGCTCTTCGGTGCCTGCAAAGACCGATCGCAGCAAAGCAGTAACCTATCAAACGATTCACTTATGGTTAAACTAAACGATTTCAGCGTCTTCCGGCTGACCACCGACCTCAGCATGCTGACGGAAAAGGAAAAACAAATGATTCCCCTGTTGATCGAAGCTGCCGGGATCATGGATGATATATTCTGGATGGAAGCATGGGGCGATAAAAACGCATTGCTTGACAGCCTGAAAACTGAAACGGAGAAAAAACTGGCCATGATCAATTACGGGCCGTGGGAAAGGCTCAACAACAACCTTCCATTCCTGCCTGGTTATGGTCCCAAGCCCCAGGGTGCCTGTTTTTACCCGCCCGACATGACCAAAGAGGAATTTGAAATGCTTGAAACCCCTTATAAAGCGAGCTTATACACCCTGATCCGAAGGGATTCCGCCGGCAAACTCCTGGTAGTTCCTTACCGCGAAGCATTCCGTGATCAGGTGTTCAAGGCCAGTGAACTGATCAGCAAGGCATCGTTGCTGGCCGAGGATCCCGGGCTGAAGAAATATCTCGAGCTAAGGGCCCTGGCCTTGCTTTCAGATAACTATTATGAGAGCGACATTGCCTGGATGGAAATGAAAACCAATACCATTGATTTTGTCGTTGGTCCGATAGAGACCTATGAAGATCAGCTATTCGGGTACAAAGCTGCCCATGAAGCCTATGTGCTGGTGAAAGACAGGGAATGGACCGGCAGGCTGGCCCGTTATGCATCATTGCTGCCGCAATTGCAACAAAGCCTTCCGGTTGAGGCAAAATATAAGAAAGAAATGCCGGGAAGCGAGTCAGACCTGGGAGCCTATGATGCGATTTATTATGCGGGCGACTGCAATGCCGGCAGTAAAACCATTGCCATCAACCTGCCCAACGATGAGAAAGTGCAGCTGGCAAAAGGGAGCCGCAGGCTGCAACTGAAGAATACCATGCGGGCTAAATTTGAGAAAATACTGGTTCCCATTGCCGGGCAGCTTATTGCCGAAGACCAGATGCAGCATATCACTTTCGACGCATTTTTCTCGCATACGATGTTTCATGAAGTAAGCCATGGGCTGGGCACGATCAATAATACGGTGAACGGGAAAGGCACAGCGCGCGAAGCCTTGAAAGACAGGTATACGACAATGGAAGAAGGGAAAGCCGATATCCTGGGATTATATGTGGTTGGGCAGCTTAAGGAAATGGGTGAACTGGATGCCAGCCTGATGGATGAATATACCACCTTCCTGGCCAGCATTTTCCGTTCCATTCGTTTTGGCGCTTCCAGCGCCCACGGCAAGGCAAACCTGATATTTTTCAACTACTTCAGGGAAAAGGGAGCTTTTTCGGTTTCCGACAGCCTCAGGTTCACGGTTAACGAAAATGCCATGAAGGAAGCCATCCGGTCATTGTCAAACCAGATCATCACCATACAGGGAGACGGCGATTATGACAAGGCAGGCGAACTGATCAGCCGCTATGCGGTAATGGATGAAACGCTGAAAGCAGCCCTGAAGAAGGTGGAAGATAAGGATATCCCGGTTGATGTTGTGTTTGAGCAGGGGACTGAGGTGTTGGGAATATAGGGACAAGGGACGAGGGACGAGGGACAAGGGACGAGGGACGAGCGTATCTCTATAAATACGCTAAAAAAACTTTGACTATTAGTCATTAATATATATTTTCGTACTTTGAAAAAGTGCGAGTTATCATTTATTAACGGCATTGGAAAGTAATTATTTACACTGATCTGTTCGTTTTGAACACCCCTGACATCGTGATGTTTATTGGGGATTACCCGGATTACTAATTTAATCCTGCTTCTTGCCGGCCTAGCGATCTGTAAAGCAGGACATAGGAAAATGAATGTATGAAAACCACAAAAAAGCAGGTAACTGCCAGTAAAAAAAAGAAGGTTTCATCTCCCGTTGAAACAAATGAAAACACAGCTGCGGCAGGCATGGATCCTGCCGCAAATGAAGCAGAAGAAAACACCGGACCCTCTTTCGTAAACGATAAAGTTGTTACGGTTGAAAGTGATGTTCTGCCAGCTGCCGGGCCTGCCCTGATTCCTGCCGAAGAAACCCTGCCTGAACAGTCTGCAACAGACGGGGAAGCAGATGTGCCGCCTTTGCCTGAGCAGGCTGCGGAGCATTTGCCCGAGGGCCCCGAGAGAATTCAATATGCCGCCCTTTCCATGGAGGACCTGGTCGCCATCCTCAAGGATTTTATTCATAATAAATCGGTCCATGAAATCATCAATGATGTCGAAAACATCAAGATCAATTTTTATAAGAAACATAAGGCCGACATAGAGAAAAAAAGGAAGCATTTCGTCGATGAAGGAGGTGAGCTTGAAGACTTCGTACCCCAGGAAAATCCGCTTGAAAAGGAGTTGAAGGAACTGCTCAAGTCCTATAAGGACCAGAAAGCTGAATTTACCAAGGTCCTCGAAGAACAGAAGCAAAAGAACCTGGAAGAAAAATACAGGATCATAGAAGAGATAAAAGAATTATCCAACAAGCAGGAGTCCATCAACAAAACCTTCCAGGAATTCAGGGATCTGCAGCGCCAATGGAGGTCCATCGGTCCGGTTCCCCAAGCTAACGTGAAGAACCTGTGGGATAACTACCATCATCATGTCGAGGCCTTTTATGATTTTATCAAGATCAACCAGGAGCTTCGGGATCTTGATCTGAAGAAGAACCTTGAGGCCAAGCTGGTATTGTGTGAAAAAGCTGAGGAACTGATGCTGGAGTCGAACATTATGAATGCGTTCCGGATCCTGCAGGAGCTTCATGAACAATGGCGCGAGATTGGCCCGGTTCCCCCTGACATGCGCACCGAGATATGGGAAAGGTTCAAAGAAGCGACGGCCAAAATAAACAAGAAACACCAGGACTATTTTGTAAACCTGAAGAGCGAGCAGAAAAACAACCTCGAAGCAAAAATTGTATTGTGTGAAAAGGCAGAGGAACTCTGCAACCAGGAAATTCATTCCAACAAGGACTGGACCAGGCTGTCAGATGAAATGATGGAGTTGCAGAAGGTATGGAAGACCATTGGTTTTGCACCCAGAAAGGACAACAACAGGATATACCTTCGGTTCAGAAATGCCTGTGATGCATTTTTCAACAGAAAGCGGGAGTTTTATTCAACCATCAAGGAAGAACACGATAACAACCTGCAACTGAAAACCGATCTCTGCGTTCAGGCTGAAGCCCTGAAGGAGAGTACGGAATGGAAGAAAACAACGGAAGAATTGATAGCGCTTCAGCAGCGTTGGAAAGAAATAGGGCCTGTGCCTTTCAGGGTGTCCGACAAAATATGGAAACGTTTCAGGACAGCCTGCGACACTTTTTTTGACCGCAAGGCAAAACATTATGCCGATGTGGATAATTCGTTTGAAAGCAATCTGCAGAAAAAAAACGAGCTTATCCTTCAGATAGAGGAATTTCAGATTACCGGCAATGCCGAGGAATCGCTTAACAAGCTGAAGGATTTTCAGCGGCAATGGGCAGAGATAGGATTTGTGCCCATCAAGATGAAAGAAGAGATCCTGGAAAAATACCGGACCGCCATCAACAAAAAATTCGACGACCTGCAGATTGATGAAGGCCAGAAAAACCTGCTGAAGTTCAGAACCAAGATTGAGAACATGCTTGACCGTCCGAACAGCGGTCAGCGGATCAGGCAGGAAAGAGAGAAATATATCAGCAGGCTCAAGCAACTGGAAAACGATATCGTGCTTTGGGAGAATAACATCGGTTTCTTTGCCAAAAGTAAAAACGCAGAGGTGATGATCAGGGAGGTGGAATCGAAGATTGAGGAAGCAAAAAAGACCATTGTCCTGCTCACAAAAAAAATAGGTATGATAGACGACATGGAAGAATAGCATGGCTGCACCCACCAAATATATATTTGTTTCAGGCGGCGTCACTTCCTCATTGGGAAAAGGCATTATTTCCGCCTCCCTGGCCAAGCTTCTGCAGGCTAGAGGATACAAGGTAACCATACAAAAGCTTGACCCTTACATCAACGTCGATCCCGGAACCCTGAATCCTTATGAACACGGGGAATGTTACGTGACGGAGGACGGCGCTGAAACCGATCTCGACCTGGGACATTACGAGAGGTTTCTCGGCATTCCGACATCGCAAGCCAATAATATCACAACCGGAAGAATCTACCAATCCGTTATCAACAAGGAGCGTCGCGGCGATTACCTGGGAAAAACAGTCCAGGTCATTCCGCACATTACCGATGAGATCAAGCGAAGGATTAAACTCCTGGGATCGCGGCGCGAATATGATTTCGTGATCACGGAGATCGGAGGTACCGTCGGCGACATTGAGTCATTGCCCTACATAGAATCTGTCCGGCAGCTGAAATGGGAAATGGGAGACAACAATACCCTTGTGATCCATCTTACCCTGGTGCCCTACCTGTCGGCTTCGGGTGAACTCAAGACCAAACCCACCCAGCATTCGGTTAAAGTATTGTTGGAAAACGGGATACAACCCAACATTCTGGTATTGAGAACTGAGCGGGAATTGAGTGAGGACCTGAGAAAAAAAGTGGCCCTTTTCTGTAACGTCGATTATGAATCCGTTATCCAATCCATTGATGTTTCCACCATCTACGAGGTACCCATCCTCATGCATAAGGAGAAACTCGACGTCACCGTCCTCAGGAAGCTGGGGATGCCCTTTGAAGGGCAGCCTGACCTTGCTCCCTGGAAAAATTTCCTGAAACGGTTCCAGCATCCCAAGTATGATGTTACCATAGGTCTGGTCGGAAAATACGTGGAACTCCCCGATGCCTACATTTCCATTACGGAATCCTTCAAGCATGCCGGGGCCGTTAACAATTGCCACGTTAATCTCAGGTACATCCATTCCGAGGATATCGACGAATCAAATTACCGCGATATACTGAAGGAAATGGCCGGGATTCTTGTAGCTCCGGGATTCGGTGACCGGGGCATCGATGGTAAGATTCTGGCAGTTCAATATGCCAGGGAGAATCAAATTCCATTTCTGGGGATTTGTCTGGGACTCCAATGTGCCGTAATTGAATTTGCCAGGCACAAGCTGGGCCGTGAAAAAGCCCATTCTACCGAGATGGTCCTCAAAACACCCGATCCTGTCATCGACCTGATGGAAGACCAGAAAGGCGTCACGGAAAAAGGAGGGACCATGAGGCTGGGTTCCTATACCTGTGTGCTGAAAGAAGGTACGAAAGCTCATAAGGCCTATGGAGTTAAGAAGATCAGTGAAAGGCACCGGCACCGTTACGAATTCAATGACCGGTACCTTAAGGAATTTGAAGAAGCCGGCATGATTGCCTCCGGGATAAATCCCGACAACAGGCTGGTTGAAATAATGGAAATACCTTCCCACAAATGGTTTGTGGGTGTTCAGTTCCACCCCGAATACCGAAGCAATGTGCTGAAGCCTCACCCGCTTTTCATTGATTTTATCAGGGCCTCGATATCCTGAATTTAATTGGCATGAATTAATAATGAAGTTTTAACGCTTAGAAAAAGAATGGATAGGAATTCAATTATCGGAATCATACTGATCGCTGCCATTTTGGTTGTCTGGAGCATAGTTTTCGGACCCAACAAAAAGGAAATGGAGGAGCGCAAAAGACAACAGGATTCCCTCGCCCTGGTTCTGCAACAACAGAGAGAGCAGCAGGAAATACAGCTGCAGGCTGATTCCGTTGCGTTAACCAGAGAAGAGACCCCCCAGGCAGATGTGACGGAACGGTTGGGCGAATTTGCCGGCGCGGTATCAGGAAACATAGAATTTGTGACGATTGAAAATGACCTCATCAAAATGGTCATTTCAACGCTTGGCGGAAGGCCTTATTCGGTTGAGCTGAAACATTACAAAACCCATAACCGCACCCCGGTTATACTTTTTTCAGGGGATTCAACTGAATTTGGCCTGTATTTTTATCATCAGAATAATACCATTTCTACCAACAGTCTTTTTTTCACTCCCGGTGACTCCGTTACGTCGAAAATTGTTACCGTCAGCAGCGACAGTGTTTCGATGAAACTTGGAATAAGCGATAACCGGTATATTCAATATGTATATTCCCTGGAGCCCGGAAGTTACATGGTGGAT
>CAYMJH010000197.1:0-7478 GCA_964390385.1 uncultured Bacteroidales bacterium | reverse complement strand
AAAAAACAGTAAAACAGACAGCGGGGAAAATAGCATGCGCCCGGCCGGGATATTTACCGGCCGGGCGCATGCTTTATACAGGCATGACAGATGACTCCGGAAATTTACCATTCGGGCTTTTTGCGCAAGACCTTTTTGTCGGCCCTGATCTTCTTGCCTGCGAGGCGTTTTTCGGCGGACTGCAGGGTTCGCCGGGTAGGTTTTCTGGTTTTTCCGGTCGTTAGTGCCCTGTTCATGATACGATGGAACTTTTCTGCTGCAGCCAGTTTGTTTTTCAGCTGACTGCGCTCAGCCTGGGCGGTGACAACCAGGAATCCTTCTCCCGTCAGTTTGTTCCGTAGTTTTTCAGCCAGCATTTCTTTTTCAGCGTCGGTCAAAAGCCGGGACGAGGGAAGATGAAACCGGAGTTCAACTTTGGTGCTGACCTTGTTGACATGTTGTCCTCCTGGCCCGCGGCTTCTCGAAGCGGTTATGGTCCATTCCCCGCTGAAATCCCTTCCTGCAAGGGCAGTCCATTCGGTGCTGCTGTCTTTTTCCACGCTGATTATTGTGCGGGTAATAATATACTGTTGAAAGCTTCTGACAGTGTATTCTTTTTAAGAAAAGGCAAACTTAAGGATAATAATTGTATTTTTGCCGCTCTGTTAAAACACCATTTATTTATGAAAAATGCTGAAATTCATACTGAGCGGGGCGTTATGAAAGTCATGTTCTATGAACAGGATGCTCCCAACACGGTTGCCAACTTTGTTAAACTGGCCCGCCAGGGATTTTATGACGGGTTAACTTTCCATCGGGTCATCCCTGATTTTGTCATTCAGGGCGGTTGTCCCGACGGAACAGGTGCCGGCGGACCCGGTTATACCATTCGATGCGAGCTCAGCGGAAATAACCAGTACCACGACAGGGGAGTGCTATCAATGGCACATGCCGGCAGGGACACAGGGGGATCCCAGTTCTTCATTTGTCATAACCGTGAAAACACCAGGCATCTGGACAGGAAACATACCTGTTTCGGAAAGGTAATGGAAGGATTGGATGTCATTGACCAAATCCGTAAGGGCGACAGGATCACTAAAATTGTAATAACTGAATCAGAATAATTATTTCAAAACACAATGGGAAGGGCCTTTGAATTCCGTAAAGCCAGAAAACTCAGGAGATGGGGCAACATGGCCAAAACATTTACCCGTCTCGGTAAGGAAATAGTGATAGCCGTCAAGGCGGGCGGACCTGATCCATCAGGCAATGCCAGGCTCAGGGCACTCATCCAGAATGCCAAGGCCGCCAATATGCCGAAGGAAAATATTGAGCGGGCGGTCAAGCGCGCTGTATCCAAAGACCAGGCCGACTATCGGGAGGTTACCTATGAAGGTTACGGGCCCTACGGCATTGCCATTATTGTGGAAACAGCCACTGATAATCCCACCCGTACGGTTGCCAATATCCGCAGCTATTTCAGCCGTTTTAACGGTTCACTCGGCACTTCCGGCAGCGTTGAATACATGTTTGATCATCAGTGCCAGTTCAAGATCAGGAACAGGGAGGGTCTCAACCTTGATGAATTTGAGCTTGAACTGATTGATTACGGCGTGCAGGAAGTATTCGCAGAGGATGAACACATTATTGTCTACGCGGGATTTGAATCGTTCGGTCCTATCCAGAAACACCTGGAAGAAAACGGTTTTGAAATCATCAATGCTGAATTTGAACGCATCCCTGCTGACCAGAAAGAGCTGAACGCCGGACAGGCTGCCGAAATTGAAAAACTGCTGGAGAAGCTGGAGGAGGATGATGATGTTACCCATGTTTACCATAATATGAAATAGCCCTTAAAACTCCCGGTAACGAATCGCGGAAACAAGTCCGGAAATGACATGGAAATTAAAGACCTGCACCGTAAACTGAAAGAGGCATATTCCAACCAGAACCTGACCCGGATTTCCATAACGCTGATTCATCTTTATAAGGATAAGCAATATGGTACCCTGGGAAAAATAGCAACCATCATCAGTGAAACCTATACCATTGAGACAGATCCCGAAGCCCGCTATTTTTCAAAGCTGATGATGCTTTATCATCCTGATCGCGGTAACTTCCACCGGCAGGAAATCGACAGGCTCTTTGCCCTGAATGATTATAAAGGATTATCGGCTTATACCCATATCCTGTCACTGGAAGGCCTGGAAGAAATTGCCGCAACCCTGGGAAATTACGAAGATATCGATTATTCTCCTGTCTATGAATGGGATATCAATACGGATGATTTTACTATTATAACCGGTGATGAAAATCCCGGGCATGACAAGAAGCACCGTAAGGCAAAAAGATCCGCCGGCCTTTCCTTTTACGATGCCGTTAAGATCAGAATGTACGGCAACACGCAGGTCGAATTTCCACCTTATTACCTTGAAGATATCGAAGAGGTTGAAATGGCTCAGTCAGGCATTGACGACCTCGACGGGGTTCAATACTGCATTCATGCTGTTTCCCTTGATTTATCAGGCAATGCAATAGAGGATATTACATGGCTTTGGGGACTGAAGCTATTGCAGGAGATCAATCTGTCCGATAACAGGATCACCGAATTGGATACCCTGTCGAACCTGAAAAACCTGAGGACTTTAAACCTGTCTGGTAACACGATCAGTGATATCTCGCCCCTGATGAATCTTGAAAACCTTGAATATCTGGATATTTCAGGAACAAAAATTTCTCCGAAACAGTCGAGGATGCTAGAGGAACTCGGGGTCACGGTAATCAGGGATCAATGAATGATCGGTCCGGCCCTTCTGCGCAGGACTTCCGGCTGCACATACCCTGCCACTAACGACGATCGGCTCATTGGGTTTTTACAAGGATAAGGGAAGAGGGAACCGTATCCTTTATAATCTGCAGGAGATACATTCCGTGCTGCAAATAATCACCGACATAACAGGAATTTATGCCTGTTCCGCAATGAAGCAAGCGGCCCTGTGAATTATAAATCCGGTATTCAAACTTTCCCCGGGCTTTAATCGAGAACCCTGCATCGGAAGGATTCGGATATACGCTGAAATCACCCGTAAAAGGGACTACGCCAATGCCCGTCAGGTGGCATGAGGTGCCCCGGGAAAGTCCTTCGGAGTATGCGGCCAGAAGATCCAACCGGATACCTCCGTTTTCGGACAATGAGTTAATCTTTACGATATTATTTCCCTTCAGGAGTTGGATCTCCACCGGTTCGATATTCCACTCTCCGGTCGCATTCAGCTTAAGGTTATGAATCACCGTATCTCCGTTAACGGATACATCGATCATTTCTTCGCTGACAGGCGTGCCATAAACAATCCCGAATGCATAAAGTGTGTCGGCTGAAGCCGTGATGCTGAATGTTACGCTTGGAAAATTCTGGAGACTGGTATTCACATACATTCTTTTTATATTGTTCACGGTCTGGCTTTCAACCGTCCCGCTGTAAAAACAGGCATTCTCGCTTTGAAAAGCCATTACACAGGGCGTTATGCCCGTATTGCCGCCTGAACAATATCCGCAATCATCATAGGATGCCGAACCCCCGGCAAGGTTGTTGCAGTCATTGATTGATGCAAAAAAACTGGTATCATGGGCGGGCATGTTGAATTTCATCAGGCCGTCTGCGGAAATCACAACATGACTGGTGTCTTCCCAATGATCGAAGGTATAACCGGATCTAAGCCGGGTTTTCAGTGTAATGGGAACACCGGCAGGATAATTTCCTGTCTTTGTAACCAGACCTGCTTCTTCAATGTTGCTGTAGGTTTTCATTTGATAAGTGGGTAATACAGCATCGGTCAGAAATGACATGTTGGTGTCGGCAGACAGCTCCGATATTCCTTCTATGATTAGCCCTGCCATTTCAAGTGCCCCCATCTCCTGGAAATGTGTACCATCGCTTTTGCCATCAGGAAAGTTAGGATATTCAGCGGGCAGCAGGCCGAGGTATATAAAATTGGCTGCGTACTCCTGGCCGAGCTCTTTGATGCGGCTGTGTGATTTCATGTTCAGGTCAACAAATGGAGCATTCATTTCTTTCGCTACACGGGCCATGGCCCCGCGATAATTGTTTTCATTCTCGGTAAATACATTTCTGAGTGTTGAACCGCTGTATGCATGCATGATCATCGGGCTGATGAGTACGGGTATGGCTCCTCTGGCCCGGGCCTCATTCACATAGATCCGCAGATAAACCTTATAGGCAGTAGTGTCTGTATACCTTTCGGGTTTGCTCCAGTCCCTGTCGTTATGCCCGAACTGGATGAAAACATAATCCCCCGTATCAAGCAGGTTCACGACCTCCGTCCACCTTCCTTCCTCCCAGAAACTACGGGAACTTCTTCCTCCGATAGCTTTATTAATGACGGTTACGCGACTTTTGTCGAAAAACATACCCAATACCTGTCCCCATCCGGCCTGGGGGTAAAATGAATCATTATAGGTCTGCACGGTTGAGTCTCCAATGATATATATTTTTCGTGCCGAGCCATTATGATCGACAGAAACATAGGCTGATTCACTTTTAAATGCGCCATTTTCCGCGATATAAACAACGGTGTAATGTCCTGATTCGGAAATGCTGACAGCCCTTTGGTCCCGCGCTATAGGTTTGCCGTCATGGTACCAGCAGAAATCATGGCCCTCGGGGGCTACGAGTTGCTGATGATCCGGATCGGTTTCAATGCAGGCAGTTTTTCTTGCAGCCATTGCATTTGACAATCCTGTTATGGACATGATCAGGATAAACGAAAAAAATTTCATGGCAAGTTTTTTCTGATTGAATGAAATCATGATTATAGTCTTTTAAGCGACAAGGTCAGATGACAAATCTAAATAAAAACCCGATAAAATTGAATTAATGCCATCGGCTTTGTAAATTGCAGGTTCAATAGGAATGTATTATGTCGAATCAAATGAAGATGACAGGCCGGTTATTGATCTCAGTTGTTCTTCTGACCTGGTTTATCCCATTTGCCGGGGCTGCCGATCCGGTCAACAGGGAAATTCAAATCAAGCCCCAAGAACGGTTGCTGTGTGCTCCGGACGGTGTTTTATATCAATGGTATTACAACGGTAAAAAGCTTTCACTCACTGGCAGGGAGATCAAGATGATGGCGGAAGGCATCTATTCGGTGGAGATCACCGATGACCAGGGTCTTAAAGAAATCTTTCAGACCGCGGTTGAAACTGAAGGGGAGGGTGAGGGCCATAAGATCTACATCCTGGGTGACTCAACCGCTGCCACCTGGTCTGTCGGTTACTATCCCCAGGCCGGATGGGGGCAGGTACTGAAGCATTTCTTCACCTCCTCCGTGATCATTGAAAACAAGGCACTTTCCGCAAGAAGTGCCAAGAGCTTTTATCATGATCATTGGGCCCCCATAAGGGAAGTGCTGAAGCCGGGAGATTATGTTTTTATTCAATTCGGTATCAATGATGCCAAATCGGATGATACGGCAAGATATACCGATCCGTTCACTACTTTTCAGGATTATCTTACCCTGTTCATAGAGGAATCAAAGGCCAGGGGAGCTTCTCCGGTTCTCCTTACCACCGTGAGAAGAAATGCCTGGAATGCCACCCAACCACCAACCCTTTATGATGCATACCATGATTATCCTGTTGCAACCAGGCAGCTGGCAGGTGAACTTGATGTGCCGCTGATCGACCTTGACCAAACCGCCAAAGCATTGATGGAAAGCCTGGGTCCCGGATATACCGGACCATTTATGTATATGGTACTCGATACGGGAGAATACGCGGGATATCCTGTCGGGAAAGCCGATCAGGTTCATTTTCAGGAGATGGGAGCCATTGAGATGGCCAGTCTGGTCGTTAAGGGCATAAGCGGTTTTGGCGACGATACCCTGATGAATAAACTCATCCCGCATATTAAACCATTCAATGAAGTAGTTGTCTCAACCAACTTTCCGGAGGGTGCTGTCATTTCAAGAACGGCCAGCTATCCTGAAGGCACTCCGGTAACCCTAAAGGCCAGGCTCGATCCTGCCTATGACTTGCTGGAATGGCAGGATGGCCAGGGCAACCGGGTCAGCCGGGATGACCGGTTCACCTTTGTAATGGGAAATCAACCTGCTTCTTATACCGCTATACTGGATGACGATCCGGTACCTGACTGTTCGGGTGTATACAATGGTGCAGCCTTTGTGGATGAATGCGGTGATTGCGTGGGTGGAAACACAGGAATTAAACCTTGTTGTATTGATCTTCAGGATGATACCTTCAAAATAACCCCGGTTGCCATGCCATTGTGTCTGCAGGAAGTCATCCCCGAAGGAGAAGATAACACTTATATCGGATTGAAAGACTGTTCGAATCATGAATCACAGCTTTGGGTGTTTGCCCGGGAAGGCTATTGCTACACCATACAGAATCTTGCCTCCGGTCTTTACCTGTGTGACGGCAGTCTTTCCATTTCACCTTTCCTTTCAACCCATGAAGACCGAATGCTCTGGCGTATTGAAAAAAAAGGCACGGATAGTTTCCTTTTCGTACCGGCTGACCAGTGGAGAGTAACGGTTGACATTTATGGCAGTTCGATGGAAGAAGATTATTATTGCTGGCTTTCGGGAAGGAAAGATAATCTGAACCAGCTGTTTGCCATTCACCGCAATGACCACAGGAACTGCACCATATATCCTGACCTGTGCACTGTGGTAAATGACCCTGTAAATGGCCCGGATCCTGTGATTTATCCGAATCCGTTTTCCGATGAGGCTTTCCTTGCATCATGGCCCGGATCGGAACTTGATTTCATTGCCTTCCGGTTACTTGATTTAAAGGGTATTACGATTGTCGCAACAGACAAGATCACCGGTAACAAACTGCCGGATATGAAAAATATCCCAAAAGGCATTTATCTGGCGAAAATTATCCGCGGGGATGAAGCGTGGACTTTAAAGGTAATAAAGCGATAACCGAAGGATCATGAATTCGCCTTCATCCGTTTTTGCATTTGTTCACGGAGCCATTTTACAGCGTCATCCTCTTTGGTGAACAGGCGGGTGGGTACCTTGGGCTGACTGAATTTCAGGTAAATATTGGCGAAATAACTGGAAACCTTGGAATCAACAATGATAGCCGTTCCGGCCACGTGGGGCCTGTACTGCGCTGCTGCATAGGAGCGGGTTTTAGAATCAATAAACATCATATTCCTGATATCGATCAGGTTGGCACATAACCTGTTCCCGTTCCATGTGTCTCCCACCTGGGTCATCTTTTCAAGCGTTTCCATGTCGAGGGAGCAATTATTGATGGCAACGTAACGGTAGATCTGATCATCACCCTGTATTACCTGTATTTTATCATTGACGGTTGTGCTTTGCATGACCCCATAAATATTTTAGTGCAAAGTATACATTTTTTTTAATATTCACCAAATCACCCCTCCGTATCCCGGGGTACCGGGATACGGAGGGCAAAGCAAATCACCAAATCACCAA
>CAYMJH010000196.1:0-7539 GCA_964390385.1 uncultured Bacteroidales bacterium | reverse complement strand
AAGATCAAAGATCAAAGATCTAAGATCAAAGATCAAAGATCAAAGATCAAAGATCAAAGATCAAAGATCAAAGATCTAAGATCAAAGATCAAAGATCTAAAATCTAAGATCAAAGATCAAAGATCTAAGATCTAAGATTGAAGAAGGAAGATCAATACAAATCCATTATCTTGGCTCTTGGTTCTGAATAAATTATAAATTTTAATACTACCGATATGACACAGATGAGTACAGACGAAATGAAAGAACTGGTTTTACAATATGTGCTCAAGGAGTACATCGATGATGAGGATACCGAAATTGCCTATGATACCCCTTTGATCTCCAGCGGGTACGTTGATTCATTCTCCATGGTATCCCTGCTGGTTTTCCTGGAAAACAAATTCAAGATCAAGATCCCCTCGAGTAAGGCAACACCAGAGGCGTTCGACACGGTGGACAATATCGTTAACCTGGTCAGCCAGTATCTGCATTAGCAACAATTCCGGCACAGCGACCGGCCCGGGTATCCATCGTGTGTACCGGGCAATCGTGTCCCGGGATCTCCCTGATCTCTGCTCCTATGATATTTAACTCCGTTGCCTTTGCCGTATTTGTATCCGCAGTTTTTTTGCTGTATTGGTTTGTTGTAAGCCAAAGCCTGAAACTGCAGAATATCTTTCTGCTGACGGCCAGCTATTTTTTTTATGGTTGGTGGGACTGGCGCTTCCTTTTTTTGCTGGCCGGTGTGACACTGTTCAATTATTTCACCGGCATCCTGATCGGAAAAGAAGAAGGCAGGAAAGGGAAACTTTGGTTAATAGCAGGTTTGGTGGTGAACCTGGGTGTCCTTGGCGTTTATAAGTACTACAATTTTTTTATTGACAGTTTTATCGACGCCCTATCGCTGCTTGGATATCACCTGCCCAGGTCTTCCACCCGGATCATTCTTCCGCTGGGAATCAGCTTTTACACCTTTTTGTCCCTGAGCTATATACTGGATATTTATAAGGAGAATCTGAAAGCCCATCGCAATGTTATTGAGGTATTGCTCAGCCTGAGCTTCTTTCCGATCATCCTTGCGGGGCCTATTCAGCGCCCTTCAACCCTTTTGCCACAGATAACCAAAAGAAGGAACTTTGATTATTCCGTGGTAACTGATGGTCTTAAGCAGATCTTGTGGGGCCTGTTTGCAAAAGCCGTCATAGCCGATAACCTGGCCTCCTCCGTTGACAGCCTTTTCGGCAACCATACCGGATATTCAGGCAGCACCCTTTTCATCGGGGCTGTTTTGTATACCATACAGATCTATGCTGATTTCTCGGGCTATTCCAATATCGCCATAGGGACGGGAAAACTTTTCGGATTCAGCCTGATGCAGAATTTTGCCTATCCTTATTTTGCCAGGGACATTGCCGAATTCTGGAGGCGATGGCATATCTCCCTCACCACCTGGTTCAGGGACTACCTGTTCCTGCCCTTATCGGTAGCTGTTTCAAGGGGTATCAGAAAGGAAAAGGTGGCCTTTATCAAGGCTGATCTGTTTATATACATTATTGCCAGCCTCATAACCTGGTTCCTTACAGGCCTCTGGCATGGGGCCAATTACACCTTTATCGTGTGGGGCATGATTCATGGTTTCTTTCTGATCCTTTACCACTGGCAGAGACAGCCCAGGAAAAACCTGCTGAAGAAAGCCGGACTGAAAAACAGCAATACCCTGCTGGTGATTGCAGAGACCTGCATTACCCTGTTCATCGTAGTCATTTCGATGGTATTTTTCAGGTCAGACAGTGTTTCAAAGGGCATTGACTACCTGCAGCAGATGTTTTCCCCGTCGTTGTTTGAGATCCCTTCGGGACTGTTCAGGTCGGGCTTTATCTGGGGTACTTTGCTGTTGGCGGTGGAATGGCTGCAACGCAACAAACAACATGCCCTTCAGTTTGAAAGGTGGCCGGCATTCGGAAGATGGCTGGCCTATTATGCGGTGTTATTCCTTATTCTCAACAAGGGAGGCCACCAGGAGACCTTTATCTATTTTCAATTTTAAGGTACCCTATATGAAGAGGTTATTTCAAAGGATATGGCTGTTTTTGATCCCCTTTTTCCTTATCGCGCTGGTTGTTACCGCTATCGATCCGTATCATTATTTTTTCCCCCGTCATTTTATCCCCGACACGGTGAAACTTCAGGTCATAAACCGGAACGAGAAATCCATGCCGCGCGGCAACACGCTGTGGAAGGCCATTGCATACAGCCGTAATCCCTCGCCCAATGTTATCATCGGCGATTCAAGGGCCTTCGATCTGAACCCGGATACCATACAAAAATTATCTCATCTCCCCTGTTTTAATTTTGGCGTGCCCGGGGGCAATATCAGGTCCGTTATAGAAACTTTCTGGTATGTCAGCCGGATCATGAAACCTGAAAGGTTATACATACAGGTGGGGTACCACACCTATAGTGAAAACAATCGTTACAACCTGATGTCGGATGCCCTGAAGGTGCGCAAAAGGCCATACCTGTTTTATTCGAGGTTGTATTTCCTTGAAGAATCCTTCCTGGACCTGTTCCATTGGATAACTAAAAAGGCTGCCGTGCACCGGGAAATCAAATTCGATCCAGCGACCTGGAACAAGATCCTGGCCGAACAGGGTGAAAATTCCCTGCAGTCCATGGACTATCCTGAAGACTATTACCGGGAACTGCAGGAGATCTCAGCCTATTGCAGGGAAAACCGGATTGAGCTTAATTTTATCCTATTCCCCGATCACCAGGATTTTCATGAACTGATCCGCCGGTATTCCCTGCAGGAATCCTATGACAAATTCAAGCAGGACATGCATTCACTGGGCCGGGTCTATGATTTCGATACACCGGGCTCATCGATCAGCAGTGACAGATCGAATTACCGTGATATCTTCCACCTGCAGCATGAACTCATTGATGGTTATATTACCAGGAGCATCTGGAAGGAGAAATGACGGGCCGTGTGATTAACAAACCAGGAATTGACAGCCAGGCGATATGTAATAGGAGATATTCACGGCGCTTATAAAGCGCTGTCGGAGTGTTTTGGGAAGGTATCCTTTGATCCTGCCGTGGATATGCTTGTCTGCCTTGGCGATGCCTGTGACGGGTGGCCTGAGGTGAACCGGGTGATGGATGAGTTGCTGAAAGTCAGGAACCTGGTCTACATCATGGGCAATCATGATAAATGGGCCCTGGAATGGTTCGTGCACCGAAGTGCTCCGGCCTTGTGGACGGAACAGGGAGGCAAGGCGACCATGGCCGGATACAAAAACGGCGTGCCTGAATCTCATATCAGGTTATTATCCGAAGCCCGTCTGTATTATATCCTCGAAAACATGATCTTTGTTCACGGAGGCTTTGATCCCGCCCTCGCCCTTGAAGATCAGGATGAGGGGACTTTCCTTTGGGACAGGGAACTTGTATACCATGCCCTCCGGAATTTTTCAGGGGTAACGGATGCGCATATTACAGGCTATGATAAAGTTTTTGTAGGCCATACGCCTACGATCAACTTTGGCCCGCCGGTCCCGATGAGGGCAGGCGAGATTGTGCTGATGGATACCGGCGCCGGATGGCCGGGGGGTGTGCTGACCCTGATGGACATGGACAGCCTGGAATATGTCAGCAGCTCTCCCGTGGATGAGTTATACAGGGGATATAAAGGAAGGGACTGACGGCTGTTACAGTAAAAAATACGCATACAGGATGCCTGCCAGTTCCCTGGAGATCTTTTTTCTGCCTGCCGCCGATCTGAACCAGTTGTCTTTTCTGAGCCCGGTATCTTCCGCGGTGATGATACCGATGGTGTTGCCCTTCCCGAATGCTTTCCTGTAGCTTATATACGAACGGCGCGCGTGCACCCCGTGGCTCATGACCAGGATGGCCGGACAAGGTGTTCCCGGCGGGCAAAGATATTCTTTCACGGCCAGCGCGGTGGAATAAGTCCTGGATCTGACCAGGGTGTCTGCCGGAATGGGAATTACAAGGCTGTCGGCTATTCCGCAGGCCCGAATGTCGTGCTTTGCTTTCAGGGCATAAGAGCCGAACACCGGCGATATGATGTTTTCTCCCGATTCGCCTTTACGGCTGTACTTCACGCTGGCATGGTTCAGGTCACAGGGCAGCCGGTCAATATACAGGTTATGCACGGTGAGGTTGCGGTCTTCGTCCCGGTAGACGGCGTCATTCAGGAAGGCAATCGCGATGCTGCCGACAGTAACGGAATCGGGCAAACGGTATGCAAAGGTTTTTGCCGTCGCGGTGGCCCTACCTTCTCCTGTTGCGGTGTCGTTCACAAAAACCGTGAAGCGGGGAAACTCACCGGCTGCCGGGGTGCCGCTCAGGGTGATGCGCAAGGTGCGGCTGCCTGCAGGCATTACCGGCTGATGAAGCTGAACGGTAAGCCTGCCTTCCCAGCCCATGGTCACCAGGTTCGTATCGGGGAAGGCTGTAATAAGGAAACCCTTGTAATCATGGGATGTAAAAACCCGTACAGCTTCGTCCAGGCTAAGTTCATGAGCCCATCCTTCGAGCACGAAATATTCAGCGGGCACCATTTTGGCCGGCGTCAACCAGGTATACAGCCTGTTAAAAACGAAAAGCCCTGTTACCATCAGGACGATGAACAGGGCAATCGTGATCCGGCAACCTCGTCTCATGTTCAGGTATCCTGTGGCTTTTTCCCGAATATCCTGCTGAGGAATCCGACGTTTTTGTCGTCGGTGTAATACTTCTTGTCGTAGCCGTATTTGAAGGCTTCGCGGCTGACGTCGATATCATTGATGAGCAGGCTGATATTGGAAAGCTTGTTGGCTTCCAGGCCTTTCAGGGTCTGCCTCAGGGTATCCTTTACCGTTTTGTTGAGGCGGACGATGAAAATATTATGATCGGCATATTTCATGAGCAGGTAGGTTTCGGTGAGAATACCGGCCGGGGCTGAGTCGATGATGATGTAGTCATACATTTCCTTCAGCTTGTCGATAAACTCAGCCGTACGCTCGCTGCTGATCAGCTCGGCCGGATTCGGGGCGGCGGGACCGGCGGAGATCAGGTCGAGATTCTGGATGTGCGTCGGCATGATGATATCCTCAATAATGGCTTTATCGATGAGGTACGAACTGATACCGATCATATTGCTCGATCCGAATTCCTGGTGGATTTTGGGTCTTCTGAGGTCAAATTCCAGTAAAACGGTACGGTGGCCGTTGAGGGCAAAAACCGAGGCCAGGTTCATGGAGCAGAATGTTTTTCCTTCGCCGCTGGTGGAAGAAGTAACCAGGATAACCTGTTTCTTACCGCCTTCGGAGAAGAACTGGAAATTCGTACGCACCGCCCTGAAGCATTCTGTAACGCTGGAATTCGGATAATCGTTGACCACGGTTTTGTTTTTGCGGTAGCTGTGGAAGATCTTTCCGAGAACGGGCATGGTGGTGAATGCCTCAACATCATCAGGCTCGGAGAACTTGTTGTTGAAAAAGTCGCGCCCGAGTATGATGGTCGTGGGCAGAATCAGCGACAACAGGAAGGCAACCGTATAATTCAGCCTCTTTTTGGGAGATACCGGTCCGGCCACGGCAATGCGGGCAGGATCGATCACCTCATAGTCGGGCAGGCTCGATGCCCTGGCGATCTGGGCTTCAGAACGCTTCTGAAGCAGGAAGGTATAGATCTCATCATTCAGCTTGAATTTTCTTTCGATCCCTTTCAGCTGCAGTTCGGTCTTCGGCATCTGGGATATCTGCCCGGATAGCTTGGAGATACGGTAATTCATCTCATTCAGCGAGATGTTAAGCGTGTTCAGCGTGCTGTTTACATTCTCCCGCAGGGTTTTTTTAATGTTTTCGATCTGGGCGTTGATATCGGCAATAAAAAGGTTCTGCTGACTGGTTGTATTATTTTTAAGCAAGCTTGCCCTTTCCGCGCTGAGATTCAACAATTGTGTGACCAGATTGGTGAGGATGGGATCAACCACGTTCATCGACGAGGGGGCCAGTATTTCCGATCCGCCTTCGCTGCCCGACAGGTAGTCCCTGAGATAATAATAGTATTTGCGTTGTGCCTCAAAATTGGCTTTTTCCGATTCCAGCGTACTGAGCATTTCGAAGGCCTGCTGACCCTGGAAACTGAGGTCCATCACGCTCCTGCTGGTACGGAAGGCATTGAGCCTCGATTCTGCAGTGGACAAGGAATCGGCGATATCAGAGATCTGCGAATCGATGAAATTAACCGTGCTGGAAGCGATCTTGTTTTTCTTCTCCAGGCTCCTTTCAAGGTACACCGATGACAGGTTGTTAAGAAAATCGGTGATCTTCTGGGGATGATTTCCCTTAAAGGAAACCCTTATCATGGTCGACCTTTCCGAGATGGGCTCCGCGGAGAGGTTCTTCTGAACTTCCAGTGTCAGGTAGTTGGTATTGTTGAAATAAAAGGACAGCTTGTTGTCGCGGGTATAATTCTTATCGAAGTAATCGGTTTTCTGAACCCTGAAATTAAAATACCGGGTTTTGATCTCATCGCTGAATTTGAACCTGTTTTTGAAATAAATGTCCTCGACCATGGAAACCACCTGGTCATCGATATAGTTATACAGGTAAACCTGGTCTCCGTTGGCTTCGAGCTGAAATTCGTTTTCATTCAGGAAAATGATGTCGAATTTCAGGTAAACGGCCTGGGGGACTGAAGGGTCGATCACCACTTTGACGGGGCTGTCGTCAAACAATTCTTTTTTTCTCACCAGCGGCGTTTTGCCAAGCAAAGCGGCAATGGGCGTATTGCGAGTTGAATAATAATTGGTTTTCATATCCAGCCCGTTAATGACCTTCTTGATCATGGAGAAGGACTGGATGATTTCCACCTCGTTATCGATGATGTTCTTCGAGGAAAAAAGGCCGAATCCCTGCATCAGGTCATCGGGAGATCCGCCCATGAAGGCATTTTGGTTATCGTTGGAAATATAGATGATGGTGGAGTTTTTATATTTGACAGGCGAATACCGGTTATACAGGAAGGCAAAAAGTATAAAGAGGATAAAGGTTACGACATACAGCCTTCTGAAGGAATACAGCCTGTAAAAAATCTTTTTATAGTCGATATTGTTGCTGAAAATATCTTCGTTCTGTTTCATACCCGTATGGATTATTGTTTTTTTTAATATTAGTCTTTCAATGACTGGTAAAGGGTTATGGACGTGAGCAGCGCAGCTGTCGAACCGAGAAGCGTAGCTATGATATTGAGGGTGTAATCCCTTAATGAGCGGTATTTGGCATTGATCGGATTAATGATCATTACATCGTTTGGAAGCAGGTAATAAAATTCTGATGCAACGATATTCTTCCGGGTGAGGTCGAGGTAATGGTAGGTGATCTTGTTGTCTTTCTCACGGATGATGATAACATTGGTGAGATCGGCAAAGGTGTTGGTGCCGTGGGCAAAGCCGATGGCCTGGAAAGCGGTGACCTTCTCGTCATAAAAGGCGATCTGGCCGGGGGCGTTCACCGGCAGCCTGGGCCGGCGGCGGCCATCGACGAT
>CAYMJH010000195.1:1285-7543 GCA_964390385.1 uncultured Bacteroidales bacterium | reverse complement strand
AAAATGACGTCATAAGAATTTTTTTCTTGTTTACAGGATGAGGACTCGCAATGACACTATTTTATTTCTTTGCGCCTTTGCGTCCCCCGATGAATCGGGGCAAGTTTCGCGAGAAACATATTCTGCGCTATCTGCGCTATCAGCGAGAAAAATATAAATTGCGTGATCTGCGGGAAATAATTTCTAAATTTGCCTCCTGACCCACATAATACGCATAGCATGTCCGACGATCTGTACCTCTATAACACGCTCACCCGCCGCAAGGAGAAATTCATACCGGCCAACCCGCCCCATGTCGGCATGTACGTCTGCGGTCCCACCGTCTACAGCCATCCTCACCTGGGCCATGCGCGGCCTGCCGTTGTATTCGACGTGCTGTTCCGCTATCTCAGGCACCTGGGCTACAAGGTCAGGTATGTGCGCAACATCACCGACGTGGGCCACCTCGAGGATGAAATGGCCGGCGAAGGTGAGGACAGGATCCTGAAAAAAGCAAGGATCGAAAAACTGGAACCCATGGAAGTGGTTCAGCACTACACCAACAGCTTCCATGCCATCATGGAAAAGCTCAACGTGCGGAATCCCAGCATTGAACCCCATGCTTCGGGCCATATCATCGAGCAGATCGAAATGATCAAAGCCATCATGGACAGGGGATTTGCCTATGAGTCAAACGGATCGGTTTATTTCGACCTGAACCGGTACAGTCAGCAGCATACCTACGGGGTATTGTCGGGTCGGGTATTGGAAGACCTGATGACCGACACGCGAAAGCTTGAGGGTCAGTCGGAAAAAAGGAACAACTACGATTTTGCCCTATGGAAGAAGGCCGATGACTCACATATTATGAAATGGCCTTCGCCATGGAGCATCGGATTTCCGGGCTGGCATCTCGAATGTTCCGCCATGAGCTGCAAATACCTGGGAGAGACCTTCGATATCCACGGGGGCGGGATGGACCTGATGTTCCCGCATCATGAATGCGAGATCGCCCAGTCGGTTGCCGCCCAGGGTCACGAAGCCGTGCGCTATTGGATCCATAACAACATGATCACCATCAACGGGCAGAAAATGGCCCGGTCACTGGGCAATTTCATCACCCTCGAAGAGGTTTTCTCCGGCACCCATCCGCTGCTGCTGAAAGCCTACAGTCCGATGACCGTGCGCTTTTACATCCTGCAGGCCCACTACTCGGGCACCCTCGATTTTTCCAATGAGGCCCTCATGGCAGCCGAACAGGGGCTGGCACGTTTATGGAAAGGAATGAACACCCTTTCGGGCCTCGGGCCTTCGGGTGAAACCGGGGAAACCGTGAAGGAACTGGTACATAAAGTGAAGGAGGCGCTGAACGACAACCTCAATACGCCGGTTGCCCTTTCCCACCTGTTCGACGGGATACGCCTGATCAATGCGGTAAAGGACGGGAAGGAAAAGATCTCCGCTTCCGAGAAGGAATCGCTGGTATCCCTGTATAACGGCATTGTGGCGGAAGTGCTGGGACTAAGGCCCGAAAAGGCAGAGGCTAAGGAAAACGCCGGCCTGACAAAACAGCTGGTCAACCTGCTGCTGCAATACAGGCACGAGGCCAAGGAAAAAAAGGATTTTACAACAGCCGACAATATCCGGCGGCAGCTGACCGGAATGGGCATCGTGGTGAGGGATACGAAAGACGGCTTCGAGTGGGAGATGCAGGAGTGAGCCTCACCCCCTACCCCTCTCCCAGGGGAGAGGGGCGATCACCAGTGCCTATGGGTAGGATGTGCCATTCAAACCAGCATAGTCAATTCTTTGCTTTCTTATTTTGAACTTGGGTTTGAAACAGAATTAATATGAGAACATTGAGCAGTCGGGAACCATTGGCAAGAGTAATCGCCCTTCTCCCCTGGGAGAAGGGTGAGGGGATGAGGTGTTAAAATTGCATTATTCTTTACATTAGATTATTATCAACAAGCCGGCATCCATGCAGCACAACCCTGATCCATCCCCTTTCCGGAGGCATACCGAAACCGTTTTCATCGGCAAGGTGCCCATGGGCAGCCCTTACCCGGTGAGGATACAATCGATGACCAACACGCTGACCTCCGATATCGATGCCACCGTTGAACAATGCATAAGGATCATCGCCGCGGGAGCCGATTATGTGCGCGTCACCGTGCCCTCCGTCGCCGATGCCGCGTCCCTGGGCCTGATCAGGGAGAGGCTCAGGGCATTGGGTTACCAGGCGCCACTGATCGCCGACGTGCATTTTAACACCGCTATTGCCATGAAAGTTGCCCCGCTGGTTGAAAAGGTGAGGATCAATCCCGGCAATTTCGGCGTTACGGGCAAGTTTCAGAAAAGCGAATATACCCCTGAAGAATACCGGCAGGAATGGGAAGGGCAGAAGGAAGCCTTTGTACGGCTGCTGGCGATCTGCAAAGAGCATCACACGGCGATCCGCATAGGGGTGAACCACGGCTCGCTCTCCGACCGCATCATGTCACGCTATGGCGATACGCCCGGAGGCATGGCGGAATCCGCCCTTGAATTCCTGAGGATCTGCAGGGATGAGAACTTCATGCAGGCTGTGATATCGATGAAGGCCAGCAATACCCTGGTGATGATCTATGCCACCCGCCTGCTGGTGAAACGAATGGAAGAAGAAAGCATGCATTTCCCGCTGCACCTCGGCGTCACCGAAGCCGGGGAAGGAGAGGACGGAAGGACCAAATCGGCCGTTGGCATCGGCACTTTGCTGGCCGACGGGATCGGCGACACCATCAGGGTGTCCCTCACCGAAGAGCCGGAGGCCGAGATCCCTGTCGCACGCAGGCTGTTGGCAATATGCGCCGATACCGGCCGTAGCGGCATTTCCCAACCCCTGGCCTATGCAAGGAGAAAAAGTGACGCCGTCGGTGCCATCGGGGGAAAACATGTTCCGGTGGTCATTGCCACGGCAGAAAGCATGACAGGGCCATGGGGCAAGGGTGAAAGCTCACCGGACTTTCTCTATGCAGGCGATCTGAATAAGGAATGGGAGATCCCCCAAGGCAGGGGCCTGTTGTTGCCCGCCGCTGCCTGGCAGCAGCATCGCCATAAAGAAAGGGTTTTTCCGCTGTTTGAAGGCCGGACCATCCTCGGTTCCGCCATGCTCTCGCCTGATCTCAACTTCCTTCTGCTTGCCCCCGAAGAACTTGACGATGACCTGATACGCTTTATCAGGCCGGCTAAGAACCTGGTCATCGTTGCCTCACCGGGTTCCCGGCCGGCCCTTTCCGCATACCGCGATCTCTTTGCCGCGCTGGCGAAAGGAAACATCACCGCCCCCGTCATCCTGCGCTGCCATCTTACCGAATGGGAAAAGGAGGAGTTCCAGCTGAAGGCCTCGGTTCACCTGGGGGCTTTGCTGGTCGACGGTCTTGGCGACGGACTGTGGCTTTCGGGCGAGGGGTACGGCAATGCCACGGAAAGCTGCAGCACTGCCTTCAGCATATTGCAGGCAACACGCACCAGGATTTCGAGGACCGAATATATCGCCTGTCCTTCCTGCGGCCGCACCCATTTCAACCTGATGGAGACGCTGGCGGCCATCAGGGCCCGGACTTCACACCTGAAGGGGCTCAAGATAGGGGTGATGGGATGTATCGTCAACGGACCGGGTGAAATGGCCGACGCCGACTACGGTTACGTGGGCTCGGGCAGGGGCAGGGTGACCCTATATAAGGCCCGCGAAGTGGTAAAACGCAACATCCCCGAGGCCTCCGCCCTCGAAGAGCTGATAAGGGTGATAAAGGAAAACGGCGACTGGAAGGAACCAGAAACAGAATGAGAATGAGAATGATGAAAAACAGCAGAGACGCGATGCATCGCGTCTCTGATTAATCATTTGAACACCACCGAGGCGATCTCCCTCACCTCGATGATCTGTTCCACCGGTTTATCGGTAAGGGGATTGATGACCTGCACCTTGACCTGGTTGAAAAGCTCACCCGCGCCATAGCACGACATCACCAGCTCGGCCTCTTCGAGGGTGACGCTGACGCCGTTTTTACGGAGTACGGTGATGGTGCCCTTCTGGTTGGCTGCGGCCCGCATGGGAGGATCCTTGAATCCTTCGAGCGTCAGCTGCCTTATATTGGAATAGTCTTTGATCTCCGTCGGGCTTTGATTGTATTTGCCGCGCAACGTGGTATAGGTTTCCGCATAGAGGTTCGATTCACATTGCAGCCTTCCGAAATGGTGCACTTCAATGTTGCTTCCGTCCTTCATTTTAACGGTCGCCGGCACATTATTCTTCTGCCCTGCCAGCGACAAGGTAAAAAGCGATAAGGCAAGAGACAAACAAAAATTCTTTTTCATAACCAAGGGGATTGAGAATTATGAATGGAAAGTTAGTGATTTTTTTACGCAAAACAATAGCTTTCTCGCAAAGGCCCGGGGACATGTTTCCCGCAAAGAATATGTTTCTCGCAGATTGCGCAGATAACGCAGAATATGAAGAATGGTTTCTCGCAAAGACGCAAAGACGCAAAGAAAAGGCAAATCTCTCGCAGATTATTATAAATATAGGATTTGTATTCCGTTTCTCTATGTTGTACTTTACCCTATGCAATATATTAAATTTCTTTTCTGTGTAATCTGCGAAATCTGCGAGAACCTCTCTTTTCCTCGGCGGCTTTGTGAGAAACTTTTCCCTATTCAAACAAATCCATCACCGTCGCCGGCGCCACCAGGTGGCAGCATTGTATTCCCAGCTGCCTTGCCGTGGCAATGTTATCGGCATTATCGTCGATGAACAGGGTCTCGGCAGGTGCCAGGCCGCTGTCTTTCAGCACGAATTCATAAATATCGCGGTTGGGCTTGCGCATACCCAGCAGGTGAGACAGGTAGACCTTTTCAAAAAGATGGTGGTATCCGTACACGCCATACAGCTTTTCCAGCCTTTCCGAATAGTGTGCGATATGCAGGCTGTTGGTATTGCTGAGGAGGAAAATGCGGTAAACATGTTTGAGGTTCTTCAGCAGCATCCAACGTTCCGCAGGCAGGTCGCCCAGCAGCGCGTTCCAGGCATCAAGGATCCTTTCATCGGTAGCCGCTTCGTCGAGATATTGCTTCAGCGCGTTCAGGAAACCGGAATCGCTGATCTTTCCCGTTTCGAAGTCCAGGAAAAGATTCGGGGCCTCTGACCGGAACACGGCATCGCTGAACTGCCGGAATCCCAGCTCACGGAAAGCCCGGATGGTACGTTCGGGGTGCAGGTCGGTGATAACGCCCCCCCAGTCGAAAATAATGTTCTTAACTTCGGCAATATTAACATTCAACCCTTCGGATAATTTCATTATTTTTAGTTTTCCAACTGCAAAAAAAGCAATTTCCCGGCAGAAAATGAACGTAGAAGGCAGGCATTTTGAAACCATCTGGCTGAAACCTGATGATCCGTCGGTGGTTCAGGTCATTGATCAGCGGTTCCTGCCCTTTGAATTCGTGATCGAAGACCTGCGGTCAGCCGAAGATGTATTCACCGCCATCCGCGAAATGCATGTAAGAGGTGCCCCGCTGATCGGGGCGGCAGCCGCCCTTGGCCTTTATCTTGCCACGCTGCAATGCCCGAAAAATGTATCGCCCGTGGCCTGGCTGGATCAAAAGGCCCGTTTACTGAAGTCGGCACGGCCCACGGCTGTCAACCTTGCCTGTTGCGTCGATCGCATGATCACTGCCGTAACCGGGGCAGCCGAAGGGCCGGGCCAAACAGACAAGGCCCTGAAAGAAGCGCTGCAGATCGTGAACGAGGAAAGGGAAAACTGCAGGAAGATCGGTGAATTCGGACTTCCCCTGATCGAGGCCGTGAGCCTTCGTAAAAAGGGAAATCCGGTCAACATCCTCACCCATTGCAATGCCGGCTGGCTGGCCTGTATCGATTTCGGCACTGCCACGGCGCCCATTTACAAAGCCCATGAAAAAGGCATTCCCGTGCATGTATGGGTTGATGAAACAAGACCCCTCAACCAGGGATCGCGACTTACGGCATGGGAAATGCACCAGAACGGCGTTCCCTATACCCTCATCGCCGACAATACCGGGGGGCACCTGATGCAGCGCGGCCGGGTCGACATGGTGATGGTGGGAAGCGACCGCACAACGGCAAAGGGTGATGTGGCCAATAAGATAGGCACCTACCTGAAGGCCCTGGCAGCGAGCGACAACGGTCTGCCTTTTTACGCAGCCCTTCCTTCAAGCTCCATCGACTGGTCGTTGGATGACGGGCTCACCGGCATACCG
>CAYMJH010000195.1:0-1275 GCA_964390385.1 uncultured Bacteroidales bacterium | reverse complement strand
TTGCTTTACGCCGAGACCCGGGTTGGGGGAAAGCCGATGAAAGTCCCCGTTGCCATGAAGGAGAGTCCGGTCTGCAATGCCGCTTTCGACGTAACCCCGGCACGGCTGGTGACGGCATTAATTACCGAAAGAGGTGTATGCAAAGCGGAAAAAAGAAGTATTTTTGAATTGTTTCCTGAAAAAAACAGCCAATCACTATGATAAAAGTTGGGATCATCGGAGGGACGGGACTTGAGGATCCCGGTTTCCTGGGAAAAGTTAAAAAGGTAAGCGCTGAGACTCCTTTTGGCAAACCCAGTTCGCCTTTGTATGCCGGATCGGTCGATGGAGTGGGTGTCGTTTACCTGGCGCGTCACGGAGATAAACACAGCGTCCCTTCTACCCGGGTCAACTACAGGGCCAACCTGAAGGCCCTGAAGGACCGGAAATGCGCCTTCATCATAGCCACTTCCACCTGCGGCAGCCTGCAGGAAGAGATCTGTCCCGGTGAAATGATCGTGCTCGACCAGTTCATCGATCTCACCCGGCAAAGGCAGAACAGCATATATGAAGATAAAGGTAAGGGCGGGGTAAAGTACATCCCCATGGCCGAGCCTTTTTCGGAGGACCTGCGCGACCACCTGATTGAAGGGGCCATCGTAAGCGGCTTCACGGTGCACACCAAAGGCACGGTCATCACCATCGAGGGACCACGGTTTTCCACCCGGGCCGAATCCAATCTCTACCGCTCGTGGAAGGCCGACGTGATCAACATGACCACGGCGCCCGAAGCGATCCTGGCCAACGAATTGTCCATCCCTTATGCCTCCATCGCCATCTGCACCGGGTACGATGCATGGCGCACCGACACGCCGGCTCCCGATCCTTCCGAGATCGAGGAGATCATCGAACGCAACACCGGGCACCTGGTGAAGGTTATCCTGCATGCGCTGCGGAAACTGAAACAGGGGTAGTTTTTCCAACGGTTAAGGCGATGTATGTCTCGCAGATTTCGCAGATTACGCTGAATAAAATAAAAAGGCTGCCTCATTTTGAGACAGCCTCGATATGTGGTCCCAGCTGGGAACGATCCAGCGACCCCCTGATTATGAGTCAGGTGCTCTAACCAGCTGAGCTATGGGACCATTATACTTTTCAAAAGGACTGCAATATTAGTTAATTGTAAGGAATTATACAAACGGTTTTTGATTCGATTCCGGATGGGAAAACGCCTCACCCCCTCTCCAGAACCCCTCACCCCCTAGCCCCCTCTCCTAAAGGCGAGGGGGTACAACT
>CAYMJH010000194.1:0-7561 GCA_964390385.1 uncultured Bacteroidales bacterium | reverse complement strand
CGTTACCAATTCATCCGGATTTACAGCCTTACCGGCCGGTATGGTTACGGATGTAATGGTATCCAGCAATTGGGAACGTCGCGCTTATTTCTGGTCGGCCACGGAAGAGGATGCCACGACAGCCACCCGCTGGATTCTCACACGGAGTGCCGGTACTGTTGCAACGGATATCATTTCAAAAGACAATCACATTTCGGTGCGATGCAAGCAGGACTAGCCTGACAACCATTACACCACACCACGACACCCTGACAGGGTACCCCCACCCTGTCAGGGTGTTTTTTATGCCGGCCGCAATTTTTCCATATAAATTGCGTAATTTGGATTTTTTTAAGTTCTTAATATAAGCCATATGAAAAGCAATCATCAACTCAGGCGTGATACGTTGTCATCGAATTACTCCGGCAGGGACCATTATGACATGGTCATTGTCGGAGCGGGATTAAGCGGATTGTCTTGCGGGTTGATGTGGCTGAAAAATACGTCGGGGAAGAAAACACTCATCATCGAAAAGAACAGCTATCCCGGCGGTTACTGCACTGCCTATGAAAAGAGCGGATATGTCTTTGAAACCACCCAGCTCTTCCCTGATATTGTCGATATCCTTGAATACCTTGAAATTGATTTGCCGTTAAAGCCATACGAGCGGAACTTCATGCGCCGGCTGGTTGTTCATGGCGAAGAGGTAACAGAATATAAGATCCCCGCCGGGGCCGCCAATTTTACCCGGTACCTTACGGATACCTTTCCCGGCAGTGCGAAAAAGATATCCGCCCTCATGGATTATTCCGTCGACCTCTTTAGGCAGGTTAGAAAACTGAAGGCCAATGCAACGACGGCAGATAAGCTGGGGATTGTCTTTAAAGCCCCGAAGGTGTTGGCGAACCTGAACCGCACCTACTCGGGCCTGCTGGATAAATTCGGGATCACCGACCCAAAGCTGAGGGAAGTGATGGAAACGTTCACCTCCTTTTCGGGTGTCCCTTCCGACCGTGCTTCCGCCATCCTTGCCACCGGGGCCATGCTTTCATCCATGACCCGGTGCTTCCGTCCCCTGGGTTATTTCGATGAATATCCTGCCAGGCTTGCCGAAAAGTTCCAGTCGCTGGGCGGCGAGATGCTTTTTAAGGCCGAGGTTGAAAAAATAAAGGTCGATAACGGTGTTGTATCCGGAGTTGTGATCAGGGGTGAGAACAGGCTGATAAAAGCTGAGCAGGTGATCACCACCATCGATCCGATGGTGGCGATGCGCCGTATGGTGGGGGATGAAAATCTTCCGCAGCCTTACATCAGGCAACTGGAAAAAACCATCATGTCTCCTTCGTCGGTTAATATTGCCCTCGGACTTGATGATGACATTGACATGACGAAGCTGGATCTCGATTATCCCTATAATGTGGTTTCTACCGGACTGGGAACAGCCGAAAAGTTGTTTAACGCTTTTCTTGCCGGAAACCACGGGTTCTCAAATGACTGTTTTCATGCCGCGGTGATCTGCCCTTCGCTGACGACAGGAGGAAAGAACACTGTTACGATCCGCAGCACTCCCTGGGCACTGAACGGTTGGTCTGCCCTGCGCGAACGGGATTATGAAGCCTACAGGGCGGAAAAAGAAAAATGGGCCGGCTTTCTGATCGATATTGCCGAACAGTATTTTATCCCGGGCCTCAAAAAACACATCGTGGTGAAAGATATTTCCACACCGGCCACCTATGCCCGCTTTTCAGGATCACCCACCGGCAGTATATACGATATAGCCTCGCTGGTAACGCAATTCGGGCCCAAGCGCATTCCCATGAAAACGCCCATCCGCAACCTTTATCAGCCTAAATTTGCCCATGGCCTTTATGGCACGATGATGAACGGTGTACAGGTAGTGGATTTAATACTGGACCGGAAATTCAACCAGGGCAATTCCCTGTTTGTTCCCGGCCGGCGTTCAGGTAAAACGGCATAATTAAAAATCTTCGTATCTTTGGGCGAGGAGTGAAGAATATAGGCGTAACCATTACGTTCTGATGTAAAGCACAGGGTTCATGAAACATACATCTTCGTTTTTTTTCATGCTGCTGGCATGCTCAATAAGTTTCGGACTGAAAGGGCAGCATTACAGCGTGCAGTCTTTCAACCGGCAAAAGAATACTGCCGATTCCCTGTTCAGGGTTGAAACGGGATATCCCGCCACCGGCATACTGCTGAAAGTTGATGAAAGTGAAAAGATTACCGGTTCATTTTTAATTTCAGCCAAGGACACGCTACGGTTCACGGAAGGCGAAGAGGGACCGGCCGGAGATCAGAAGAAATTCAGCAACCTGCAGACCTTCGGTAGCCCGATTAATTCCTTTCTCTTTCACCCGGGCAGCATTAAGGGAGAAATTCAGTTTTACTACATAAACGCCGGTCAACATAAAGAAGGTTCAACGTCAAAACCTTCCAAAAAAAAAAGATGCAGGTTGTTCCGAGCCCGGCATGATGGATCAGCAGGAATGGAGGGAAGGGCTTCCGGAACCTTCTTATGAACGCATTTACACCGTCGTGCATAATGTGATCGTTCATCATTCGGCGGGTTCCAACATCGATACCAATTATACCGGCATCGTACGGAATATTTATATTTACCATACCGAAATCAGGGGCTGGTCCGATATCGGCTACAATTACCTCATTGCCCCTGATGGAATGATATTCAAAGGACGCGATCCGGGCAACCTGGAACAGGACGATGTGCTGGGGGCTCATTTTTGTGCTTACAATTCAGGCACCATGGGGATCTGTGTCATGGGTACCTATACCGAAACCACTCCTTCGGCCGGGGCCATTGCCTCGTTAAAACAGTTGCTGAACTGGAAGCTGGGCAAGGACAGCCTCGATCCTGCCGGATTTTATCCGCATCCGCTTAATGCAGCGCTGCCGGTTATTGCCGGTCATCGTGACGGTTGTGCGACGGAATGCCCGGGTGAGAACTTGTACAATATCCTCAACAACATCCGGTATGAGGTACAGGAAATGTATCGTGGCTGCGGCTATGTTGCCAAACCTGTTTCAGGGTTTGACCAGAAACTGAGTTCCCCCCTATCCATATCCTATGGGGCAGACGTCATATCCATACGGTTAAGGGAAGGTCCGATACATCGGTTCAGTCTTCTCGACATGCTGGGCAAAGAAGTTTACGGACCAAGCTGGCAGGTTTCATCGGGCGAGGTCGTGTTGTATACCCATGATCTGGCCCGCGGAGTCTACCTTTTCAGCATATTGAGCAACGGCAGCACTTACACCGGCAAGCTGACAAGCCGGTAATGCATCAGCCTACACTCATGAAACATTATTGTTTGGCAGCAAGTTTTTCTTCACGGATCACGATGTTCCATTCCTCAAGCACATTAAGTGCGCGCTTAATCTCACGGCGGCAATCTTCATCAGAATAGTAATACTTTTTCGCTACCGTATTCATAATAATTCCCACACGCTGCTTGCGGTAAGCAGCAACCAGAAGATCAGCGTACAGATCGGAAAAATGAAGGTTAATCTTTTCTCCGGACTGGACAGAAGACATCACCACCGTTCCATTGGACATCCGCTTGAATTTGAATGCAGGATTGATCTTGACGACCGTATTTTCAAATGCAGATGCGGATGCGGCGGTGACTGTAATGGCAAGCATTAACCATACCATCAGGGTTTTAATCTTTGCCGGATTTTTCATACCTGAGATTGTTTTGGTTTAAAGAATCAACGCAAAAAAACTCCAATTGTTCTCACCCTCCGGTTCTTTAAACAAAATATCACCTGGACCAGGAGAAAGCATATTAAAGTTAGAATATATTTATAACATGTTTTAGGTTTTTTTAAAATTTTTTCATTCCGGCAAGACCTTGATTTTGGTAAAGTCTTAACTAATTTTACATGATGAATTTGAGATAAGAAATAGTTTCACATGCGCATTGCCATCATCCATCATCACCTGCATCCGGGCGGAGTGACCCGTGTGATCGAATCGCAGGTGAACGCTCTGCAATACCCGGGCCGATATGAACTGACGGTCCATACAGGCGATACGCTGCATCATCTTGCCGAGCCTTTTCCGCGGGCTGGTTTTTTTTTCTGTGAATCCCTCGGATACCTGGCGGATGACTTATCAAAGGAACAGTCGAAAAAAAAATTGGAAGGGATAATCCGGTATCTCGAACAGGTTGCCGGCACGCATGACATCCTGCACCTGCATAACCTCAACCTGGGGAAGAATCCGTTGCTTACGCTGGCCGCATATGAACTTGCCAGGCGCGACGTGAGACTGGTGAATCATTGTCACGATTTCCCGGAAGACAGGCCGCAAAACCTTGCATTCCTCGCAGCGATGATCGGCGATTTTTCCGCGGACAGCGTGCACAATGTTTTGTATCCGCCGTTTGACCACTATCATTACATTGTGCTTACATCAAAGGATTACGACAGGCTTGTGGAATACGGTATACACCAACACCGGATAAGCCTGCTTCCCAATCCTGTTACGTTTCACCAGAAGCCTGACAGGAAGCTTCCGCAGGAAAAGGTAAAAAAGCACCTTGGCATTGACCCTGCATTAAAGCTATGTCTTTATCCCGTCAGAGCCATACAACGCAAGAATATCGGTGAATTCATCCTGTTATGTGTATTATTCCGTGAGCAGGCTGCCTGGATGATCACACAACCACCGCGGAATCCGGCTGAAATACACGGATACCAGCGATGGAAAGAATTCTGCAAGGTCTTTCATATCCCTGTCATATTCGAAGCCGGCAATGCCATTGAATTTCAAAGCCTGATGCCGGCCGTTGATTTTTGCATTACCACCAGCATAATGGAAGGCTTCGGTCTTGCCTTCATGGAACCATGGCTGGCAGGCGTTCCGGTGATCGGGCGAAACATCAGTTATTGCACCTCCGACCTGAAAAGAAATGGAATGCAGTTTCCATTGCTATATGACCGTTTTATAGTATCTTTCAGAAATGAAAGGGCAGATTTTAAGGACCTTAACGAAATGCAGCAACAGCAGGTCATACAGGAAATTCTGCTCAAGCCGGGCAAGGCAGGCGAGGTAATGGCGCTTAATCCATTCCTGGAAAATTTCCTTCAGCCTGTGGAGCCTGGCATCATTCAGCATAACCAGCAGGTGATCGGGGAAAAGTATTCACTGGAGAGCTATGGACAACAATTACATGGAATATATCAAAAACTTTCTGGCAAGGCTTGAACCCCTGGTTCCCGATCCCACAGGCCTGTTGCCTGATCTTCACGGGCGTCATTCGCTGAAAGCCATCGTGTTTGATGTTTACGGTACGTTGCTGATATCGGATTCGGGGGACATTGATGAGTCCGTTATCTCTGCCGAGAACCTGAGGCAGGCCATGGAATTTTCCAGCATTGAAGTCCTGGGCAATGCCAGAATCCGGGAAAAAACATTGCATGCCATGCTGGATGAGTTTACAGGCGAGATCAGGGATTTCCACAACCGGCACCGGACAACGGAAAGGCCTTATCCGGAGATCGACATAGAACATATCTGGGAAACCATTGTCATGCGGAATCACGGTAAGGGGAACATCCGGCTCAACGGGGACAGGTGCATCAAATGCATGACCTTTGTATTCGAAATACTGAGCAACCCGCTGTATCCCATGCCCGGTATGCGCGAAGTGGTCAAGGAACTTTGCGCCAGGAAGATACCCCTGGGCATTGTTTCCAATGCGCAGTTTTACACACCCGTGGTGCTGAATTATTTTCTGTCAGGCCGACTGACAGAAGAGGAAACCGTTGACTATTTTGACCCTGACCTCACCGTATTTTCATACAAGTACCAGCGTTCGAAACCCGATCTGTACCTTTTCCAGGTTCTTGCCGGTGCCCTTGAAAAAAAATACGGCTTTTTCCCCGCTGATGTTTTGATTGTGGGCAATGACATGCAAAAAGATGTTTATGCGGGCCACATTACCGGATTCCGGACGGCTTTGTTTGCCGGTGACCGGAAATCACTCCGGCTCAGGGAAGACATAGGCCCGGTGCGGAACACGCGTCCGGATTACATCATAACCGACTTACGGCAGCTATTAACGATGCATCATTAGATGGAGATATCACATTTCAATATTGGGATACTGCACTCCCTCATTGGCAAAAATGACGGTGTTTCCATCGTCATTGACCAGACGGTGCACTCCATGGTCAGTGATCTGAATATGGAACTGGGCAATATTTTCTTCCTGGCCGCCCATTCCTCGCCGCGGTTTAACGCTGAAACCGATGAAGTCTTCTGGCATAAGAATGACGCCCATAAATCCATCATCCGTTGTTTTTCGCAGGAAGCGCCGGCATGGCTCGACAGCATGATACATGAAAATGCCCTTCGCGTAAAAACCATCATAGCCGATTTTATCCGGAGGCATTCCATCGATCTGCTGATCGCGCACAACACCTCCCATCCGTATAATTTTATAACGGCAGTCGGCCTGGGCTATTACTTTGAGGAAATCCGGAACGAAGGCATTGTATGGCCGAAAATACTGGTGTGGTGGCATGATTCCTATTTTGAAAGGGAACAGTTCAGCCATCCCAATCCGGTGATACGGAAATACCTGAAATACCTGCCGGGAACTTACGTTGACGGCATCGTATTTATCAATAAGGCGCAGGTTGAATTGGCCAGAAGGTTGTTCAGGCAATACAATGAACATCTTGAAGATACCTTTTTCCGCGATCGCGTCGCAGTGATCCCCAACACCTGCAGCATTGACTGGCAATGGAAGGAAGAGAGCGGGAATGCCCCGGACATGGTAAGACCGTCGCTGGACAGCTACAACGAAAGCTTCCTGAGGGATATCGGTGTTTCGGAGATCGTTGAATCCTCGGGGTTCACGATAGAGGACACCTTGTTCCTGTTACAGCATACCCGCGTTGTACCCAGGAAGAAAATTGAAATCGCCATTGATTTTGCCTTTGAGCTGGAAAAGCGGTTCCTGAAGGATCAGCGCAGGAAATGCATGATTCTGCTGGTCAGCGGCCATTCGGGTGATGAACAGTTCAGCTACAAGGAATTCCTTACCGATTATTTCCTTATTAAGAAGGAAGCTTACCCTGAATCCAATGTCTTCATGATTTTCGGCGAAAACCGGATCCTGTCGCACCGTGATATAATCGTTGACAAGAAATACTATAATTTCTACGAGATCCCTTCGGTGATTGCCTCTTACGGAGGTATCGGCACTTATTTCAGCGAAGTGGAAGGATTCGGAAACAACCTGCTCGAAATGATCTCGGCAGGGCTGCCCGTGCTGATCAACCGGTATGAGGTTTATAAATCCGATATCGAGCCTTACGGATTTGACCTTCCGTATATCGATGATGTCATGCTCAACGACGGATTGATCGAAAAAGCCTATGCCATCCTCAATGACCGGTCTGTCAGGAATAAAATGGTAAGGCATAACCTGGACATACTGGAAAACAGGCTGGGACATAATGTCATTGCAGAGAGGCTGGAACCGCTGATCAGGAATGGATTATCCAGCGCCGTCTATACCCAGACCAC
>CAYMJH010000193.1:3422-7581 GCA_964390385.1 uncultured Bacteroidales bacterium | reverse complement strand
GACGCCGCTGTTTCCCCCGGGTGATATTTTCCATTCGAGCATCAATTCGAAATCGTCAAACTGCTCCTCGGTAATAATGTCTCCGCCGTGGCCTTCCTCTCCTTTTCCCGAATATTCAACCGACAGCAAACCGTCTCTTGCCTGCCAGCCGTATTCAGGGAAATGACCCTGTTTAAATCCCCGCCAGCCCTTGGTTGAGATTCCGTCAAAAAGCAGTTGCCAACCGGCCGCCATTTCTTTTTCGGTGAGGAAGTTCATTTTGATTTCCTGTTCCTGTTTCGTGTTATCCATACTGTGTTTTTTTGATTCGGTAGTTGAACAGGTTGCCAACAGGGGCATGATCAGAAAAAATGCGGGTATTTTCATGGCGCTTCGGTTTTATTCCTCCCGGTTACGGGAATAGGTTATTTTCATCGTAATCATCAGTAATCCGATGACCAGGGCAATACCGTTGCATAAAAGCATCGGCACCGAATTCAGGTGGAAACCATATATGCCCCAAAGCATGCAGTTCACAATATAGATGAACAGCATAGCCAGGGATATATCCTTTACATGCCTGGTGCGGTATGTTTTGTAAGCCTGGGGAAGCATCAGGATCGTGCCGAAGAAAGCGGCGAGGTATCCGATCATTTCAAAAATAAAAGAATTCATTGGCGAATGTTGAAATGTTTTGGTTTCTGATTGTAAATGTTCATGCAAAGGTTAATATCCCCTGCTAAAGGTGAAGTTGATCCAATATCCATCTTAGTTTTTCTGTCCACACTTCATATCCTTTTTCGGTCAGATGTGTTCCATCGGTTGTAAAATCTTCCAGGAGTCCGTTTTGATCTGTCATCACCCGGTTCAGGTCAATAAACAAAATATCCTTTTCATTGCAGTAGGCTTCCAGGAGGTGGTTCAGATAATCCACCCTGGCGTTTCCCCCCGGATTTCCCTTTTGATGCAGGGTTGACTGCACGATGGGACGAATATCCCTGGCCAATAGGGTATCTACAATGGCTTTATAGTCAGCATATGTTTTCTCAACAGGAATACCAAGGGACAGATCGTTAATGCCCGCCATGATGAAGCAGTATTCCGGTTTTACCTTGATGACACAGGAATCAAGCAGCCAGCATAATTGTCCGGTTGTATAGCCTCCCTGCCCGCTGTTTCGTATATCGTTCCTTCCCAGCCTTGCATTCCAGTCGCCTCCGTTCTCCGTGATGGAATTGCCCAGCATCACAATCGATACTCTCCCGGGTGATTGTTCCAGTATCCGGTCAATGCGTTGAATGGCCAGTTTCTGCGGATCAAAACGGTTGATCTTTGCCACCGGATCTTTTTCCTTCCTGAAATGATAGATCAGGGCTGAAATAAGAAGGAAGGCCAGCATGATATTGAACAGCACGGAAACAACGAAAGCATTCTTCATGTCAGTTGGCATTTTGCGGGTCATTCAACAATAAATAATCCCTGAGCAGGATAGCCCAGAGTTCATAGCCTTTCTGGTTAAGGTGCATGCCGTCGGTGGTCAGCTGAGGCTGCAATCCCTGGCTGTTGCATAGTAGTGCATTGAGGTTGATATAGCTGATGTTTTTTTTAAAACAGACGGCTTTCAGCAACTGATTCAGTTTTTCTGCCTTCCGGTTCGCTTCGGGATTATCCCAACGCAGCAGGGTTGACTGGACCACCGGCGTAATCCCGTTATGCTGAAGTGAATCGAGTATCATGGCATAATCGTCGGCTATCCTTTCCAGCGGGATGTCCAGCATGATATCAAGCTGCCCGCCGTTGACAAAACACAAAGAGGGCTGCGATTTTATAACCCAGTCGGCCAGCAGCCATGATAGTTGTTTCATGGTGAAGTCCGCAACGCCGAAATTCCGGATATCTTCTCTTCCCAGTAATTTGTTCCAGTCGGCGTAAGCTGTCAGCGAATTGCCCAGCATGGCAATGGTTATGCCGCCGGGGGTGTGGAGATCCTCTGTCCATTGCGGCACTTCGTCGGACACCGGAGGCTTATTGCGCAGCATACGGCTGCCTGTCAGGATGAGCCCGGCAAGCATGATCACATTCAGGACCACGGAACTGTAAAATAAAGATTTGTTCATGTGAGGATGACTTGTAGTTTTTCATTCAGAGAAAAAACATAGCCACGCCGGCAACACTCAGCACAGTGCCAATGATCTCGCGCAAGACAATCTTATGATGAAAAAGCAAGACACTGGGAGGGATAATCAGAATGGGGACCATAGCCATGATGGTGGAGGCAATGCCGGCTGATGTCCGCTGCACTGCCAGCAGCGAAAAGGAAACACCCAGGAAAGGTCCGAAAAAGGATCCGGTGGTTATGGATGCCATTACGCGTGTGTTCCGCAAGGCTGCCACAACGGAATTCCATCTCCCGGAAAGCAATATGATCAGCAGAAATCCGGCAATGCCCGTAATAATGCGAATTTGCGTGGATGCGAAAGCATTGTAGTCCTGCATCCCGTATTTGCTGAAAACAATTCCCAAAGCCTGACCCATCGCTCCGAAAAAGGCGAACAGGATCCCTTTGAACGGCTTGCGTATGATCACCTTGTTGTTTTCATGATCCCGGCTGAAAAGTGCCAGCGTGATGCCGGCCATGGTGAGTCCCATACCGGCCAGTGATTTCAGGTCCATGGTTTCACGCAGTATGGCCCACCCGAAAAGGGCAGCCAGGGGCGGAGCCAGGGTCATCATGAGCATGGCAAACCATGATCCGATAATCGTATAGGATTTGAACAAAAAGAGATCTCCCAGCACGAAGCCTATCAAACCCGATACCGACAGCCATATCCAGTTATGCAACGAGGCATCGGCGGGGAACAACCGGCCCCTGATAACGAGGTTCAGCAACGAGAGAAAAATGAAACCTATAACCAGCCTGATTATATTCACCGGCAATGATCCCACCTTGTTGCTGGCCGACTCGAAAGAAAGGGCCGTAATCGTCCAGAAGACGGCTACCAGCAAAGCTGCAAATTCACCGGGATGAGATTGGATCATGGATCGGAATTATGCAGCAAATATATCGTTTTACCTAAAAGACACCCTTCCTGCGGGGATATTATTTTGCTTTAAACTTCAGGATCATATCCCCCAGGTAAGGAGTCCCCATGTATTCGCCTTCCAGATGCAATTTGAAGCTGGCATTGGCATTATCGATTTTCAGGATTTCCAGCAGCATTTCATCTTCCGTGTCCTTATCGAGCAGCAGCGTTTTATCCTCAACCAGTTCCCATGTGCCTGTCCTGTTTGTCAGAGGAGAGGTCATGGTATACGTACTGTCCTCCCGGTAGTCAAATTCAGATCCCTTAAAGACCATATGAACAAACGCAGCGGCAATCAGGAAATTAGGATCACTGCCGAGGGATACCTCAATGGTATCATACATCCAGATATGGTCCGTCAGCGCCTTAGCTTTGTCGAACTTCACTGCCTCTTTTTCACATGACAGGAAACAATAAAAACCGAGAAGTAAGGGTACAATTAAAAACATTAACCTGTTTTTCATGGCTTTATGGGTATTACGTTTTGGTATTTTGTGCAATCAGCAGGATTGTATTTGAAAATCCACAAACATGGGCAAAATGGATTGAATAAACGGAAATCAGCATGATATTCGGGCTTTTTTCTTAAATTTAATCATTGCCTTGAAAGGTTTTAATGCTGAATGATATTTCGTTTTTCAGCCTGACAGGCATTATTTAGCATAAAATTATGGAAAAAACACCAGAAACCATACATGTACGTATCGGAAGAGATGCAGATGATATTGCCAGGGCATTTCTCGATAACCTGTATTACCTGCAGGGGTGCACGTTGATGAATGCCAGCATAAACGATATTTACATGGCTCTTTCCTATACGGTCAGGGACCGTATGCTGGCCTCCTGGATACAGGGCATAAAGGACATTGTTGAATCGAATATTGACCAGTTCAATAAAACGGTATCTTACTTATCCGCCGAATTTCTTCCGGGACCGCACCTGGCCAATAACCTTATATGTCTCGGAATCATGGAGGAAGCCAGGAAGGCCATGAAACAACTTGCCGTCGATCTGGATGAATTGCTGGACCAGGAAGAGGAACCGGGATTGGGCAATGGCGGCCTGGGCCGTCTCGCATCCTGTTTCATGGATTCAC
>CAYMJH010000193.1:0-3412 GCA_964390385.1 uncultured Bacteroidales bacterium | reverse complement strand
TGGCAACCTTGTCGATCAATGCCATCGGGTATGGCATACGGTATGAGTTCGGGATCTTCGACCAGGAAATATCGAACGGCTGGCAGGTGGAAATTACGGATAAATGGCTCAGGTACGGGAATCCATGGGAAATTGCCAAGCCGGAATTATCCCAGGAAGTTTACCTGGGGGGACATACGGAACCGGGATACGACGAAAACGGGCGGTATTTTGTCCGGTGGATCCCTGAACGTGTCGTTAAGGGCGTTCCATACGATACGCCCGTTATCGGCTATGCCAATAACAAATGCAATACCATGCGGTTATGGAAAGCTGAGGCCGTTATGTCATTCGACCTTCAGGATTTCAATGTCGGGGATTACTATGCGGCGGTGGAAGAAAAGATCTCATCGGAAACCATAACCAAGGTGTTGTATCCCAATGACGAGAAGGAATCGGGGAAACAACTCAGGCTTATCCAGCAGTATTTTTTTGTTTGTTGTTCATTAAAGGATATGATTCGCCTGCATTTCTCCCAGAATGAGGAAATTGAATCCTTTCACAAGCATTTTGCCGTTCAGATGAACGACACCCATCCTTCCATCGCGGTGCCGGAATTAATGCGCCTGCTGGTGGATGATTATCACCTGGGATGGGAAAAGGCCTGGCAGATCACGACCCGTACCTTGTCTTATACCAACCACACGCTGCTTCCCGAAGCCCTCGAAAAATGGCATCTCGATCTTTTCAGGAGCCTGCTGCCCCGGCACCTTGAGATTATCTATGAAATCAACCATCGGTTTTTGCAGGATATCCGGGCTAAATATCCTGACGATGCCGGTCTGCCGGAACGCCTGTCAATCATTGATGAATCACCCGGCAAGTACATCAGGATGGCCCACCTGGCTTGCATCGGAAGCCACAGCATTAACGGAGTGGCTGCGTTACATACCGAATTGCTGAAAAATCACCTCCTCCATGATTTCTACCGTATCTCACCGGAGAAATTCCATAACGTCACCAACGGCATAACACCACGGCGATGGATGAATGTATGCAACCAGGGGCTTTCATCCCTGGTAACGGAAACCATCGGTCCGCGCTGGCTTAAGGAATTCCATCTGCATATTTCCGATATAGAAAAGTACAGGAAAGATACCGGCTTTCATGATCGGTGGAGAAAGGTGAAAAAGCAGAATAAAGCCGTACTGGCTAACTGGATCAAAAATAAAACGGGGATAATTGTGGATACTGACTCTGTTTTTGATATCATGGTGAAGAGGATCCATGAATACAAACGTCAGCATTTGAATGTCCTTTACATCATTTCACTTTACAACCAGCTGAAAGATGATCCCGGATTGAATGTGCCTCCGCGGACCTTCCTTTTCGGGGGTAAAGCTGCGCCCGGATATTTCATGGCCAAGCTGATCATCAAACTGATCAATTCAGTGGGCGATGTCATCAACAATGACCCATCCGTCAATGGCAGGATCAAAGTGGTCTTTTTGCCCAATTTCAATGTTCAGACCGGACATATCGTTTATCCGGCGGCCGATCTTTCTGAACAGATTTCACTCGCGGGCAAAGAGGCCTCGGGAACCGGCAATATGAAATTCAGCATGAACGGAGCATTGACCATAGGAACGGCTGACGGTGCAAATGTGGAGATCCGCGAACAGGTCGGCCCTGAAAATTTCTTTTCATTCGGTCTCACCACTCCGGAAGTATTCACGCTTAAATCACGGGGATACAATCCGAGGCATTATTACGAAAACAATCCTATGCTGAAAAGGATCATCGACCAGCTGTCCTCGGGACAGTTTTCGGGAGGAGACACCGGCTTGTTCAGACCTCTCGTCGATTCGTTGTTATTCCGGGATGAATACCTGTTGCTGGCGGATTATCAGTCTTATGCCGATTGCCAGTCCGGTGTCAGCCGGACATTTCTTGACACCGGACGATGGACGGAGATGTCCATTGTGAATGTGGCACGAATGGGTACTTTTTCCTCCGATTGCTCTATCATGGAATATGCCAAGAATATTTGGAAGATCAGGGGGTTTTGAAGACAGGGACAAGGGACAAGGGACAAGGGGCAGGAAGCAGGGTAATCGGTAATCGGTGAAATACCGCTTACCGATTATTCCTCCTTAGACCATTTCTTTTTCCACAAACCGGATATCATACGATTCCAGCTCCTTTAACACGGGTTCGTATATCTCCCTGATGGTGGGGATGTGAACTCCCGTGAGGGAGATCTGCCCTGTTAACAGCATTTTTACCGCGATGGCCAGGGGGAGCCCCACGGTCTTCGCCATGGCGGTGTTTACGGGATCGTCCCCTAGCGATACCATGGAAGAAGTCAGCCAGGTGGGTTTTGCCTTGCCCTTTTCAGCGTAGATGAATTTGTGCCACATGACCAGCATATCCTTGTCATTCTCCTCCAGCACCCACTTTTTACAGATGATCTGCTCAAGGATCTGCGCCGGGGTGGCATTTTTGAGTCCGATGACCGTGTCATCGAAGATCCCCAGCCATTCCAGTTTTTCACGAACGTCAGAGTCCTGGTCGATGTGCATATACTGGTATAGTTTTGTTTTCACGGGATCTTCAACGCTGTAATAGAGGAAGGAATTGATGAACTGCCTGTAAGTCATCTGTTCGGTGTTCTGCATGGTATAGCTGTCATCGGTAGCCCCAAGCTGAACGAACACGTCCCAGGCCCTGCAATATCCCGGCCTGCGGAGCGTGCCGCGGTAAACGGTAGGCACATCCTGAAGGTTATATTTTTCAATGTATTTCAGCGAGTCGCGGTTGGCATAACCTTCAAATTTGCCGAAGCCTTCGATGTCAATCACTTCGGTGCGGCGGAACAGCCTGTGGTATGGGATGTATTTATAGGTACCCTCCTGCAGGAAACGGGCGGGGCCTCCCTGGCCGGCCAGCACAACGTTTCTCGGGTTCCAGGTAATCTTATAATGCCATGGATTATTATCAGATTCCGGTGCAATGAGTCCGCCGGTAAAAGATTCAAAACACAGCAACCTATGTCCCTGTTCCCTGATGCGGTTGATCACCCGCATGGCAGACATGTGGTCAATGCCCGGATCGACGCCCAGCTCATTCAGGAAAAGGATGCCTTGAGATTTTGCGCGAGCGGCCATCTTAGCCATTTCAGCCGATTCATATGACGCCGTCAGCATCGACCTTGAATATTTCAGGCAAGCCAGCGCAACTATCGGATGAAACCTGGCCGGCAGCATGGATATGACCACATCGGAAGCCTGCACTTCTGCATTCAGCTGTTCTTCGTTAAAAACATCAAAGGCTATCACACGCGTGGATGGCGAAGCCTTTTGCAGTCCCGATTGCAGGCTGTGGGCACCCAGGGTGATTTCCCAGCCGTATGGCCGGGCGTTCTTTTCAAGAT
>CAYMJH010000192.1:0-7591 GCA_964390385.1 uncultured Bacteroidales bacterium | reverse complement strand
CCAAAGATCTGCGGCAAAACACACTGAATATGTTCGCCGATCTGATAGCGGCCGGCCTGGATCCTGAAAAATCAGTGCTTTTTGTTCAATCGCTTGTGCCTCAGCATACCGAACTTACCTGGATTTTAAGCTGTGTGACCACTTTCGGTGAATTGTCACGCATGACGCAGTTCAAAGACAAGTCAGACCAGCTGGAGTCAGGCGGCAAGGGAGGATTTGTTTCCGCCGGTCTTTACACCTATCCGGTGTTGCAGGCGGCCGATATCCTTGTATACAAAGCCGATCTGGTGCCGGTCGGGAAAGACCAGGAGCAACACCTGGAGCTGTCGCGCAATGTAGCAGTGCGGTTCAACAATCAGTTCGGCACGTATTTTCCCGAGCCGCAGCCCCTGTATACCGAAGTTCAAAAATTGATGTCTCTGGCCGACCCGGAGAAAAAAATGAGCAAAAGCCTGGGAGACAAACATTACATAGGATTATTCGAACCCGAGGAAAGCATCCGGAAAAAAGTCAGAAGCGCCGTCACCGATACCGGAGGCCAGGCCGGTGACAGCATGAGCCCCGGTGTGGCCAACCTTTTTGCCATTATCAAAGCCTGCGAAAAGCATAATGAATACAATTTGCTGATGGACAGTTACAACAGTGGCGGATTGAAATACAAGGACCTGAAGGAAGTGGCGGCCGATGCCCTGGTCGAAGTTACGGGTCCTTTCCGCTGCAGGCGCGATGAATTAAGAAAGGACCCTGACAGGATCATGCGGCTCGTCGTTGAATCGTCTGAAAAGGCCAGGGATTTTGCAGAAAAGGTGTTGGATGACGTGAGGGAATTGACGGGACTGATTAGAATTTGAAAATTTGAAGATTTGAAGATTTGAAGATTTGAACCTATACAGGTTTATAGATTGGTTATACAATCACCCAATCACCAAATCACCCAATCACCCAATAAAAAGTCCCGGTATTGCTCCGGGACTTGTCCCTGTGATCTAAAATCCAGGTATATTGTTTGAAGAACTGTATAAATTATACGGCAAATAGTATGCCAAAAAATCATTCATAATTGTACAGTACTCCTTCAAGTTCTATGGAGGGGAGGTCTCCATAGGCCTTACTGTAATTTTTCTGGATGAGGAAGACAACCGGTGTATTGAGGTTTGCCGCCTTTTTTCTGAGAATGATCCGGGCATTTTTTTCAAGGTATTCATTTCCCGCATTTACATAATCAGCCTTATAAAGGGCGGTGATCTTACCTTTTTCAACCATGCCGGCAACGTCTTCGGGTTTTTCCGTCACGGCAACCTTTTCCCATTCGCGATGATTCCGTATGATGATCCTTGCCGTGTCCACTATTTCACGGTCAAATCCATTTCTGTCGGTCAGGGGCAGGAAAATATCTATGGTTCCGTCGGCATACTGGATCTGGCTGATGTCATTCCGGTTAAGCGAATGAAGGTCGGTGTTGAAAGGGTAAAGGTACAGCACCAGGGAGGGGGTGATGTTCTGTATTTTAACGATATATACCTGGTGGCTGTAGGTCAGTATTTTGTCATATTGTGATATGGCGGCGGAATCAAAGTTAAAAAGGGCAGACAGTTTAAGGTAAGCCAGGGAGAACAGGCTGTCGGAATTGGCATCGGGGTGGAGAGATGGCATGACGGTGCCGGAAGGGGTGATGTCACCGGAGGTCTGACCGGAAAGCGGTAAGGCAAAAAGCGATGCAAACAACAGGCTGTATATTGGTGTCTTCATAAATGATTTCAACCAGTAAAACCGGGCAGCAAGATAAAAAAAATGTCAGGTTTTTTTCCTCAAAATTTACAAGGTCAATAAAAATGTTGAGGAAAGGATGATTTTAAGAAACCAATCCCGGCAATTGGTTTTCCATCTACTATCTACTGGCTACTATCCTATCCTCCCCTCTTTTGGGTGACAGCGGAAAAACCAGCTGGATGCAGGCGCCGGAGCCGGGCAGATTATATATTTTCATTTCAGCCGACAGGGCGTTGAGTATCAGTTTGGCAGTGGCCAGTCCGACGCCGAAGCCCTCTGTTGAGTATTGCAGGTTGTCGGTGGAAAAAAGTTCAAAGATGCTTTGCAGTGCTTTTCTCGAAAAACCGGGACCCTGATCCAGCACTTCAAGCATGGCATTGTTATAGGAATGCAGGGTTTTGATCGTGATCTGGCTGTTTTCGGGTGAGAATTTGACGGCATTGTCGAGTACCAGGTTCAGGCAGGTTGACAGCAGCTTCTGGTCGGTCCTGATCACGATCTGGGCCTCGGAAAGATCAAGCATGATTTTCCGGTTCTGCGGCTCAAGCTGTGTGCTCATGGTCAATAAAAACTCATTGAGGTTAATCTCCGCGAGTTCGAGCTTATAGTTTTGCGAACGGATTTCGGTGAACAGCAGGGATACTTCCGACAGCTGAACGAGCCGGTTGACGAGATAGTTGATCGAATGCAGGTATTCTTTCTGTTCCGGGGCCTGGATCAGGTCTTCGAGGATCAGGGTGAATCCGTGAATGCCCTGCAATGGTGTTCGCAGCTCATGGTTGATATGCCGTATGAATTCGTCTTTCACCTTATGGAGGTTGGAAAGCTCTTCATAGGCCTTGATCAGCTTGCTGTTAAGTTCAGTGAGTTTCCGGTTGCTGTTTTGCAATTCAGCGGTGCGCTGACGCACGATCTCTTCGAGGCGGTGATTGATGGATCTCAGCTGTTGCGTTTTGCTTCTCAGTTCAAGTTGAGTCCTTACCCGGGCAATCAGTTCAGTGTAATTGAAGGGCTTCATGATATAATCCACGGCGCCCACCTCAAAGCCCTTGATGATATCTTCCCTTTCATTTCTGGCGGTCAGAAAAATAACGGGGATTTCACGGGTAGACGGATCCAGTTTGAGTTCCTCGCAAACGGCATATCCGTCTATGTCGGGCATGGCAATATCCAGCAATATCAGGTCGGGTAACCCGGTACGCGCGGCCGTTAAGGCTTCGTTTCCGCCGGTGGCCAGGATAATCCCGAATCCTTCCTGGGAAAGGACATCACTGAGGAAATTGAGGTTGCTGGGAATATCGTCGACCAACAGAACATTGTAATGCTTGCTGCGCTGATCCCCGGAAGTTATGATTCGGTCTTCGTTATTTATCAGATCTTTTAAATCCATAGAAAATCAGCTTCGGGATTCAGCGGTTAATAGTTAGGGCATTCAGTCAATAAAAACATCGGTCATTTTTTTGAACTCAGGCAGAAACCTGAGGATTTTGTCGATCTGGTGTGTGTGCAGTAGGGTCAGCAGGTGGTGGCCGAAATACACAAACGACATGATACTGTATTGCATACCGGCTGTTTCAACATCACGCGCAAATTTATTCAGGCGGTCAAGGGACAGAACGGACCTGGCCTCGTTATAACCGGGTATCAGGGAGGTTTTGCACAGCCCGACAAAGGCTTCCGGTAACTGTCCCATCTTTTCCATGTCCTTATGCAGCTCAGCCATGACATCTGGCTCGGATATTTCCTTCCGGTCATCGGCCTGCAGGTGACTGTCTTTCACAGGCAGCGTAAAGGTAACGGTGGTGCCGCGACTGAGCTCGCTTTCAATGGAGATCTCTCCCTGACAGCGCTGTATCAATTCCTTACAGATGACCAGGCCCAGGCCGGCTCCTTTGGATTCTGCCGTTCCGATCTTTACCGGATGCACATCGATGCGGAAAAGCTTTGGCAGGTCATCCGCCGCTATGCCGATTCCGGTATCGGCAACGGAGACTGTCACCCGGTTGCCGGAAGTATGCCCCGATACGCGGATTTTTCCCGATGACGGAGTGAAATTCATGGCGTTCGAAATCAGGTTCTGGAGAATGGTGGTCACCATGAACTTGTCGGTAAAGGACATGAGATTTGACGGCAGGGTGCAGGTGAGTTCAATCCCCCTCCGTTCAGCTTCTTTCTGGTTCATTTCGAGCACATCCCTGACCAGGGCGGCGACATCGGTGCTTTCGGGCCTGTATTCAAAGCTGCGGCGCTGGATACGGGACCATTCCAGCAGGTTCTCGAGGATCTTGTGCACATGGGCAGACAGGCCGAGAATATGTTTTGCATACCGGTCAAGTTTATCATATTCTTTTGTATGGCTGTTCCTGACAATGAGCTCAGAAAAACCCATGAGTGTGGAAAAGGGATTTTTCAGGTTATGGGCGACAAAGGAAAAGAATTTATCCTTCTGGTCGTTGAGATCTTCCAGTTCTTTGCTCTGTTGCGCCAGTCTCAGGTTCAGCTGGCGGGTCCTGCGGTAAAGCCTTACCAGCAGGAATAACTGGATCAGGGAAAAGACCAGCAGCAGTGCAATCATGGCAGAAGCCAGGGCAATGCGCTTTATCGTCCTGGATTTATTGATATTCTGCTCTTTCAGCCAGTCAATTTCCTTTTCTTTCTGACTCATGTCATACTTAGCCTGGAGTTCCCCGATCTGACGTATTTTTTCCTCGTTCAGCAGGGAGTCCGATGCATCTTTATAATGCATGTAATATTGAAAGGCTTTCTTAAAGTCCTGTTCCGCTGCATATATTTCCGCCAGGGCTTTGTAGGATTCGCCGGCCACCCTGAATGTCTTTATTTTATCTGCCAGCACAAGGGATTCTTGGGTATACTTTTTGGCTGCCGGAAGATTTTTCATCCTGAGATAGGTTATCCCGATCCTGCTTTTTGCCTGTGCCAGCATAAACAGATTCCCCGACTTCTCAGACAGTTCGGCGGCCTGGTAATAGTTCTTAAGGGATTCCCCGTATTTTTCAAGACTGAAATAACCGTCGCCCAGCTGCATCAGGAGGTCGTTCTTTTCCGTCTCCATGCCCAGGCTGTCGATGATCATGAAGGCAACCAGGTAATAGGACAATCCCTTGTCGATACTGTCCATATTCACATAGGCCGAGCCCAATCCGGTATATAAGCGGGCAACTTCAGGCACCTGACGGAGCCTGAGATTGATGTCGAGGGCTTTCTTATAATACCCGACAGCCTGCAGCGGATTGTTGGTGACCTTGTATATTTTGCCTGCTATTTCGCAGCCATAGGCCGCTTCCTTTTCCATCCCGGTTTTTTCAAATTGATTCAGGGCTTCCAGCACATAAGCCAGCGATTTGTCGTAGACTCCTTTCATCCAATACAACTCCGCGATTTTCAGATTGGCAAGGCCCATCAGTCCTGTGTTTCCGGATGCTGCAGCCAGCTCAAGCGCCTGCCTGGCCAGTTCGAGGGATTTCGTTATGTCCTGTTGCCGTAACCTGTCACTGAGATTTAAAAGCCCGGTGAATTTTTCACTGTCAGGCTGCTCTGTTAAAACACGGTTTAGGCTGTCACTGTCAAAAACCTCCCCGTTATGACCGGCAGCCTGGAGGATTGCTGCTTCGAAAAACAGGCATAATAAGGCAATCAGACAGGTTGTTTTAGATGGGAACATAGAGCAGCCGTTGAAATGAAAAGTTCTGAGGCTAAGGTAAGCATTAAAACTATCAGGAAATAAACTGTTAGGATCGAGTAATTAACAATAGCACTTTTCTGTATATTTTGATAATTTTGAATAAAAACAAAATGACTGAACGGTATAATGAGACCTTGAAAACGCTGCGATCCGCGGGGATCGATTCACCGGAAACCGGAATTGTCCTGGGCACGGGTTTGGGTAAAATGGCAAAAGAAATGAACATAATCTGTTCGCTGGATTATGAGAAGATCCCCAATTTTCCGCTGGCAACGGTTGAATCGCATCACGGTAAATTGCTGTACGGGGAAATGCACGGGAAAAAAGTGCTGGCCATGCAGGGCAGGTTTCATTACTATGAAGGATATTCGCTGCAGCAGGTTACCTTTCCCATCAGGATCATGAAACTTCTCGGCATCCGGCATTTGCTGCTTTCCAATGCGGCCGGCGCCCTGAACCTGAAATTTAAAAAGGGAGACCTGATGCTGATCGACGATCATATCAGCTTTCTTCCCGATAATCCGCTGAGAGGACCGAATGACGGTAAGATGGGACCGCGTTTCCCCGACATGAGCCGTCCCTATGATGCCGGTCTGAATGAAAAACTTTCAGCCATTGCTAAACGCGAAAACCTTGTCTTGCACAAAGGTATCTATGTTGCCGTTCCCGGACCCAATCTCGAGACACGCGCTGAATACAGGTTCCTGGGCAATTTTGCCGATGCAGTGGGGATGTCAACCGTACCTGAAGTCATTGTGGCCAACCATATGAAATTGCCCTGTGCGGCTGTATCGGTGCTTACCGATGAGTGTGATCCGGATAACCTGGTCCCTGCCACCCTGGAAGATATTCTTGCCATTGCGGAAAGGGCAGAAACCGGGCTTATAAGGTTGTTCAGCGGGCTGATCAGGGAGTTGGAAGAAGGGACGAGGGACGAGGGACGAGGGACAAGAAGTGACAAGTGACAAGTGACAAGTGACGAGTAATACAAGAACCAAGAACCAAGATAAGATCATAGATCAAAAGCCATTTTCAAATTTTCAAATCTTCAAACCTTCCAATATCGCACAGGCTCTTACCGGAGAACCGTCGCCTTCGGCCAATTTCAGGGGAAGGCAACTGAACCAGAATTCCCTTTCTGTCAGCTGCTCCAGCCCGGTTAGGTTTTCCACGATGATGATATGACGCGAAAGAAAGATCCTGTGGTTGACCAGGGCAGTGTCATGAACAGGGTCAACACTCAATGCATCGATACCGATGCCCTTTAAGGGGAAACCTGCCAGGTATTCGGCAGCCCCGCGGTCGGGCACGGCAAATGCAGCTTCATAGCCGGGGGTGTTCCAGTGTTTATCCATGCCGGTACAGAAAAGCAGAAAATCGGACCGGGCAATGGAAGCTTCATGCGAGCGCAGGTAAGCGGCGGGAATATTTTCGTTGGCCCGGAATTGCCTGCAATCAACCACCGTACCTTTGCCAAAGAAGTGAGACAAGGGAGCATTGCCGGTATGGAAACCCTCACTGAGGAGGTGTGCGGGACAGTCAACATGGGTTCCGTGATGGGTATTCAATACCAGGAGGTGTTCACGGTATCCTTCCTTATTCAGGAAGGCAACCGGACGGATGTCGGGGTGGTCAGATCCGGGATAAACACTGATGTCGGAAGACAAAACATGGGAAAGGTCGATGAACTTCAGGGTATTCATATAGGACTTTTCAGCAAAGGTAAAGATAAAGCCGGAACGGAAGGAGGACGGGGACAAAATCATCCCGGAAGGAGAGTGTACAATTTTCCCCTGTTTTTTTTCCACTTGGCGCTATATTTTTTACCTTTAACGCCGGAAGAAAGTCATCAGGCGGATTTTACCTGACCGGTCATGACAAAACAAATCTAATATCATGAAACGCAGAAACTTTTTAAAAACATTAGGCATTATCGCTGCCGGCAGTATGCTGGTATCACCCGCAGGTTCCTATGCATTCTCCGCCCGGTCGGGTAAAAAGCGCATAGCTTTGGTAGGATGCGGAAGCAGGGGCATTACCATGTGGGGCAAATCGATTCTGGAAGAATATGGCGACCTGCTTGAATTTGTCGGTTTGTGCGATATAAATCCCGGACGG
>CAYMJH010000191.1:894-7607 GCA_964390385.1 uncultured Bacteroidales bacterium | reverse complement strand
AATCGGTAATCGGTAATCGGTATTCGGTATTCGGTATTCGGAAATAATGGTTGTGGGTGTTGGGGGCCTGCCGGCCAGGCAGGTTGTCGGTTATCTGAGCCTACAGCCTGCAGTCTTCAGCCTGTAGTCTTTTGTTCTTTAATCTTTAATCTTTGTTCTTTTATCTTCTGTCATGGCCTGAAATGCGTGGTATCCGACAGCACCATGCATGCGGCGAACCAGCCTCGTATGCCATGGCGGAAATTTGTTGGTACATTCCCCTGCTCAACATCAAAAAGGCCGCCATGCCAGTCGGTTTCGAGCAAAAGTGACCGTATAAATCGCTGATGTTCTGAGCTCAGCGAGTATTTTTTTCTGACAACCTCAGTCTTTCCAGGAAAAAGTATAATCATTCGGTCGGGAGCAAACAATTTTCCTATATCGATATTATCCAGCGTGTAAAACACCTCTGAGGCCTGGCAAGATCCATAGCTTTCACAATAATCCGATACGGCCGACCAGTCATAATATACTTCGGTCATCGAAGGCCTGCCGCCTGAATGATATACAAAGCGGAACAGACTGTCATCAGCAACGATTTCAAATGTCTCAAGCGGCGTAACAGGCTCCATGGCTGCCCGGGCCGTATCCATAATACCTTCAACAGAAACGGCAAGGCAATATTGGTTACCGGCCGTTGCCCTGAAAGGCATCTCCGACACATACCTGCCTGATTCAGTGGCAACCTCCTGGAATGCGATTATACTGTCACCGAAAAGAAGATGTATTTCTGCTCCTGTAACGCCTGACGGTATCTGGTTCAGATTGTCACCCGAGCGATAAAGCCATACCGTGTGATATATTAATTCATTGGTTATTATACAGTCCGCCACCATAAAACCTGATGAAGAACTGATATCCCAACTCGTCAGTTTCTCACAGGATAAGAATAACAGCAGGGTGCAGCATCCGAGCAATCCGTATGTCTTGTTTTTCATCATCAGAACTTCAGGCTGTAGGTTAACGAAGGTATCACTGAATACATATACCGGTAAGTCACGATCTGTTCATCCATGCCATAGGTGTCGGCAGGCACATAGAATTTTCCTGTTTCATCCTGTATCTTATTAAAATTCAGAAAAGCGTAATTCTTTATAGCGAAAAGATTATAGAATGCCAATGTAATATAGTGTTCAAACCTGACCTCTTTCTTGTTCAAACGCCATACCGAGCCAAGATCAACCCTTTTATAGTCAGGCAAACGATCGTTGTTCTGCCGCGAATAAACCGGTACCTGTTTTCCCCGGTAATAATAAAAACCAGTTGGTGTTGACAACATCATGCCGGAAGTATATACAACATTTACATTCAGTGTCCATCGGGGCCTGACCAGGTAATCAACAGACAAGGAAAAATCCACAGGCTTATCCTGGTGTGAAGGATATCTACGACTATTGTTCAGTCCGTCAATTTTCAAAAAACTTCGGCTGAAGGCATATCCGAACTGGCCTGTAATCTTACCCTGCGTCTTTTTCAGCAGGATTTCAAAACCATAGGCTTCCCCTTCACCCTGCCGGATTTCTCCCTCAAGATAAGGATTCAGCAGCATTTCAGCATGGTAGCTGTATCCTACCTGGTTTTCCATTTTTTTATAATACACATCGGCTCCCAGTTCAATAGCTTTAACAGGCCACGCCTTGATATAGCCCAGGTTAACGATATGTGCGGACTGTGGCTTAATATTCAGACCTGAAGGTAGCCACACTTCCAGAGAATTCAGCGGACTGATGCTGTTGTTGATCTGGTTGATATGCTGAATGGTACGGTTGTATGAGGCCTTAATATAGGCCATGTGCCCGGTCCGTAAAGAAACCGAGATGCGGGGTTCAGGCATGCTTTTAGAATAGTAACGCTCGTTTTTTGCGTATTCTTCATAGGAAACCGGATTATATAACGCATCGTAGACTATGCTGAAGGCTTCACCATAATTGCTCCAGTTTGAAAACCGCAGTCCGTAATCGATCATAAGCCAACCGGTCAATTTCTGATTATAACCGGCATAGAGAACAAATTCACCTGAATTCACTTCAGACACCCGCAGATTACCATATGTCCCTTCAGGTGACTTATAATTGCCGGGGTTGAAAAAATAGAAGCCCAGGTTTACCCCAAAGTTTATTTTATGCCTGGGATTGCAGTACCATGTAAATTCAGATTTCAGGTTGGAACTGGTGATATCTGAATTCCAGTAAATTTTCTTGTCGTAATCGGTATAAAGAGAATAATCATATTTACTGCTGTAAAAAGTAGTATTGGAAAAGAGTCTGTTCCCGTATATATGGTTCCAGCGCAGGGTCAGGGAATTATTAAACCATTCCAGTCCATTTCGAACATTTGCCGGTTTGTTCAAAAAGACATCCTTCCCTGAGAACAATGTTAAAAACAACCGGTCTCTTTTCCCCAGTTTTACGTTGAATTTTGCAGTAAAATCGGTGAAATGAAAGTCTTCCACCGATGGATTCAGTAATTTTACGATATATCCGAATGTTGAGCGACGAACGGACAAAAAATATGAACTGGCGTCCTTTTTGAACGGGCCTTCAATGCTGATCCTTGTTGATACAGGACCTATATTGGCGCTGCCAGAAAATTGCTGCATATTACCATCACGTGAGCGGATGTCCATGACGGAAGACAGCCTGCCTCCATATTGGATAGGGAAATCAGCCTTGTAGATCTCAGTGTGTTTTACGGCTTCTGGAATTATCGGGGTAAACAGGCCAAGTAAATGAGAAGGATTATAGATGGGTGCCTCATCGAGCAGTATAAGGTTCTGATCACGGTTCCCACCCCTGACATAAAAATAGCTCGATCCATCACTCTGGAAGCTTATACCCGGCAAAAGGTCGAGTGATTTCAGCATGTCCGTTTCCCCCAGGGCAGCAACATGTCTTTGTATTGCCCTTGCCTCAACGTTGCTTTGGGCAGCCCTGTTGTTTGAAACCAGTTCTTCTTTGTTGACCGCCGATACGATAATTTCTTTAACGGCATAAGGTATGGGATGGAGGCTGACATTCCATGTGGCGTTACCGTGTAAGGCAATCGTTCTGCTTTGAATATTGTATCCCAGATGTGAGGTTTCAAAGGTATAGACACCGGCAGGCTGGGTAATGGAGAAAAAACCATAATGGTTGCTCAGCGCTCCTGTCCCGGTTTCCCGGATAAATATGGCAGCACCGATGAGCACTTCCCGGCTGGCTGAATCACAAATGATACCGCTCAGGGTAAACAGTCCGGGCCTGCCTGGTTTTATCGTTTCCGCTGATGCTGTATATGCTTTCAGAACAATGTATCCTTCAATGATCGTATATTGTATCCCGGCTTGCTGAAATATTTCACGGAGAACCTGTTCCAGTGTTTTTCCCCTGGCGTTATAATGAATTTTCATGCTAACAGGCAGGTTGTTAGGATTATAAGAAAACCTGATATCGTATTGTTGTGAAAGATCCCGGAATACTTTCTCAAGAGATATACCGGCATAGTCCACAGTAACTTTCCTGGAAAGGTCAGGAGGCTGTGTCAGGGCTATTGCCTCTGCCAATATCAGAAAAGCGGCCAGGATGATGCTCCTGTGAAAGTGATAACCTCTATGAAAATGATTTAACATCCGTTTCCGAAGATAATAATGCGATTATCCTGTGTGGTTATTTCCAGGTCGAGTGTAGATTCCATCACCCGGAGAATATCTCCGAGGTCCTGGTGGTCAAAACGTACCGTGATGGAGCATGATTGCACCGCAGGATCAATTTCAAAGGATTTGTGGTATGTATTCTCGAGAATATCAACCACTTCAGGCAGGGGTGTATTATTGAAATCAATGATATAGGTCTTCCAGGATATATCATTCATGTCAATGGCCTCCTGCTTATCCAGGGTTTTCATCGACTTATGGAAGATACCGGTCTCGCCGGCAGATAGTAGTATTTCGCTTTCAGGTTTATGGGTTTCATACAGCGAGACGGTACCCGCTGTGACGGTCACCTTTATTTCAGGCTTGTCTTTATATGCTTTGACGTTAAATGCAGTGCCTGTTACTTTAATGCTGGCATCTCCCGATGAGATGATAAAGGGGAGTTTTACATCTTTCACTACCTCAAAATAAGCTTCGCCCTTCAGGGTAACATTTCGGTTGGTGAGCCCAAATCCTTTCTGATAAGCTATCTTCGAACCCGCATTCAATGAAATGGTTGTACCGTCGGGAAGCTTTACAGTTGATGAAGCAGCAACAGGTGCTTTTTCAGTTTTCAGATGGGTGACTCTTAATCCGGTATAAGCCAGGGCGGAAATTAACACCACGGAGGCAGCTATCCTTACAATCCGGGCAAGATGGATGGTTTTTATTGTCTTTCCCGGCATAACGACTGATTCAAGCCGGTGCCATTCAGCATCCAGGTCAATATCACCTTCCTCTGAAACTGAGCCGGTAATATTCCAAAGTTTTGCAAATGCCTGAAATTCTTTCCGGTTATTTTCATCCACGGATAACCAGTCATCCACCAGCTTTCGTTCTTCAGGATTGGCTTCGCCTGCAAAATACTTTGGCAGAATCTCTACAGGGTCAATATGTTTGTTTTCAGCATCCATAGTCATACCATAGTCAACACACTTAATTTGTGTTTTACCCCTACCAATGATCCATATTTTTTAACAAAAAAAGAATAAAAAAATACAAATAGTCTTTGAGTTCATCTTTGAGCACTTTAAGAGCCTTTGACATCTGTGTCTCCACAGTCTTAAGCGAAATATTCAATTGTCCTGCAATTTCAGTATATTTCTTCCCTTCAAAGCGACTCAGCTCAAATACCTCCCTGCATTTCTCAGGAAGTCGCTGCAAGGCCGATTTAATTTTTCCTTCCAGCTCAGCCACTTCCATGTTGTCAGAAAACGCACCGATATCCGTAATCTCTTCACGGAGTTCCGAAAGATCATGGGCAACAAACTTCCGGTTATCCCGGATGAAATTCATACTCCGGTTATAAACCGATGTAAAAAGATAGGATTTTGCAGGTTTATCCCAGTCGAACTGAGAACGGTTTTCCCAGATTTTTATAAAAACGCCGTGAACGATCTCCTTGCAGCTGTCGAGATCACCCACGTATTTCCGGGCAAAATAACACAGCGCTGTGAAATGCTCGCGGAAGAGCATTTCAAACCGGGCCCTTAATATTTTATCATCGGCGGTCAATAGCCTGGATTGGAATTTTTCCAAGGAACCGGATGCGGAGACTGAAAACCTATTTCTTCTTAAAAACCAGGTTGAAAAGGAAGAGGATTACGATGGCTCCTATGGCACCGGTAAGAACAGCGCCAATCCACCCGGAACCCAGATGAATATTGAGCTTCCCTAACAGCCAGTAACCGACAAAACTGCCAGCAATACCAACGATGATGTTGCCAATGAGGCCCAGTCCGCTGCCACGGTAGATCATACTGCCCAGCCATCCGGCTGCGGCGCCGATAAGTAGGGTTACAAGAATTTCCATTGAACCAGATATTGATGGTTAATAATAGATGGACAGATGCAATTTACTTTAATGTAACCAGATTATTATTATCCGTTAATGAAATTTTTATTGGTTTATCTGCCAGAACAAAGAAAAGAAACCAGGACAACCGCTATCCTGCAGCCGACAACAGGCAAATTACTCTGATGATTTCGCAAATAGCACATCGTAAATCAACTATCTATCCATATTATGGATTATTTTAGCAACACATAATCAGCTTAACATGAATACTAAGAGTAAAATTATAGGGGTTGCCGGGGCAGCCATATTTGCTTTGGTTTGCATATCCTGCGGCAGTTCAGATGTGGATCGTGCCGTAAAAAAAATTTCGGAACAGGGTATCAGAAACCATATTATAGCAATCAGTGACGATGCGACGGCCGGCAGAGCCCCGGGCAGTCCCGGAAGTTATCTGGCCCTTCGTTATATTGCAGAACAGATGGAGCAAACCGGACTGCAACCGGGAGCAGGTGATTCGGGTTTTTACCAGCGGATCGCCATGGTCAGAATTGATGTTGATCCGTCGATGACGCTGACCTTTAAGACAAAGGATACGGCAATTCAACCCCTCTATTACCACGATTATATCCTGTTCCCGGGTATGCAGCAGGAGCATTGCCGTGTTGAGAATGCAGAGCTGGTTTTTGCGGGTTACGGCATACAGGCACCGGAATACCATTGGAACGATTTCAAGGATACGGATGTACGGGGCAAATTCCTGCTGATCCTGAACAATGATCCCGACAACGGCAATCCCGACTTTTTCGGCGGCAAGTCCCGTTTGTATTACGGCCGGTGGAGTTATAAATATGAACAGGCGGCCAGGATGGGTGCCCTGGGGGCTGTCATCATACATACAACACCATCGGCAGGTTACCCCTGGCAGGTTGTGCAAACCAGCTGGTCGGGTTCACAATACGAACTGGTTCAGCAGGAGGCCTCAGGACTGGAATGCAAAGCCTGGATTACAGAGCCTTTGGCTTCACAGATCACCGGAATGGCAGGTTATAACCTGGATGATCTGCGGATGCAGGCCCAAAGACCTGATTTTAAACCGGTACCCCTGGACATCACGGTAAACTGCAGTATGGATGCCGGGATTGAAAGGATTACGGGCGCCAATATCGTGGGCATCAGCCAGACGGTGGTGCAGGGGTTGTTCACGGT
>CAYMJH010000191.1:0-884 GCA_964390385.1 uncultured Bacteroidales bacterium | reverse complement strand
CATTCTGCCCGGAAGCGACGAAGTATTAGGCAAACAAGCCGTAATCATTACCGCGCACCATGATCATCTGGGTATCGGAAAAATCATAAACGGGGATTCGATTTATAACGGAGCCGTTGACAATGCGTCGGGGGTTGCTTCCATGCTATCCCTGGCAGATGCCTTTTCGGTTATGAAAAAGCCTCCCCGACGCACCCTGGTCTTTGTCGCCGTTGACGGAGAAGAATCAGGTCTGCTGGGATCGGAATATTACGCGCAGCACTCGTCCTTTAAGGCCGGTCAGATTGCCGCCAATGTGAACATTGATTTCATCAATATTTGGGGTAAAACGGGCGATGTTGCCCAGGTAGGTTATGGCCGATCAACCCTTGACGACATCGTTATTAAAATCGCAGAAGCACAAGGCAGGAAGGTTATACCCGACCATAATCCCGAATTTGGAATGTTCTACCGGTCTGATCAGTTCAGTTTCGCAAAAAGAGGTATCCCCGGGCTATATCTCAGTACCGGTCTTGATTTCATCGGGAAACCTTCAGGATGGGGCAAAGAAACCACAGACCAATGGATTAAAACCTATTATCATCAGCCCAGTGATGAATATGATCCGGATTGGGATCTGTCGGGACATCTCGAAGACATGGAACTGCTGTTTCATGTGATCCTTGAACTGGCAAACCGGGATGAAATGCCGGAATGGGTGAAGGGGGACGAGTTCTCGAAGCTGAGAGAAAGTCCGGCAGAGTGAGAGAATACTACAGCTTATAGAATGGTTGTCCTGTTTTTCAATTATCCGGTTACCTATTTGAATTTCAATTGTAATACTGAGGTGCTGCAAAAAGGCAGGCTTATTTTCCCTGAGACCTATCAATCAAGCAACCTTTTAT
>CAYMJH010000190.1:6425-7619 GCA_964390385.1 uncultured Bacteroidales bacterium | reverse complement strand
TTGCTGAATACCCATCTCACTCATTTTTTTAAGGTTTGGCAGGTATTCTTTGCGGTGCAGGTAACCGCCCATATTGATTAAATCTGTAATACGGTTACAGGGTAACTCTTCACATTCAGAACAACGGGAATCATGCTGTTTGTTCGCTGCGCATTTCCTGATAGCGCAGTTCCGGCAATGGGGAGCAAGCATACCGCCACTGAGACAGCCGTCGCAAAGAAGGCCCTTCATCCAACCCGAAGGCGGAATTCCCTGCTGTGCTTCTGCTGGTTCAGGCGAAATGCTATTTTGCCTGATTTGCTCATCTTCGGTGTATTTAGCGAGATAAGCCGGACAGGCTCCGCAAAATGTTCCGCATGCAGCTGCCAGGTGTTCTTTGCCCTTGCCGTCTTTGATTTTATCCTCTTCCGGGATTGCCAGACCATCCAATGAAAAACAGGCACAACTATAGGCAGCTGCACCGGCCACTCCTTTAATAAACCTTCTCCGGCTTGTGTTCCTTTTTATATTTGAATCCATATTCGCTCTTATTCTTTAAAGGATGCTTTTCTTAACGCAATTAAACTAGGCGGTCCACTTAATGTTTTCCAGGTTAGATTCTTTGCAGATCCGGTTCCCCTTTTGCCGCATGTTTAACAAAGTGTACCTTGTGGCAGGATTGCCTGTCTTGCATATGCAGGAACTACATACTGCATGCGCCTTCGATGGGCACTGCGTCGGATGCGGTTTTAAACAGATTGTCGACAAAAACGGTTCCTCTTACCGTAATATCAACATAGTCCTTACCCACACCGGTGACGATGCCATGGAACTGGTTCTCCATCAGCTGGGCTTCGATTTCATCGCCTGCCATAGGGATATAAGAGGCTCCCCTGATATGATTCGCCCTTACCCTGATGACCTGGACATAGGGTATTTTCACGTTTTCAATTGTCTGGATGGCATCAAACACCCTGAGCGCCGTATAAGGGGGAATATTGATCTGGCGCTGCCACGAAACGGTTTCGCTTTCACCCTTGTACACGGTTTTGCTCTGGCTTGAGGTATAGGTTAATGATGTGGTAAGCTCAAAACCGAAAGATGTCTCAATGGATACCTTGCTCTTATTACCGAAGAATGAAAAATTGGTTTCAAATCCGGCTTTGTAATTCCAGCTGAACTTCAGGCTTGAAAACAGCTGGAAACTTTCCTCCA
>CAYMJH010000190.1:0-6415 GCA_964390385.1 uncultured Bacteroidales bacterium | reverse complement strand
ATAATAAGACCGATGCCCACAACTGCGTAAGGTTTTTTCCATTTTTTTGAAAAAAGTGAGTTGATAATTCGATTTGGTTTTTCCATTGCCCACGGTTTGTATGATCTCTGCATTCGTGCAATTCTTGATGATGGATTCATAGGCATATTCAAGCTTGACCGGAGGCTGAACAGGCGGATTGAATTTTATGCCCCTGTCCTCGGGCAACCATTCAATGTCGGTAGCCACCAGCCTGAAGACAAGATACTTGTAACTGCCTTCCTGGATCTGGTAATCTGAACCGCAATACAAGGGATAGTTTTCATAGGGCGTTATCCTGAACAGCCCTTGCCCTATATTTGTCACATAATAAAGGAATTCAGCCTTTCCGATCCCCACATAGGCTGTTCCGTTGGGACCGCAATTCGGACAATCATCAGCCGTGGCAGTCAGCTTGTCTGACACCATTTTTAACCATTGCACCTCGTTGCCTCTTTTAATGAATAGGGTGTATACTGAATCTATTTTATGATCGAAATAAAATGAACACCTGTCCAGGTTATCACCGGTAAGGCTGTCTATTTTATCCAGGATCACCCTGCCATCGCTTTCATTTACCTTTATAACCCGGCTGTTAGTGAAGTTCTCATCCGTTATGGCCTGCAGGAAATATGGCGTGCCTTCCGTGATCTTTACCTCGGGATAAATCCGGGGCAGTTCGGTATCAATATTGATGGGATTGTTGGAATGGTCAACATTCACGGTTTCGTTAAAACTGGCCAGGACCTCGGATGAACTTCCCTTGATCTCAATGGTAACGGGGATCCCTTCAGCCAGCGTTGCAACCTGGGCTGAGTCAAGTTCCGTGCAGGGGATGGATAGGATTGCTACATTGGTAAATGGGTCAATCTCAAGGCTGCCGGAATAGGCAGAAAAATCACCGGGCAGATCAACTTCTGCTGTCACGGGCAGATAACCTTTACGGGCAATATTCCGGGTGTCGATCACCATGCCGACCGAACCGTTGTCGACAATCTCGACCGGATCATTGTATACCTCCTCTTGTTTATCATCGTCATTACAGGAAAAGAAACAGCAAATTAAAGCCATCATGGCTAAAATCACTTTTGAGATCTTCATATAAAGTAGTTTTAAGTGTTTTTTGGGACAGGGTTGACAGTATAAAGCTAATTAAACAATTTTGGATTAGCAAATCGTTGAAAATAAGATCTTAATGATTTAGGGGTCGGACACTTTATCGCATGCCGGATATCCGATGGTTTTGTTCTGTTTGCTAAAAAAAAATCTCAGCCTGTTTGACAGCTTCAGGGAAATTTTCTAATTTGCTAGCGGTTAATGTAATGCACAATCTGCTGCTGTGGATTTTACAAAGCTATAGGCAAAGATGAGCAATTGTGCTTGCACACCTTTACAATCCTATTGCATAATGAATTTTTACCAATGAAAAATGCAACAATGCCACTTCTGATTTCCGGAGTCTTCCTTTTGGGAATGGGGAATGTGCTTGGTAGAAACCAACATGGAGACAGTAAGAAAATATACAGGGTTACAATTTAAAACAACTTTACATGACAAAAAATTACATCTTTCACAGTGCTTGTTTTGATAAAGAATTATTGAGAAAACAAGTCATTTGTTTAAATGATAATAGAATTGATTATCAATTGGTAAACAACGCGGGCAAAACTCAGGCTCGTGCACCACTGGGTGGTTATCACGAAACAGAACTTCATATTTGCGAAAATGACTTTGAAAAGGCTGATCATTTATTGAAAGACCTGATTGAGAAATTTTCTTAAATTCTTCCAATATTCACTGCGCCAATAATAACTATGAAAACAATCTCTCTTATCCTTATGTCATTTTGCCTCTTCATGCATTTCCTCAGGGCAGAAACAATTTATGTGAACAGCGCAAGCAGTTCCCCTACCGGGAACGGCACTCCTGCCAATCCGTTTAAGACCATCGAAAAGGCGCTGATGGCAAGCATTGTGGGCGACACGGTTTTTATTAAAAGCGGAAATTATACGCCCGCCGGAGGTGAACTGATATTGAAACCGGGCACCATACTTTTTGGCGAGGACCCGGCAAATACCATCATTAACGCCGACATCAGGGATACCTCCCGCAGTGAACTTCCTTTTGAGGTTCACAACCTCACTTTTGGTGAGTTTTATTGCAGCCGCGGCAAAAACCTGTATAACCAATACAATAAACCATGCATCATTAAAAACAGCATCTGCCGGTTTATCGGTATATCGCACGGCGGGGGTTACGATGAAGTGAATAATATATTTGCTCACATTCCGTTTTTTCATATCGAAAGCAATACTGTTTCGGGTGAAATAACTTTCAGTCATGGCCCCGGCAAAAATGTGGGAAGGAACATGGTGAGAAACAACACCGCCGGAATCATTTCTCTGAAACATGGCGCCTTAACAGCGCCCCTTTACCAACCCGAACCGGGTTATGGCTACCTGATTGAAAACAATAAGGTTACCGGAGAAATATCATTCAAACAGGGAGCCAGCGTGGATTCCTCCTCCACAGAGATTATCAAAGACCTGATCCGCATTATGGTAAGCAATAATAAGGTTGATATCATTGAAATCCAGTCGGGGTCCGGATACACTTACATAATTGATAAAAATACCATACAAAAAGGGATAGAAGATGCAAGCGCCGCATGCTGGACCACCATTTCGAACAATACCATTATAAACGGCGCAATTTCTGACAAAAGCGGCGGACCGGGCCTTTTGGATTGCGACGACGATCCCGGATGCATGGTGGAAGACCAGTTTATCGAAAACAACACCATCTTTTTTGAAGCTTCCGGCGATCCTGATGAAGATTATGCCATTGCCGCGGTATCACGGTCGGTTACCATCCGGGGCAACAAAATTACCTGTAAAGGCCCGGCAGGCGGGATTTTGACTAAATCAGGAGCGCCGACCCATATAATGGATAACCATATTTCGGTCGAAAAAGATGCGGAATTCGGGATTTTTAACTACGCAGGATATGGATTGGTTACCGGAAATATCATTTCAGGCGGTAAAATCGGGTATTACAGCAAAGCAGGCACTGTCCTTTTTGAAGGCAATACCATCACCGGTTCGCACTGGGGATTTTATAGCCAGGGTGCCGAAGAGGTAAAAAACAATACCATAACCCACTGCACGGGGCACGGCATGGTACTTGACGGTTTGCGGGGCCCGGTAACCGGGAACACGGTAACCGGGAACGACAGCACCGGGATATGGGTGATAAGGGAAGTGGACCTGGGGGGCGGCGCTCACAATGGCGCAGGCCGGAATATTATCCGCGGAAACAGTTACTACGACATGCGCATCAGCGTCAGCGCAGTAACCCCCGACACCCTTTTTATCAACAACAATGTGTGGGACCACGAAACCATCGGAGACATCCTGCAATACGATATCCTCAATGAATCAGCCGGGGGGAATCTGCTGCTCTGGTTCACTTCAGTTATAGCAAAACCTGCGACTGTTCAACTGGACAGTCCTGACGACCTGGCCGTTCTGACCACATATCCCGCCCTGCTTTCGTGGCAGGCGGCACCCTCTGCCGAAGCTTACCGTTTGCAGGTTTCCGCCGCTTCCGGTTTTGAAACGCCCCTGCTCGATACCCTGGTGGATGCCACCGCGTATACCATCGGTAGCCTGCCCAACCAGGCCGATTTCCATTGGCGGGTGCAGGCCGTAAACCCGGCCGGTGAAGGCAACTGGAGCGAAACCCGGCAATTCAGCACACAGATCACCGGTGTTCACGAAACACCGGTTGAAAAGGAAGGGGTAATGGTATATCCCAATCCGACAACGGGGAAGTTTACCATCCACGGTTCCGGGTTCACAGTTCAACGGGTTGAGGTGATGGATCTGAGCGGGAAGGTGGTGGAAAGCTTTCCTCTTCAAACTGCAGCGTCCGGCCGGGAATTCGACATCAGCCGTCTGCCCGCAGGTTTATATTTTATTAAGATGATGGCCGGTGAACGGGTTTTGGTGAGGAAGATCATTGTAAAGCAATTTTAAATGGTCTATCCGCACAGGGAAGGAGTCGGACCCAGTTTACTGTATAAAATATATGAACCTCGCAAGGGGGCGTCATAATGCCTGCAAAACCTGACTATCAGCTGACATAAAAAACACAGCCATGAAAGCAATTAACCAAAAATCCATTTCAGGCCTCACGCTTCACCTTTCACTCCTCTGCTGTTCACTGCTCATCATTCCCTGCTCACTCCATGCACAGCAGGTGATCTGCGTGGATGTATCCAACAACACCGGTATCGAAGACGGAACACCGGCGCATCCCTTCAATACCATCCTGGAGGGCTTGCAACTCGCCCGTAATGGAGATACTGTATCGGTATTTCCGGGGAATTACCCTGAAGATACCCTGCTCATCGAAAAATGCGTTTCCGTTACCGGAGAAAATCCTTCCTCTACCATCGTGCAGGGAACGTTCATTCTTTCTTCGAAGCTGGATACCTTGCCTGTGCTCATCAGGAACCTCTGGTGCAGGAACGTAATGCACAACGACAGCGGCTCTACCCGGACGCCATTGACGGTAGCGGAATGCGGCCTGCAAACCCTGGTTGATCAAACCCCTTCCGTTAGCGAAACAGGTCGAACGAGAATACGAAACTGTATGATTACAGATAGTATACACATTTCCAACGCAGTCTGTGCCGCTAACCGGGAAGTTATTAACTGCAAATCGGGGGGCGGCCTGTGGGTCAGCAGCTCTTCTTCACAGGGCGCGATAAGGCTTGATAGCAACCAGGTGGGAGGCAGCCTGTGGGTCAGCAGCACAGCTTCCCGGGGCGAGATCAGGCTTGAAGGCAACCATGTGGCCGGAAGCCTGACCGTGAAAACAACCGCCAGATCCGATACCATATTCATCCTGAACAATACTGTATCGGACAGCCTGGTCGTATTGTCGGTAGCTTCAGATCCCAATATCATCTTAAACAACAATGTGGGAAATAGTGTAAGGATCAAGGCTGTGGCTCACGACGGCTTTCAGTTTTCAGATAACCGGGTTGTGAATGGCCCGCTTTCAGCCCAATTTACCGCTCTTTCCGAATCGGTGATCGAAAACAACACGTGGCTGAACGGGGGTATAAACTTTAAAGCTACGTCAGGGCATATCATCATAAAAGGCAATGATGTCCATACCGATGGAACGGAAAGCGGTATCAGGTTACAGACGGTGGCCGGGGGCGAATTGTACGGCAATACCATCACCCTGCCATATCTGCCCCCTACCGGCCGGCCGTTCGAAACAGACCTGGATGCCGTCTGCGGAATCTTTGTGAGGGCTACTGCTTTTGGAGGAATGGCCGGTAACCGCATACAGGGCGGAACGTATGGCGTTTACCTCTCGGCCATCGCCGCGAATGATTTTGACCGGAACGAGATTAGCCATTCACATGTTGGATTATACCTGGGAACCGTATCAGGAAATGTCGACAGCAACAGGGTGGAGCATTGCACCGGGGACGGCATGATCCTGGATTATCAATCTGAGTACCCCGATACGAATTCCATCAGGTTGAATTATAATATTGTCAGGGACAACGGGGGTCATGGCATCCGGACCAGGGGTAACTGCCTGATGGGTAATCTGAAAGAACCGGGTACGGGTTTCAACATCATCAGGAACAATGGCGGTTACGACCTTTACGTGGAGACCCTTTCCTCCTTTGCCGATACCCTATGGGCGCAGAACAACCAGTGGACACACAACAGCGGGGATGAAGCCGGGCAATATGATATTTATGATGCTGCAGATGACACGTCAAGGGCCGTTGTGATCTATATTCCCTTTTTACCTTCAAGTGTTGAAGAGAATACACTGTACGATTTCAAACCCTATCCCAATCCTGCCACGGATAAACTCATGCTGCAGTTTTCCGCCGGCAGTCATCAACCGGCAGCAATAGCCGTTTATGATTTAAATGGAAAAATGCTGATCAGAAATTCCATTCCTGTAAAGGCAGGAACCTTTGAACTTGATGTGAGCGCATTGCATGACGGGTTGTATATAATCCAGATTCAATCTGAGAATCGAATCATAACAAAAAAGTTGATCATTCAAAAATGAAAATTACACACGGGCGCATGCATTAGCTTATGATACAAGTCCGGCAAGGGTTTCCCGCAGATTTCGCAGAGGAATATATTAGATGGATCATCTGCGGTTATCTGCGCGATCTGCGAGACAAAAATTCCAAGCCATAAAGGTTTCTCGCAGATTTCGCAGATTTCGCAGAAGAAAATAAAAAATGAATCATCTGCGTTCATATGCGCGTGCTCATATTGGTCTCATATTGGGGTCGGACCAGGCTCTTATATAGAATATAATTGTTTTTAGCCACGTAGTGGCG
>CAYMJH010000189.1:0-7627 GCA_964390385.1 uncultured Bacteroidales bacterium | reverse complement strand
GAGATGTCACCGTTGCCACCCTGCCCGATCTTTCTTCCTTCAACTCTCTCACCTACGTTAATGAGATTGATATCAGCAAGGTTAAAATGGGCCAGCCGGTGACGTTAGGCCTCGATGCTTTCCCTGAAAAAACGCTGACCGGGCGGGTAGCGGAAGTGGCCAACATTGGCGAACAATTGCCCAACACCGATTCCAAAGTCTTTGAAGTCATGATCAACGTAAATGAAACTGATCCGGTAATGCGTGACAGCATGACCTTTGTGTACCGGAAGAACGGCACCCGCCAGCTGGTGCTGCTGGGTGAGTCCAATGATAACGCGGTGATCATTGAAAAGGGACTTTCGGAAGGTGAAAAGCTCTATCTTTCCGTTCCTGAAAATGCGGAGGATTTTAAATGGACCGGGATGGATCTTTATCCATTGATCAGGGAGAAAAAAATGAAAGAGGAGCAGGAGAAAAAAAGAGTTCCCGACACGCTCATGCGTCAGCGTCCCCGGCCTCCGTTCGGCAGACCCCGCGGCAACTGAAATACCCTGGTAACATGATTGAAAGGCTTTATAAACGGTACATCCACGACTTTAACATAGCCGTCGATTCCTTGCTTGACAATAAGCTTAAAACGTTTCTAACCGGTTTGGGCATTATCTTCGGTGTGGCCGCCGTAATCAGCATGCTTGCCGTGGGACGCGGCGCCAAGGAGGAGATCCTGGAACAGATCAAGCTGGTGGGGGTCAACAACATCGTTATTTCTCCCATTGTGGAAGCCAGGGAAAAATCAGAAAGCAGCGGCAGCGGCGGCAGCAGCAGCGGCAGCAGCAGTAGTAATATTCCGGAAGAAAAGCGAAAATATTCACCCGGTCTTACCATGGATGACGTGAGGTCCATCAGTGATCTATTGCCAACCCTTAAAAGCATCAGCCCTGAGATTGCCATCAATTCTTTTGTCAGCAGCGGCGGGATAAGGGAGGCCGCAAAGATCCTGGGCATTTCCGGATCCTATCTCGAAATATACAACCTGAAACTGGAAATGGGTGAGATGTTTAATGCCTACCAGGAAGAAAACGGTGTCCCTGTATGCATAATTGGATCCAATATCCGGGCGAAATTTTTCAGCAAGGTCAATCCCATCAACCAGTATATCAAGTTCGGCAATGTATGGCTGAAGGTCATCGGCGTCATCGAAAAAAGTACGGTAAGCCTTACCGGTTTTGAAAATACAGGGATCAACGTTTTCAACGACAATATCTATGTTCCGGTAAAAACCCTGATCCTGCGTTTTCAGAATCGCTCCCTCATCAATACGCGTACTTTTGCCGGTCAGTCCAATGATTTCCGCAGTTTGGCCAGAAGCGTCACCCCCAAGCAGAACACCGAAGGAAACTACCATCAGCTCGACCGGATCGTCGTCCAGGTTTTTGAGTCGAATCAATTATCGACCACCGCCGAGGTGCTGAGCCGTATGATGTTCCGGAGGCACAGGCAGGTAAAGGATTACGAGATTACCATCCCGGAGATGTTGCTGAAGCAGGAACAGCGCACCAAGGATATTTTCAACATTGTGCTGGGGGCAATTGCCAGCATAGCCCTGATCGTGGGAGGCATCGGCATCATGAACATTATGTTTGCCTCGGTCATGGAGAGGATCAAGGAGATCGGTACCCGTATGGCTATCGGCGCAAAGAAATCGGACATTGTCGTTCAGTTTCTTTCTGAAGCGGTCCTGATCAGCGTTACCGGAGGCCTTATCGGAGTTATCTTCGGCATTATCCTGGCAGAAGCCATTGAAAGGATCTTTGATATCAGCACCATTGTTACCCTGTCATCCGTGCTGATCGCTTTTGTGGTATCAGCCTCGGTGGGTATCATTTTCGGCTATTCACCAGCCAAGAGAGCATCGGAGAAGGATCCGATCGAGTCGCTGAGATACGAATAATGAAAGGGACAAGTAGTGACGAGTGACAAGTGACAAGTGAAAAGTGAAAAGTGAAAAACGAAAAGAGGTGGAATAGCTTTTTAGCAGTTTAGCATTGTAGCTGTTTAGGAATTAAAAATCGATTGCATTTTATATCTGCATATTCCTGAACACCTAAATACCTAATAAGCTAAACACCTTATAAGTGACTGCACGACTGCACGACCAAATTATAATCACCAAATAAATTCCACGGGATGAAACGTATTTTATTCATTGTTGTACTGGTTTGTGCCGCTGTAGTTGCCTTTCCGCAGGAAAACCCGAAGAAAGTGCTTACCCTGGAGGAAGTGATCGGCCTGGCTCAGGATCAATCGTTACAGGCCATCCTCGCACGTCATCAGTTCCGGGGGAGTTACTGGCAATACCGTATGCACGTTGCCAATTACCTTCCCAAACTGAGCCTGGAAGGAGACCTGGTCGACTTTAACCGGTCCCTGAAAAAATACCAGCTTTCTGACGGCTCCTATACCTATATTAAAGATTATGCCAATGCCATAACCATGGGCCTGAACCTGCAGCAGAACATAGGCCTGACAGGAGGTTCGGTATTTGCCAGTTCTGACCTGCAGCGGATCGACCAATTCGGCGAAAATGAAAATTCAATGTATCTTTCTTCTCCCGTTCAGATTGGTTTCAGACAGCCGTTAAGCGGATACAATGAACTCAGGTGGGAAAAGAAAATTGAGCCACTCCGTTATGAAGAGGCCAAAAAAACCTATATCGACGCCATGGAAGGGGTAGCCATGCGGGCCGTCAGCAATTTCTTCGATCTTGCCCTGGCCCAGATCAATGTTGACATTGCCCGTATTAACTATCAAAACACTGACACGCTCTATAAAATTGCCAGGGGCAGGTATAATATGGGTACTATTGCTGAAAATGAACTGCTTCAACTGGAACTGAGGCATCTTGAATCGAGCACTGACCTTAACCAACGGGGCATTGAACTTGAAATATTCAAATTCCAGCTCAGGTCATTCCTGAATTTCAGCCCTCAGGCAGATATAGAGCTGATCATACCTTCCGAAGTACCCCTTATGCCGGTTGACATCGATAAGGCACTCGCTGAGGCAAAACAAAACAATCCCGATATGGTGCAGCTGGAACGGCAGCTGATGGAAGCCCGGCAGAACGTGGCGATGACCAAAGCTGAAAAGGGACTGGATGCCAACCTGTTTGCTTCATTCGGATTGACCCAGAGCGCCACGGAAATCCCGAACGCCTATAAAAATCCACAGGATCAGCAGACTTTCCAGGTGGGGATAGCTTTACCCATACTGGACTGGGGACTGGGACGGGGACGGTATAAAATGGCCCGGTCGAACCAGGAAATGGTCAATACCAGGGTGCAACAATCAAAAATTGATTTTGAGCAGCAGGTATTGTTGAAAGTCATGCAATTCAACCTGCAGGATGATCAGCTGCTGATTGCAGCCAAAGCAGATACCGTAGCCCGGTCGAGCTATGAAATAAGCAAACAGCGTTTTCTGATCGGGAAGATCGATGTGCTTGATCTGAACGTGGCACTGGAGGATAAGGACGTGGCCCGCCGGGGTTATATTTCGGCCTTGCGTGAATTCTGGACTTATTATTACGAGATCAGGCAGCTGACCCAGTTTGATTTTATCAGGCAGGAGCCGCTCAGTGCTTCCTTTGAAACACTCATCGAATAAACCGGGGATTTGTTATTGTTCCCGGGCCCTTCCGGGTATATGACACTGGAAGATCCTTGCTCTGCAGCAATAATGCCCATCACTGACAAACCGGTTACCGATTACCGTTTACCGATTACCTTCCTCTTCTATCTTCCGTCATAATTACCCCCAACCGGTTAGCTCATTAGGAAAATTTTAATATATTTGCGCCACACTAAAAAAAAGATTTATAAACTAATAAAATAAAGAAATGCGTAATAAAGGAGCCATTTGGACCCTGGCTGTCGCTCTCCTGCTGGTATGCATTTATCAGCTGTCATTTACCGTTGTTACCTACAAAGTAAGAACTGATGCCAAAAAACATGCCTTAAAGATTACCAGAAACGCTGAGGGCAAGCTTGACTCCCTGGGCATAAAAATAAGAGACCGCTACCTCGATTCCATCGCGTCTGAAGAAGTATACAATTTCGTGTGGCTGAAAAAATACACCTACCGTGAATGCCAGGAGCGCGAGATCAATCTGGGTCTTGACCTTCGCGGGGGTATGAACGTGATCCTGGAAGTTTCAACCATGGATGTCATCCGGTCACTGGCCAATTACAGCAAAGACACGACATTTAACAGGGCCCTTGCCCTGGCGCGCCAGCAGCAAAAAGCCTCGAATGAAGATTTTGTCACCCTTTTCGGGAAAGCATTTGAAAGCATCAATCCCAATGCCAGACTGAGCTCCATATTCACTTCCCAGGAATTGCGAAATGAGATCAATTACAACACTTCCAACGCCGACGTGCTGAAGGTGATCAGTGAAAGAGCCAACAATGCGATCAGCAACTCCTTCGAGATCATCCGTACCCGTATCGACCATTTTGGCGTGGCCCAGCCCAATGTCCAGCGCATTGAGGGAGGCGACCGCATATTGGTGGAGTTGCCCGGTGTTGAGGAAAAGGAAAGGGTGAGGAAACTGTTGCAGGGAACCGCCCGCCTTGAATTCTGGGAAACTTATGAAAACAGCGAGATCCTCAGGAGCCTTGTGGATGCCAACAGCCTCATCCGCGAAATTGGCAAGGCCGGAAGTATTCCTGCCCTGACGCCGGCGGAAACTGCCGATGCTTCCTCCCCTGCCGACACCTCCAAGGCCGAAACGGGAAGTGATCTTACCCTGCTGCAACAGATTGAAGCCGATTCGGCTGCTGCTGTTGATTCTCTTTCAGACCAGGCCATGAGTGAAGAGATGCCCCTGTTTACCGTGCTGAAACCCAATGTTACCCAGAACTGGGAACCTTTGCGCGGTTCCGTTTTCGGAAGGGTGCATTACAAGGACACGGCCAAAACCAATCAGTATCTCCAGCTGGCTATGCAAAAAGGCATCTTCCCCAGTGATTTCAGGTATCTCTGGTCGGCCAAACCCATGGCCAATCCCGAAGACAGAAAACCCACCGAATATTATGAACTGCACGCCATCAAAATTACCGGTCGTGACGGCAGACCGCCACTCACCGGTGATGTTGTAACGCAGGCCAATATGCAGTTTGACCAGGTGAGAGGCAATGCCGAAGTGTCGATGAACATGGATGCCACCGGCACCACGGCATGGGCCCGCATTACCAGGGAAAATGTCGGCAGGTGCATAGCCATTGTCATGGATGACTATGTGTATTCCGCACCCGTTGTGAACGAAGAAATTCGCGGCGGCTCATCCTCCATATCAGGCGATTTTGACACCAAGGAGGCCACCGACCTGGCTAACCTGCTGAAATCGGGGACCATGCCTGCACCGGCCAAAATTATCCAGGAAGAAGTCATAGGGCCTTCGCTCGGCGAAGAATCCATCCGCTCGGGTTTGGGTTCGCTGGCCGTATCTTTCCTGGTTATCTTCATTTTCATGATATTTTATTACAGCCGGACGGCAGGACTTGTGGCCGATATCGCATTGTTCCTCAACATGTTCTTCCTTTTCGGCGTCCTGGCCTCGCTGGGTATGGCCCTTACTCTTCCCGGTATCGCAGGTGTAATACTTACCATCGGTATGTCGGTTGATGCCAATGTGCTGATCTACGAACGTGTGAGGGAGGAATTGCTGGCCGGCAAAGGATTGAGAATGGCTATTTCCGACGGTTTTAAAAATGCCCTCTCCGCCATCATCGACGGAAACGTTACAACCCTGGCGACCGGTATTATCCTGTTTGTCCTTGGAGGTTCAGGTCCGGTTAAAGGATTTGCCACCACCCTGGTAATTGGTATCTGTACCTCGTTGTTCGCTGCCATTTTCATAACGCGCCTGGTTTTTGAAATGTTCCTCGAGAAGAATGCCAATCTTGCCTTTGCCACCCCTGTTTCAAAAGGTGCATTCAAGAATCTGCATTTCGATTTTCTGAAGAACCGGAAAATATTCTACGGGATTTCGCTATCCATCATCATCATCGGTATCGTTTCACTCTTTGTCAGAGGCCTTGACCAGGGCGTTGATTTTGCAGGCGGCCGCAATTACATCGTGAATTTTGACAAGCCTGTCAGTAACCTTGAAATAGCAAGCCTCCTGGAAGAGCCTTTGGGAACCCGACCCACGGTTATTACATACGGAGGAGCCGACAAGATAAGGATCACCACGAAATTCGGCATCGACTCCGATGATCCGGGCATTGATGAGCAGATACAGCAACTCCTTTACCAGGGGCTCAGGCCCATCCTGGGAAATGATGTCACCTATGAACGGTTCAGCACCCAGAACATTCAGGGTATACAGCTGGTCGGACCCACCATTGCCGATGACATAAAGAAGAGGTCGTATTTGTCAATTTTCATAGCCCTTGTCTTTATGTTTATTTACATTGCTTTCAGGTTCCGCAACTGGAGATTCGGCCTCGGAGCCATAGCCTCCCTTTTCCATGACGCCTTTTTCATCATCGCCGTGTTCTCCCTGCTCTATGGTTTCATGCCCTTTTCCATGGAGATTGACCAAACCTTCGTTGCAGCCATCCTGACGATCATCGGTTATTCGGTGAACGATACGGTGGTGATCTTCGACCGTATCCGCGAACACAGGAAACTGCATCCGAAACGGGGATACAAAGACCTGATGAACATCGCGCTGAATGATACCCTGAGCCGGACCATCATCACATCACTGACGGTGTTGCTCACGGTCATCATCGTTTTCATCTTCACCGGGGAAAGCGTCATGGGATTTGCCTTTGCGTTGCTGCTGGGATTGTTTTCAGGTACCTATTCAACGGTATTCATTGCAACCGCGCTGGTCTTTGACACGCAGCCGAAAGAGGTAAGGGAATCCGTTACCAGGTCCTGATCTAAAAGAATTTAACTCACACCACAACTAACTGTCAGACGCCTTTAAGGTGTCTGACGGTTTTTTTGCTATATTTGTTCCTGAATCTGAAGGATCCATGCAGTCATCATTGTTGTTCATAAGCGGCGGCGAGATCATCATAGTGTTGGTGGTCTTCCTTTTGCTGTTCGGTTCCAAAAAGCTTCCCGAATTTGCGAAAGGCCTTGGTAAAGGCCTGAATGAATTCAAAAAGGCGACGGATGATATCAAGCGGGAGATCAATGAAAGCTCGAAAGAGATTACCCAGAACATCAGCGACATAAAAAAGGATATAAAAAAAGACCTTAATGCTCCCTGACCGAAGATTATGCCCGTCTCATGCCCCTTCTTACATCCCCCTGATATAATGATCGAAACACGTGACATAAAAATGAATTTTGGAGATCTCCGGGTGCTGAAGGGCATTGATGTATCCATCCGCAAAGGTGAGATTGTCACCCTGGTCGGTCCCAGCGGAGCCGGGAAAACCACTTTCCTGCACATTATGGGAACCTTGCTCAGTCCTTCTTCCGGCACAGTGACCATCAACGGTAACAGCGTATACGGATTAAAGGAAAAACAGCTTTCACGTTTCAGAAACCAGCATATCGGGTTCGTTTTCCAGTTTCATCATCTGCTTCCCGAATTCACCGCCATGGAGAATGTATGTATCCC
>CAYMJH010000188.1:0-7668 GCA_964390385.1 uncultured Bacteroidales bacterium | reverse complement strand
TCGGTTGAAACTTCCGAGATACTGGATGAAACTATCCTTGCAGAAGATATCGGTACAGGTTCGGTTGAAACTTCCGAGATACTGGATGAAACTATTCTTGCAGAAGATATCGGCACTGGTTCCGTTGAAACTTCAGAGATACTGAATGAGACCATACTGGCGGAAGATATTGCCACCGGTGCAGTTACAACTTCTGAAATCCTGGATGAGACCATTATAGCAGAAGACATTGCCGCAGGAGCCGTAACGACCTCCGAGATATTAGATGAAACCATAGTGGCCGGGGACATTGCAACCGGAGCGGTCACTACGGCAGAAATTCTGAACGGTACCGTGGTCAATGAAGACATTGCAGACGGCACCATCGACCTGACCTCCAAGGTTACCGGTGTACTGCCGGTTTCCAACGGAGGTATGGGAAATGCCACGCTAACCCTCGATAACATTCTGGTCGGCAGCGGCACCGATCCTATCAAAGCAAAGGTGCTGGCCTCTACCGATTCCAGCCTGATCATCACGCAAACAGCAGACTCCATCATCCTGAAAACGCAGTTTAAAGCAGCTGAAGTTACCAGTGATCCGGCCGGTACCTTCAACATACCGAATATTCCTGCCGGACAAACCTGGGTCTCGAATGCGATCAATTATTTCGGGATTAATTTTGGCGACATCATTGTCGGCTCCATTGATCAAAACCTGCAAGGGTGTATGCTTACCGCTTATGTTTCACAGCAGAACGTGATCAGGGTTGCCATTTATAATGGAACGGGGGGCACGGTGAACTTCGGTCTGGATGTTAACCTTAGGGTTTTTGTTATACGGTAATGAACCTGTATTTTTTATAAACCGGACCAGCCATAACAATCCGGTAATGCACCCATCCCAATTGCTATACTGCAATTGGGATTTTTTTCATTGAAATATCTACAAATAGTATGGATAATATTTAAAATTGGTAGGGCAAAATTCATTTCATGCGGTTTATAGGCAAGGAAACAGAAAAAACTAAGTTGAACTTTAAAAACTAAGGCAATGAAAGCAAAACTTTTAAGAAGTATGATATTAAGCGGATCGTTATTTGTCACGATGGCAGTCATTACTTCGTGTGAAAAAGGATCCATGGATCCTATGCGTGATCAGTATATAAGCATAATTGATGTGGACTGGGACGGGACAACAACCGTCAATGAAAACAATCTGAAATCAACCCTGATTGAAACACCCGGATTGAGTGATTCCGAGCTGGATCATTTACGCTGGATGAAAGAAGAAGAAAAGCTGGCCCGGGATGTATATTCGTATCTGCACAAGCAATGGGAAAGTCCTGTTTTCTTCCGTATAGCGAAGGCAGAGGACAGGCATATGAATGCCGTTATCGTGCTGCTGCAATATTACGATTCCCCTGATACGCTGGTGGCCGACACAGGTGTATTCTCCATTCCTGAAATCCAGGATCTTTACCATGAGCTGACAGCAAAAGGTTCCATTTCATTGGAAGAAGCCTTTATGACAGGGGCTCTGATAGAGGAAATGGACATTAAAGACCTTCAGGAATGCCTTGACGAAGTTACCAACGATAATATCATACGGGTTTTCGAAAACCTGCTGAAAGGCTCGCGCAATCATCTCAGGGCATTCAACCGCCAGATGGTAAACCTGGGACTGGTATACACTCCCGTATATATAAGCCAGGAGGAATATGATGAAATTGTCAACACACCAATGGAGCAGGGTCATCGTTACAAGGTACAGGGCCAGGGTATGCATCACCGGAACGGGCAGCCTAGCGGCCAGTGCGATGGTTCGGGCAACAAAGGTAACGGAGGCAAGGGAAATGGACGGGGGAATGGCAATAACGGAAGAGGCTGAGGAACTAACTCATTTAAATTACGAACAAGGAACATCGAATGATGAATAACGAAGATAATACGTTACTGAACCAATCTTCAGTGTTCGATGTTCGGTGTTTCTTGTTCGATATTCGACAACACTACATTACGAGTACCACTTTACATTCTCGTTTTTGGCCTCAGGCAGTCGAGCTGCTTCGGTTGCTGCTTTGCATCCAGCGCTACAAAGACAAACGTACCCTCGACAACTTTTTCACGACCGGAACCATACATTTCTTCAGCGTATATTTCTACATTAACATATATTCTGACATACTTTACTTTCTCAACCTGCCCGATTACCTCCACGATGGTATCGGGCTGTATGGTTTTCACGAATTTGATCTTTTCCGTATTAACCGTGAACATTCTTTCACGGGCAAAGCGGGTGGCGGTGATATAGGCGACTTCATCCATCCATTTCAGGACCTCGCCGCCGAAAACGGTATTGTTGGCATTGAGCATGCAGGGGAATACGGCTTTAAACTGCCGGGTAATACTTGCTGCAATTCGATCTTCCATAAAAAATGCGTAATTTGCTCCAAAAGTAATGAATTCTGTTTAATATGAACTTATGTTCATTTAGTTTTATTAATTTTGTACAAAAAGTTATGGACAATACCATGAAACATATCGGAAGGATTCTCCTGGCAACCCTTATACTGGGCACCATTTTGCTGCAATCCGGGTGCAGTGCGCAGCGGAAACAACACAAGGCAGTTCCCTGTCCCTGCGAAAAAGAGAACAGAAGAAAATAAAAAAATTACTGATCCGAATGAACCATAATCAATCCATTCACTTACGATAATGCCAAACCGTAGAAGACACAGAAGGATTACCATGCCCCCTCCGATGGAAGGATTCAAGCCCTTCGGCATACCGATGCGGGAACTGGAACCCATTGTTTTGCTATTCGAAGAGTATGAAGCGATCAGGCTTGCCGATTACGAAGACCTGACACAGGAAGAAGCCGCTGCCAAGATGAATATTTCGAGGCCGACTTTCACAAGACTGTATGACAAAGCCCGGAAAAGCATTGCCAGAGCTTTTGTTGAAGGGAAGGCCATATTCATCCAGGGAGGGACTTATATCACCGATGATTACTGGTACAGGTGTTACGACTGCCACGAAACCATGATCTCAATGAAGCCGGCAAAGCACTGCAGGAAATGCGACTCGGATCATATAGTTCAATTGAATAAAGAACCCGGCCATGCCCATGAAGTTTAAAGAAAACGAACATTGCATTTGTGTTCATTGCAATACCCGGATCCCTCATCTGAGGGGTGTTCCCTGCCGGGAAAACAGATGCCCCAACTGCGGAAAGATTATGTTCAGGGAAGGTTCATATCATCATCAGCTCTACCTGAATAAACTGCAGGATAAAAAAGATAAACCCACCATATAATCCCTAGCTCAGAAAAATGCCACACAAGACCCGGCCGGTTTTCCAGGCCTGATTGGTTTTAACCATGTTCTTTCCCGTTTTTGCACAACAACATCGCATAGCTGCGATAAATTTTAAGCCGGCTTACTTTTATCAATCCCGTTGAAGCGGCACAATTTAGCGAGTCCCTGAATTGCCATTTGTTGACATGGCCCGAGGGCTCCGCAAAAAGCACTTTCCCGCCTTCTTTCATGCGGGTGGAAATGGCATCAAAAAGTTTTTTCTTGTCCGGCACTTCATGCACCACGGCAAAGAGCAGGACGAAATCAAGCTGATCCGGCAATTCGCTGAATCCGTCATTTCCCGACAACAACAACGGCTTAATCGTTTGCTGTACCTTTCGTTTTTCAGCCCTTTTCATCAGCTGTTCCAACATCTTTTTCTGGATGTCAACACAGTAAACGGCACCTGACTCACTCACCTTTTGTGCCATGGGAACACTGAAATAACCCATTGCACATCCGAAATCCATCACTTTCATTCCGGGCTCAAGGTAAGGTCCTACGATTTTATCCGGGGACTGACCCAGCTTACGCAACGGACTGACCATGAGGCGACCTACCCATACGGGGCAGACCTGTTCTTGTTTGTTTTCCATTTTAGCGTGGTTTATTTTGATTTTGTTCCTTAAAATTATCCGAACCGGGAGCAATATTCCACGGTTTTTCGGTAACCAGCATGTTTTAACCGCTGAATCAGGATAAATAGCCGGCAAATGTCAGTAAATTCCAACCGGCGGTTTTCATTTATTCAGCGCTTCCCCGGGGACAAAGAAAAGACGTAACAGAAACAGATTATTGCATTTAAAACGTTTCGTTCTCAAGTGACAGAGAAACCCAAATCATGCTATTTTTGTTCCGGGTAACGGAGTATGCCCTCAAAGAAGTAAATTGAGAGAATTGAATGAGATTGTTGATAACCAGCTATGATTGAGATTTACATACCGGGATACAAGCTGATCAGGGCCAACCACCTTGTCCTTGATTACAACGGCACGCTGGCCGTTGACGGAAAATTGATTCCCGGAACCAAACCATTGCTGGAAATATTGACCAGCATGCTCCACGTTCATGTCATCACAGCCGATACCTTTGGAAGTTCACAAAAGGAACTGGAAGGGATAGCATGCAAGCATGTTATAATACCGTTACCTGAACAGGATGTCGAAAAAGAAAAGTATGTTGCAGGTCTTGGGTGTGAACATGTTATCGCCATCGGGAACGGGCAGAACGATGCGCTGATGCTCCGGGAATCTGCTTTGGGGATCATGGTTATCCAACAGGAAGGCGCGTTCGGAAAACTTTTTAACCATGCCGACATCGTTTGCACTTCTATTCTTGATGCTCTTAATCTTTTGTTAAATCCATTGCGTATAAAGGCTACCCTGCGAAAATAACATCGGGCAAAGTGGATTTCAGGAACCTGCTAAAATGAACTCTTTATATTTTTCTTTTGTCGCCAATAAATTCTTATGCCCTATCTGAAAACCCACCTGAAGAGGTCCATTGTGCATTTTTTTCATGATTTCTTAAACATTCTAATAGAATAAAAGAAGCCTACATTGCGATAGGATTACAGTCAATATATCAGCGATGAAAATATGAATAAAGAATAATAAAATCAATATAATGAACATATGTTCATTTAAATACTTATCTTTGTCTGAAATAAGTATAGCTATAATAAAGAATGCAGAAAAATGATCAGATTGTTTCATCATTAATTATTTTAATTATGCCATCAGGAGATCGTACCGGACCCGTGGGACAAGGTCCCATGACCGGGAGAGCATTAGGCCGTTGCTCAGGATATGACACGCCAGGTTATACAAAGGGTTTTGGCATGGGCCAGGGCAGAGGTTTTGGATTCGGCAGGGGCATGGGCCGTGGTCGCGGTTTTGGCCGCGGACGTGGTTTTGGACTTCCGTTTTATGATTATCCCCAGGCTTCTCCATGGCCTTCAGCCGTGAGTAAGGACGATGAGATCAGGATGCTTAAATCACAAGCCGAAGCATTAAAGCGTTCACAAAACGAAATTGAAAAAAGGCTGGACGAACTGGAAAAAGAGGGGAATATCCAATAAATGTCTTACCGTTATCAGCTGAGAGGAAGAAAACGGCCAGAAAACCCGTAAAGGAATTGTTGAATGAAAATAATTTTACAGGTGAAAATGTTTATGGCCGGAAAGGCTTTATGATAGCATTCGGGCCCATATCGTCACGCAGGCTTGGTAAAAGCCTTGGTATAAATAACATCGCATCGCACAAATTTTGTTCGTACAGTTGTGTTTATTGCCAGATCGGTATAACCAGGAACAAAACCCTCACAAGGGAAAGTTACTATGAACCGGAAAAACTTGTGACAGCCGTAGGGAATCATTTGTCAAAGCTGGACAGTGAGCATATACCCGACTATCTCACCTTTGTTTCCAATGGTGAGCCCACCCTGGACATTAACCTGGGCAAAGAAATCCGGCAGTTAAAAATAATCGGCATCCCTATAGCGCTTATTACCAACTCATCGCTTATGGACCACGCTGAAGTGCGGGATGAAATTATGGAAACCGACTGGATATCGGTTAAAGTGGATTCTGTGGATGAGAAGTACTGGAGAGATATAAACCAGCCACATGAAGAAATATACCTGGAAAAAATTCTTGAAGGTCTGAAATCTTTTGCGGCAGATTATAAAGGCAAACTGCACACGGAGACCATGCTTGTTGATGGATTTAATGACAGCTCAAAACTCCTGGAACAGAATGCTTCCTTTATTGCAGGTCTGAAACCCGAATGTGCTTATCTTTCGATTCCAACCCGTCCCCCTGCTGTAAAAGGAAGTAAACCTGCAAAGGAAAACAAACTGACGGAGGCCTGGCAGATCTATGAAAAAGCCGGACTCCGCACCGAACTGCTGACAGGTTTCGAAGGCACCGATACCGGTTACACCGGCAATGCCTACGATGATATTATTAACATTACGGCCGTTCATCCCTTACGTGAAGACACCATGTCGGTATTGCTGGAAAAAGATAAAGCGGACAGGTCAGTTGTACAATCCCTTATTTCACAGGGGCTCATTAAAGCGCTGAAACATGAAGGGAAGACTTATTTTGTAAGAAGTTATAATTTTTTATTCATTACAAAGTGACGTACTGAACATGATTTTTAGGCAAATGAAATAGTCTGCCCAATTAAATGGAAACCATTGAATTTTTAAAACATGAACTAAAGCAGTGTATGGCATGTGAGCTTTCGAAAACACGTCAGCATGTAATTTTCGGGGAAGGCAATATCCATGCCGGTATACTGATTATCGGCGAAGCTCCCGGACGTGATGAAGATATTAAGGGAAGACCCTTTGTTGGGAAATCCGGCCAGTTGCTGGATAAAATACTGGCCGCATGCGGATTCACCAGGGAGGATCATGTATTCATCAGCAACATTGTTAAGTGCCGGCCTCCGGACAACCGGGTGCCTTCGCCACAAGAGACCTCTGCATGCATGCCCTGGTTGCAGAAACAAATAGAACTGATCGATCCGAAAATATTGATATTGCTGGGTGCCACCGCATTGAAAACCATGGCAGGGCCTGATTATCGTATCACCCGAGAGCGAGGGAACTGGATCAACCTGTATAACAGGCCGGCGATGCCGGTTTACCACCCCGCCGCCCTGCTGCGTGATCCTTCGCTGAAAAGAGATACCTGGGAAGATTTTAAAAAGATCGTCTTCAAATACCGCGAACTGGTGAATCCGCAGCATTATTCGGCGCATGTTTAAAATCATATGCCCCGGAAGATAAGATTCCTCCAATATGGAAATGCTGAAATGCAGGCATGCACGGAAAAATGCCTGTGGCAACCCGATATCATATAACTTTTTATTTTATCGCCATCACTTTCCGTAACACTCTCTCAATCCGTTTTTTCTGCGAATCATTATCGAGTTCATGCATTCGTTGCTCCAGCAAACCGATAAAATGCTGTTTGTTGGCTCCTGCAACTGCAATTGCAGATTTTTCAGCATACTGGGGAAGTTGTTTCGGGGGGCACTTCCTGAGCTGTTCCAACAACAGCGGGAATGCGGTTTCTGCATATTTCCTGACAGCAGCAAGTTTGGCGAGTATTGATACACCATGATCAATGGTAATAACGGATCCTTTATCCATCGCTCCCATGATGGCAGGCAACAAAGAAAAGATTCCCCCCGGGTTGACAGAGGCAATGGTATCCAGCGCAATCATAGCACCCCATACCAGCCGGTTGTTTTTGCCATCAATCAATTTCCCGAATTCAGCATAGTAAGGCTCAATCATTTTCGCTGCACCCCGTTCA
>CAYMJH010000187.1:0-7692 GCA_964390385.1 uncultured Bacteroidales bacterium | reverse complement strand
TTCATATTATGTTATAAGTTAATTAGTTAACGAGGAACGTCATTGTAAGCCATGCGATTTGAATTATGGATTATGAAAACGAATGTTGATGCATGGCGCGGCAATCGCTTCGAAAAGGCGGAAGTGTTGTAGCTGTTTCAAAAAATCATACAATTTAATTTTCCGCATGACCACACGACTACAAGACTAAAAGACCACATGACTTCAGAAAAAAAGGTTCAGCGCTTAGCCTCGTGGCCGGCCGCTGAACCTTTTTGCTATAGAAGCTTCAGTATTAAATGTACTGGTTGAGGATAGTCTCGTACAGTTCCTGTTTGCCGCTGATCTGTTTAGGCTCTCCGTTTTTGACGGCCAGCTTGCGCAGGTCTTCCAGTGACAGTTTGCCTTGTTCAAATGCCTTGCCGTCTCCTTTGTCAAAGGAAGCATACCGGGCTTTGCGCATTTTCAGGTATTCTGATTTGGCAAGGACATCATTGGCAACGATGAGAGCTCTTGCAAAGGCGTCCATGCCGCTGATATGGGCAATGAAGATATCCTCGAGGTCGGTGGAATTCCGGCGCGTTTTCGCGTCAAAGTTAACGCCTCCGGTAGTAAATCCGCCTGCCTGCAGGATCACCAGCATGGCTTCGGTAAGCTCATAAATATTCACCGGGAACTGATCGGTATCCCATCCGTTCTGGTAATCACCGCGGTTGGCATCAATGCTGCCCAGCATTCCGGCATCGGCAGCCATCTGCAGGTCATGTTCAAAGGTATGACCGGCCAGGGTCGCATGGTTCACTTCAATATTCAGTTTGAAATCCTTGTCAAGTTTGTAATTGCGCAGAAATCCGATCACCGTCTGCGAATCGAAATCATACTGGTGCTTGGTCGGTTCCATAGGCTTGGGCTCAATGAGAAAAGTCCCCTTCCATCCCTGTTTGCGGGCATAGTCACGGGCCTTGGACAGGAACATGGCCAAATGCTCCAGTTCCCTTTTTGTATTGGTATTCAGCAGCGACATGTATCCTTCGCGGCCTCCCCAGAACACGTAATTCTCGCCTTTCAGGGCAATGGTTGCATCGATGGCATTCTTAACCTGTGCCGCGGCCCAGGGGATCACGTTGAAATCAGGATTGGTGGCGGCGCCGTTCATAAAGCGCTTGTTACTAAAAAGATTAGCCGTTCCCCACAATAATTTGACCCCTGATTCCTTTTGTTTGGCTTTTGCATAGTCGACCATAGCCTGCAGCCTTTTCTCCGATTCGGCAAGCGTGTCAGCTTCCTTTACCAGGTCATAGTCGTGAAAGCAATAGAAATTCAGGCCGATCTTTGTCATGAACTCAAAGGCCGCATCCATCTTGTTCTTTCCTGCCGTCACGGCATCCCTGGCGCCATCCCATGGAAAATCCTTGGTTCCCGGGCCAAAGGGATCGCTGCCTGTTCCGCAGAAGGTATGCCAGTATGCCATGGCAAAACGAAAATGATCTTTCATCTTTTTACCGGCCACTACCTTATTCTCGTCATAAAATTTGAAGGCCAGCGGATTTTTTGACTCGCGTCCTTCATACTTGATCTTCCCGATTTTCGGGAAATACTCCTTACTGCCAGTTACAATCTTCATAGTTGTATAATTAAATGGTTACATGAGATTTTTAGATCGAACACTATATGAATGTTTTATTGAAGCATTTTGTTCAGTTGTACGGTCCATTTCTGATAGGCTTCGGCATAAGCATCTGACCGGGCCGGATTGGGATCGACGGTTCCCAGTTTCTGAAGGGTCTGGAATGCCTCACCGAACGATTTGTACAGGCCGGCCCCCACCCCTCCTGCAAGGGCAGCACCCCGGGCACCATCGGTGTCATAGAGTTCAATGGTTGCCCCGGAGGTGGAGGCAAGTGCTTCCCTGAAAACAGGGCTCAGGAACATATTGGCATTGCCCGCCCGGATCACGGATGGTTTGATGCCGATGGATTGCATGATCTCAAGTCCGTACTGGAACGAGAACACGATCCCTTCCTGCGCTGCACGCAGGACATGGGATTTATTATGGATGTTGAAATTCAGTCCTGCGATCATACAACCCGTATCCCTGTTACCCAGCATCCGTTCTGCACCGTTGCCGAAAGGTAAAATGGACAATCCTTCCGAACCTATAGGCACTTCGGATGCTGCAACGTTCATCTGGCCATAATCCATAGATCCTGCTACATTTTTTTTCAACCATGAATTCAGTATGCCGGTACCGTTTACACAGAGCAGGATGCCGAGCCGCGGTGCACCGGCCGTATGGTTTACATGGGCAAAGGTGTTCACCCGTGACTGGGGATCATATTTCACGACATCGCTGACCCCGTATACCACACCGGATGTTCCTGCTGTGGCTGCAATTTCTCCCGGATTCAGTACATGGAGTGAAAAAGCGTTGTTGGGCTGGTCGCCTGCGCGGTATGAAACCGGCGTACCCGGTTTTAATCCCATCTCGCCCGCAGCCTGTTTTGTCAAAACGCCCTGAATGGCAAAAGTGGGAGTGATCTCCGGGATCATCTCCCGGTCAAATCCGTATTCATCCAGGATAAGATCAGCCATTTTGTTGTTCCTGAAATCCCAGAAAATTCCTTCAGAAAGCCCTGATACGGTTGTTTTGATCTCCCCTGTCATAACGGCGGCAATATAATCGCCGGGCAGCATGATCTTATGGATCTTCCTGAAGAGATCAGGCTCGTTTTCCTTGACCCATTTCAGCTTCGAGGCCGTGAAATTACCGGGTGAATTCAACAGGGAAGGCAGGCATTTATCAGCTCCGATGCGGTTGAAAGCCTGGTTTCCGATATCAACGGAGCGGCTGTCGCACCATATTATGGAAGGCCTTAATACCTTACCGTTCCGGTCAACGGTTACCAGTCCGTGCATCTGGTAGGATATCCCGATACTCTTAATATCGGCTGTGTCAACTAGAGACTGGCTGAGCACGTCGGCCAGTGCCATTTTAAGATATTTCCACCAGTTTGCGGGGTCTTGTTCAGCCCAACCGGGCTTAACGGCAACGATAGGCATTTCCTGCTTCGGCTGATAGGCTGAAGCAATGCATTTCCCGGTGGCAGCCTCCAGCAGGCTGGCCTTCACCGACGAACTTCCGACATCAAATCCCAACAGATACATAGAGCTTATTTTTTTGGTTTCAGCATGACTATAATATAAAGACGGTATTATCCCTTTTTAACAGGCCATATTTTTCATGGTCAAATATATGAAGCATGGCTGGTTTATGAGGCACTCCGTTTTGTCTCTCATTCAGCGGCACAATATACGGAAGCCGCTGTATTTTCTTCCGGAAATTCCGGTTGTCAAGAGAACAACCGAGTATAGCCTCATATAACCGCTGCAACTGGTTCAGCGCGAACTTGTCAGGCAGCAGCTTAAAGCACAGTGGTTCGGTGAGCATCTCCCTGCGAAGGGCTTCCAGCCCTTTTTCCATAATGCTGTTGTGATCGAAAATGAGCGATGGAATAGCGTCACAGGAATACCAGCAGGCATTGAAAGCGATGGAAAGATCCGTGGGCATGCTCTGGTCGATCTTGATCAGGGAATAGTAGGCCACTGTGATAACGCGATCCACAGGCAATCCCGATCGCTTTTGCAGCCAGCTTAGATCATCCGGTGAGTTGAGTCGGCCCGGGTCGTCAAAAATTCCGAACTGCTTCAGGTAGATGTCATGAAGCCCGGTAAGTTCGGTTAGAATACGTTCCGCCGCACTGATCAGCACTTCACCCCGCATAATGAGGTCTCCGGGAAGTTTGAGGCTCCCTGATGATGCAGGATCATCCGAGGGATCCCGGTTGATCAGCAACACCTTCAGTTCATTTCCGTCAAAACCGAAAACAACGCAGTCGACGGAAATATGCGGATTAAGATTGGCCGTCATGTTTTATTGCCCCATCAAAATTAGCAATAAATTCCTTTATTATCAAACTTAACGTAAAAAATACGTAAAGAATTTACGGAAGGTTACAAAAAAGGTGGAAAAGTGGTTACTTCTTCTTCTTTCCAGATAAGCTTTTGACAGTCGCCTCCAGCTCCTCAATTTTCTGGTTCAGCAATTCTTCGCGACTGGCTGCCTCTTCGGCATATTTAATTAACTCATCCTCGCGGCGAACGGATTCTTCCTGTGTTGCCTGCATTTCTTCAAGGTTTTGCCGGAGTTCCTCTTCCCCGGCCTGCAATTCTGCCGCCTGATTCCTGGTCTGGTCAATAAGCTTCTTCAGCTTTGCATTTGATTTCTCCGTTGCAATGGTGGAAGCAAGGGTCTCGCAAAGCTTTTCAACGAAAGCTACTTTATATCCCTTTACTTTCCTGAAAGAACCGATTTCAATCACGCCGACGGGCGCCTCACCGGCTTTCAGCGGTGCCATCAGCAGGTGTTTCAGTTTTTCCTCACCCAGTCCGGAACGCAGGACAGAATAGCCGGCAGGAAGGTCATCGATCTCAATGAACTCTTTCTCCGTAAAACAGGTTCCGACATATCCTTCACCCGGAAGGAAATGCTGATTAAGTTTCTCTATGTTAAAAGCATGATGGGCAACAAGCTCAAGATGAATATGATCTTCATCATCATCATTGACCAGAAATATGCCGCCCTGCTGGGCTTCGATATACTCCACCAGTTTGGTGATCACCCTTTCGCACAGCAGTTTCAGGTCATTCTTATTCTTGCTGATCAGTTCCGAAAACAGGCTGATGCCCTGGTTAAACCAAAGCAATTCCTCCTGGTCTTTTTCCCGCAATTTCAGTTCCTGTTTCTGAAGGATGATTTCTTCCTTTTGCTTATCCAGTTTTTGCCGGGCAATCTCCAGTTCATGCGTGCTCTCCCTGATGCGCTCTTCCAGCTTTTTCTTCTGGTTTTCCTCCTGGTTTCTGCGGTACCGTATCACATACACGACAAACCCTGCGACCAGGGTTATGAGCACAAGCCTGAACCCGGTGGTACGGGTCAGCGGAGGCCTGATCCTTATCTTGACGGAAATCCCCTTTTCATTCCATTTTCCGTCGGAATTGGCGGCCTGTACCAACAACCGGTATTTCCGGTAAGGCAGGCCGGTAAAAGAAACATACCTCCTGTTGCCGGCGTCGATCCATTCCCTGTCATATCCTTCCAGTTTATACCGGTACCGGTTGCTGTAAGGATTGGCATAATGCAGTGCAGCAAAGAAAAGGGTGAAATTGTTCTGGTCATGAGAAAGGATGATCTCGTCGGCTTCGGAAATCTGCTTCGATATCGGCGATTTTCTGCCCGGCTTCACAGACTGATTCCTAACCTGCAAGTCGGTGAATATTATATAAGGTGCAACCGTATCAAGTCTGATATTCTCGGGGTAGAAGCTGTTGAATCCGAAATATCCCCCAAAGAAGATCTCTCCGTCCGGGCTTCGGTAATACGCGCCACCGTTGAATTCATTACTTTGCAGACCATCGTCGATGGTATACTGCTTCAGAAAACGGGTTTTTGGATTAAACTGGATGATACCGTTGTTGGTGCTCATCCAGAGGTTGGATGAATAGTCTTCGAATATACCATAGATAACGGCATTGGACAATTCCTTCACGGTATTGAAATGGGTGAACTTCCTGGTTTTCGGATCAAATCTGTCCAGTCCCCCGGAGAATGTGCCCACCCACAACATCCCTTCCCTGTCTTCATAAAAAGTCAGTATCTCATTGATAATCACACTGTTTGAATCGTGGTCATCCTGCACAAAATGGATAAAGCCGTCGGTCCCGGGATTATAAAGGTTTATGCCGTAATCCGTCGCGATCCAGATATTGCCCGAGGCATCCCCGTATATATAATAGGCCGTGGTATGGCTCAGACTATAAGGATCGGCGGGATCAGGCAAATAATGACGGATGCTGCCGGTGCGGAGGTCCATGCAATTAAGGCCATTATCCGTACCGATCCAAAGGTTGTCCTCCGTATCAAAATAAAGCGAATAGATAAGGTCGCTGGTCAGAGAACCGGGATTTCCCGGATCATGACGGTAATGAAAAAAACGAACGGGCTTTCTGTTATCATCCAGCTCCACCTTATTCAGTCCACCGTCATCGGTCCCGATCCAGAAAACACCGGAAGGGTTTTCCCTGATGATTCTGACTTTGTTGCTGGAAAGGCTGTTGGCATTGTTTTCTTCGTGTTTTATCCTGAAATAGTTGTTGTTGACCCGGTTAAAGACATGCACGCCGTCGGTTTTTGAACCGATCCACAATACATCATATTTGTCCTTGCAGATGGAATAGATGCTTTTAAAAGAAATATTCTCACTCGCATCGGGGATGTAATCATACAGCTTGAACTTTTCCCTGGAGGGATTGTACTTGTCCATTCCATAGGTGCCTGCCCAGATAATGCCTGAATGGTCCCTGCAAAGGCATGAAACCTCGTTATGCCCAATGCTGTATGGATTATTATAGTCAAAGGTGTGCGAAATGATCTCCCCTTTATCCTGCAGGTAAATATCAAGCCCGCCACCGAAAGTGGCAATCCAAAGATTGCCCTTTTCGTCTTCCAGCATGCTTTTGATTTCATATACAGAGGAGGCCGCGTCACCGGGAAGCCTGCTGAAGACTTCCGTTCCGGCAGCTTTTTTTGCCAGTCCCTCCCGGGTTCCAACCCAAACAGTGCCCTTTTCGTCAAGGATCAGACTGGTAATGAAATCACAAGGCAGCGAAGAAGGATCGCCCGGATCATGCCGGTAAGCGGTAACCAAACTCCGGGATGTATCGATCCGGTTCAGGCCGTTTTCCGTACCGACCCAGAGTATGCCGTGATAATCGGCCAGCAGCGCCGTAACGGCATTACCGGTCAAAACGAGTGGCCTGCCCGGTTGAAGGACGAGGCTCGAAAACCGGCCGGTTTTCGGGTCCAGGATCGCCAGGCCTTTGTCGGTGCCAACCCATATTCTTCCGTCAGCCCTGTTAAGAATACAGGTTACCTCGTTCCCCGGCAGGGATTCCGGGTTTTTTTCATCCGCCCTGAAGCGCTGAAAATTGTTCATTAATCGGTTATACCGGTTCAGACCTCCTCCCTTTGTTCCGATCCAAAGATTTGCGTCATCATCCTCTTCAATGCAATTGATCTTGGCCATGCTGATGCTGGCAGTGTCGTTTACCTCAGGCTTAAAGACCTCAAATTCGTAACCGTTATACTTGTTAAGCCCGTCCTCGGTGCCGATCCATATCAGCCCCCGTGAATCCTGGAAAATACAATTGGGCGTATTCTGGGAAAGTCCGTCGCGCACGGAAATATTTTCAAACTTGATATGCCGGAGATCCTGGCCTGTCAGGCGACCGGAAAATAATCCCCAACAGAGAAAAACAAGGAAAACGGATGCGGTGATTTTTTTTTGCAGCGAAATAGAGTTCATGTTTCAGGCAATACCTGAACAAATCTAAAATATATTTTAAATAAAAAACAGGGGGCTGTCACAAAATAATGATCTGTTTTTTAACATCAAGGTGCCGCAATGTAAAAAATGACAGGATCAGACGGCATCATAATTCTCAGGATGCCTGCGGTCAGCGGGATCATATTCCGGGGTTATCTTTGAGCCAAACCGCTTGTCCTCAAGTTTTGTGGCTTCCGTAATAATGCTTTTTTTGCCTCCGTTTATCAGAAAGAAGAGGGCGGCTTCAATTTTGGGCTTCATGCTTCCTTCG
>CAYMJH010000186.1:0-7719 GCA_964390385.1 uncultured Bacteroidales bacterium | reverse complement strand
GCGCACGGAAAGGTATTCGGGGAACATTCACTTTTTCCGTTTCAACCGACAGGCTTTTCAGCAGGAGTTCCTGCTGCAGGTTATGGGCCAGGACGGCGCCGTCGGAGGAGGGGAACCTGCTGATGGCCGTTTGGCATATGTCATAGGCCTTTTTAAGATCCCATTTATGTTCTTCAGACTGCAGGGGATTATACCGGTTACCCTCTTCTTTCCAGACCTCAGCCATTTGGCTGGTTACCAGGGTCGACACCGGGGCCTGCAGGGTTTGCTGTTCGAGCCGCTGCAAGGCATCCAGGTACAGACCTGATTTACCGGGAAGGGTCAGATGCCGGTAAACCAGTTGCATTCTTTTCATGTCCACATCAACCAGCGCATCCTTTCCCCTGTCGCCGAGGTGAAAACGGATAAGTTCCTGCAGGATCTTCAGGGCATGATATTGATACGACAGGGTGTCCTGTGTTACAATGTTAAGCCTGCTGAAAGCCTCTGCATCCTTCAGATAAGCAGGGTCATTCAGGGTAAACACATAAGCCGGCCGGGTCAGCGCCGGCTCCTCGCTCATATAAAAATCCACCGCACGGTGCGCAAGGAAATCATACAGGGTCGGACGGTTTATCCGGCCTTTCCCGTTCCCGTTGATAAGGATATCATCATACAGGTCTGTCCGGGCGCTTTTCAGTTTATCGGCATCTCCGAGTGACAGCCGGTAGTTTTTTATGGTCTCCTCCACTATTTTTTCAAGGCTCCAGGTAGCCATATCACGGTGGTCGAAGCTGGCCGTTTGCGTTCTTTCAGCGAAGCGGTACCGGTTATGCTGGTAATAGATCCAGTATTGCTCGGCCAGCATGGAATGCAACAGGGGCTTTACGGGAAAACCGGCTTTTTTAATCTCGTCTTCCAGCCGGTTCAGGTTTTTAATAAAAGAGTCCTCCTCTTTGTATTCAGTGTATTTCATGGCAAAGATCACGGCTTTCACCAATTGCTGTGCGTTGTTTTCAGATCCGGCCTGCCGGTAAATGTCATTTACCAGGGTCAGCGCCGATTCAGGCATGCCGCTTTCTTCAAATTCCAGCACCTTTTTCCATGTGGCAGCATAATCGAACTTTTTCACGGGTTGTTGTGTTTTATGGTTCATAACGGCAAAAGATCCCAGCATTATAGCCAGGCTTACAATGATGGCGTTGGTAATTTTCATGATGACAATAATTTACTGTTACCCTGCGAGGGTGTCACATAACAGATGCAAAACGGTGTCAAATTCTATAAACGGGAATAGGGTAAAATAAACTGAGGTGATATTAAACCTTCTGTCTATATGTCTGTGTGGATTACCTTGTCCCCAATCTCCTTTGCCCATGATTTTATCTGTTCCCAGTTCCTGAAATCACCCTCTTCCATAGTGCCTGTTTTATCCTGCCGGGCGAGGGTTTTCCAGAGAAATCCGATTTTGTTATATTCCAGTTTTCCCCCGAATAATCCGATGCCTACCGGTGCCTTTATCTGGCTTAGGGGCTGTATAAAAGCCATGGCCTTTTCCCTGTTTTCGGGAGTATCGTTTTTCATCGTGATGCAGGTAACGAAATATGCGGTTGTTTTTTGACGGATTTCATCAGCACGTCTGCGGACATACCTGAGGGTTTTTCCCAATAACTTATCCATCCTTGCGGCACTGCCAATAATAACTGCATCATAGGAGGCCATGTGCGGATGCTCATCAACGCTTCGTACATCAACATTTCCACCCATTTCGCTCATGATTCCTGCGATATATTCCGCTATCTCCTTCGTGGAATCATAGTTGCCTCCGTAAATGATAAGGATTTTATTATTCATCAGTTGAGTAGCTTATGTGCAAATAAAATTCCGGGTATGGCATGGATCTTTTAGCAGTTGAAAATTACGGAATTTTATTTAGTAATGGCTTATCGTATACTTTTTTTATTCTTTTTCGTATAATGTTATCATGGCATCCTATCATTAAAACCTGAATTTTCAGCATATTAACAAAAAATGTTTTCAGGAAGTACCAATCCATGTTACTGTAAAAACACTCTAATCTATGAAAACAAAGATGGTTCGGTCCGGTATGACCAGCATTATCGTGATCACTGCCTTTTCGATGATGCTGTTCAGCGTGCAAGACCTGTTTTCCCAACAGGCACTGATTATTGACCATACATGCACTGACCTTAAAAAAGTGCCCGGGGAATGGATCAACAGGGCTAAAGAAATTCTGCATATCGGTTACGGGCATACCTCCCATGGCAGCCAGATCATGTCGGGTTTGGATGCCATCCAAACATTTTACGCCGACGGGCCTTATCAGTACGGCAGCGACAAAGCCGAAGGACGTCTTCACCTTTTTGAAGGATGCGGGTATTGTGATGACGGCGAGCTGATTTATGATCTCAGCCATGAAGAACAATGGTACCCGTCGGTAAAAAAATATCTGCATGACCATGCTGATTGTAATGTTATCCTATACTCGTGGTGCAGCATTTATGGACATAATATTGATTATTACCTGCAACGCATGGATTCCCTGGTGGATAAATTCGGGCCGGGCGGAACAGATCCCGGACAGGACGTATATTTTATATATATGACCGGACATGCCAACATTGGGGATGAGTGTGAATGGACCCACAATGCCAATCAGCAGATCCGCAACCATTGTAAAACAAAAAACCGGATATTGTTCGATTTTAATGATATTGAAAGCTGGAATCCTGACGGAGAATACTTTGGCGATGGTGATGCTGAAGGTAACTTTACCGGTGCGCACATATTGGGTGATGATATATCCTATAACCTCGAGGGCGGCGGAAGAGGCAACTGGGGCACCGAATGGCTGGCAGCAAATTCCGATGACACGCTGGCGCTGATCCATAATACCTGCAGCAGTTGCGCCCATTCTGATAACTCGAGATTACACTGCGTGCTGAAAGGCATGGCTGCCTGGTGGATGTTTGCCCGGCTGGCCGGTTGGGACGGAGCCGGCGGAGGCATAATACCCACCGCTGCCGGTAACAGTTTGGATTCTCCGGGCGATATTTCCATAAGGCCCAATCCTGCCAAAGATATTATTACGGTCAGCGGCCTCAGGAATGAAAAGAATACGGTTACCCTCTATGCTGCGGATGGAAGAATAATTGAAACGATCGTCACCGGCCGGGAAGAAATTTCCATAACGGTAACCGGACTGGCAAAAGGATGGTATTTTGTAAGGGCAGGTAACGACAACCGGATGTCGGTGCAGAAGGTGGTGCTGGAATGATATAATGATACACCGATCGCTCCTCCTGCGTTGAACCTAAACAGGCTGCAAGGCGGAGGCCTGTTTCATGCAATAACCCCGTGGTGTTTGTCATAATCATTATAATTTGATGATATCAGACCGAAAAAACCATAGATAATCTGTTATATTTGCCCGAAGGTAAAACATCGTTTGCCTGTCATCTTTATTCCCTGCATTTCAAGCGATTTTTCATGCACCACATCAACAGATTCATCAACCGGTTCTTTGGCCTGATCCTTTTACTGGCTGCCATAACCGGATTGTTTATCCCCGAACCTGAAGCAGAAGTTTCAACCATCATCATCCTGTCCCTGGCCGTCATTATATTTGCCTCATTTTTTAAGGTTGAACTTAACCGCAGCCTGGTGACGGATGACCTGCTGCCGGCATCACTATACCTGGTCATACGTTTCGTGGTCGTGCCCGTCATGTTCTACTATATCCTCGCTCCGGTAAGTCCCTTTTATGCTGTCACCTTTCTGCTGATCCTGTTATTGCCGGCAGCAGTTTCCTCGCCTGCTTTCACGGCGATGTTTAACGGGAATGTCAGCCTTTCATTAAAGATTTTGGTATTCTCAAGCTTTCTGTCCATCCTCACCATTCCGTTATTATGCAGTTGGCTGATATCAAAGGATGTTAATATTGACAGCCGGCATATGTTCTATACGATGGTGTATACCATTGTGATCCCTTTTATGGTTCACCTTCCGCTCAGGAGGCTTTCGTTCCTGAAAAAGGCGATGATCAGCAACAGTCCGCTTATTACGGCATCGGGATTGATAATCGTTTTCATCGCTGCCACCTCAAAAAACCGGACCATCATTTTCGACAATCCCCTGAAAGTAGCACTGTATACCCTGGTTTCTGTTGTCAGCTACCTGCTGTTGTATCTGTTCGGTTTTTATATCATGAACCGGCAGGAAAAGGCCGGGCGCATTGCTTATTCGGTCAGCTCCGGTGCCAATAACATTGGTCTGGGTGTAACCATCACCGCCCTTTTCTTCCCGGGTGAAGTAAACGTATTCTTCATCGTTGCCCAGCTTTCGTGGATATTTATGCTGATACCGATGCGGTATTTTTATAAGAGAGGGACAAGGGACAAGGGACGAGGGACAGGTAGTGACGAGTGACAAGTGATCTGATACTGGAGCATCCGCTTGTGCCTTAAAATAGTATTTCGGCAGGCCTCTGCCCGGCATTAAAATCCCAGTCTGAGAACTTAAGCTTTTTTGTTAAATTCGCCATTTAATTCGGACAATGATGATAATGAGATGGCTTTGTTATTCAGCTTTAGTAACCTTTATTCTATCCGGATGTACCGGGAGAAACAAGGAAAATGCCATCCCGGCTGTTGAGGGCATTTCTTCCGTTTCCTGCAATGCCGAGCTTTTGTCTGAAGACGGCCAATACGTCATGTCCGACGATTCCGGGATCAGGCTTAATCATGCAGTGCAACGGTCGGACTCCATGGCACGCTCCGGACGTTATGCACTGAAGCTGACAAAAGAATATCCTTACGCCTTTACCCTCGAGGTTGAAAATATCAAAAAGAATGAAATCATAAAAGCCGGTTTCTGGTGTTATGGTTTTGAACCCCGGCTGGTATTCTGTGACAGCGGTAATGTGTTTTACCTTACCGCGGATAAAATCGCAGAGACTGACGCGGCCGGATGGAAAAAAATTGAATTCAGCTTCAGGGCACCGGGCAATCTCAGCAACAATGCCTTAAAGATCTACGCCTATAATGCCGCGGGAACCCACGGTTATATTGATGATTTTTACTTTGAAAGAACACCTGCCATGGCCCGGAACATTGCACCCGGAATGCTGCTGAAAATTGAAGCCGATGCTTCAGCCATGAGCAAGCTGACGGAAAAGAGAAAAGAAGCGCTATCAGAAGGTATCCTCGAAAAAAGTGATGAAGATTATGTTAAAATGAAACTCATTTATATGGGGGATACCCTGAAGGGAAGCATGCGGCTGAAAGGCGACTGGCTTGATCACCTGCAGGGCGATAAATGGTCATTCCGTATCAAGCTTAAATCGAAATATGCATGGATGGGAATGAAAACCTTCTCATTGCAAACTCCTGAAAGCAGGTCGTTTTTGGATGAATGGCTGTTACACCGGTTGCTCGACAGGGAAGATATCCTTACAACAAGGTACGGTTTTATTAATGTTGAGCTGAACGGCCAGGACATGGGAGTATATGCCTATGAAGAGCACTTCGATAAACATCTTGTCGAATACAATAACCGCAGGGAGGGCCCCATAGTAAAGTTTTCCGAAGAAGAATTCTGGTTGTCCAACAAAGTCAACCTCGATTCCAACAGGGCAGTGGCAATACCGGCTTTCGAGGCCAGCGTTGTTTTCCCGTTTAAGCCAAACCGCACCGTTGAGTCGCCTGAACTATTCCGGCAGTATGAAATTGCCCAAAACCTGATGCAGATGTACCGTGAATGGAATGCCCCCCTTGAAGACCTGTTTGACCTGGACAAACTGGCCCGTTTCACCGCCCTGATCGATGTCACCAAAGGATTTCACACCCTGCCCTGGCATAACCAGCGTTTTTATTTCAACCCGGTTCTATGCACCCTTGAACCCATTGCCTTCGATTGCTATACAACAACCGGTGTAATTGACTGGAGCAATAACACCATTACCGGTGACCTGGACAGACCGGAAGAATTTGCAGAAAATCAGTACAACCTGGCTTACCAGTTTTTCCTGAACGACAAATTCAGGGCGCTTTACATTCAGTATATGGAAAAATATGCTGATGAGGAATATATGCGCAGCTTTCTGCTCGAAAATCATAAGGATATTGCAGATGCAGAGAACTTGCTGAGGGAAGAGTTTTTCGGATACCGGTATAACGATACCTTTCTGATAAAAAGTGCCGCGGCCGCCAGCGAAAGGATAAAGCTAAAAAAGGATCAGTTATCGGATAATAAATTGTTTAAAGGATTAAATGTAAAGACAAAGCATTATACCTACGAAACGATCAGATCATCCGAAATTCCTCCCTACTACGTTAAGGCATACCGGCAGGAAAGAGCAGACAGCACCTTCCACCGGGTGAAGATTACCAATGATTATTCCATGGATATCAAGATCGTAGGTTATATTGATAATAAAGGCAACCGGTATTTCTTTCCGAGGGACTATACGGTAGGGTCAGTAAACAGGAAGGTGAATGCCTCGGAAATCACTATCGTGGCTAACTCCGTATCTTTATTGTATACCACTGCAGCATTCCCCGACCTGTTGCAGGTTGATATTTTCCCCTGGGGTTTTCCCGTGCATTACTCGCCGCGGACAGACCTTTTAAACAAGGCTGATCAATCGTTCATAACCCTGTATGGCTCGGGTAAAAAGATCATCATTCCGGCCGGTGAACACACTTTTAAAGAACCTGTTATTATTCCTGAAGGGTTTGAATGTGAAATATCGGCCGGCGCCGGCCTGAATTTCATAAACCGGTCCTTCTTGCTGAGCTACTCACCGATAAAGGCCATCGGCAGCGAGGATCAGCAGATAACAATCCGTTCTGCCGACGGGACGTCCATGGGTTTCATCGTGCTGCAGGCAACCGGCAAAACAATTCTCGATCATGTGATTTTCGACTGCATGAACAGCATGAATTACAACGGTTGGAGCCTCACCGGGGCCGTAACCTTTTATGAGTCTGAGGTTGAAATCCGGCATGTCACTTTCATGAACAATCATTGTGAGGATGCACTCAATATCATCCGATCAACCTTCAGAATGGAAAATTGCCTATTTGATAATGTGTCCGGTGATGCCTTCGATGCTGATTTCTCAGATGGCACCATCGTATTCTCAAAATTTGAGAATGCCGGGAACGATGGCGTTGATTTGTCGGGTAGCCATATCGTGATCCGGAATTGCTCCATCAAAAACACCGGTGATAAAGGGATCAGCGGCGGGGAAAGATCGCACCTGATCATTGAAAACGTTGCCATTGTCAACGCCAATATCGCCATTGCATCAAAAGACAATTCCACGGTGGAAATCAGAAATTCTTCCCTGTCAGATTCAAGGTATGGCTATGCTGCCTACAACAAAAAATCGGAATACAAAGGTGTTGCCACACTAACATCAGAATCGGTAAAAACAGAGAACGTGGCCTTCATTTCTTTCATTGAAACCGGGGCGCTGCTGGTATTGGACGGCAAACGCCACCAAGGAACCGAAAAAAATGCCGTCGACCTGTTTTATTAAAAATGACACCCTGACAGGGTCCCCCCACCCTGACAGGGTGGGGGGACCCTGTCAGGGTGTCAAGAGGTAAAGTTTTCATTTTCTGGACGATCAGCTGCTTTTAACCTTTATGAAGAAAATGGTTTATGTAAGAAAAAAGATGGTTGAATTATCTGTAGCGGTATTTCTTTTTTGTG
>CAYMJH010000185.1:0-7721 GCA_964390385.1 uncultured Bacteroidales bacterium | reverse complement strand
AACTGGTCATTTGGCGACTATTTCAAGAAGGAAGCCATCGACTGGGCATGGGAATTGCTGGTTAATGAATTCAGGATACCTGCTGAACGCCTCTACGCCACCGTATTCGAAGGCAGTCCGGATGAAAAGATCGAAATGGACGAAGAAGCCTTCGGCTATTGGAAAAAATATCTTTCTGAAAATCAAATTCTTACAGGATCAAAAAAGGATAATTTCTGGGAAATGGGTGACACAGGACCCTGCGGCCCCTGTTCCGAAATTCATGTTGACCTTCGTCCGGACAAGGAACGAAATCAGGTCAGCGGAAGGGAACTGGTGAACAAAGGGAATCCGCTGGTGATTGAGATCTGGAACCTGGTTTTTATCCAGTATAACCGCAGGGCTTCGGGCGAACTTGAACTCCTGCCCAGGCAACATGTGGACACCGGGATGGGATTTGAACGCCTGTGCATGGTGCTTCAGCAAAAAACCTCCAACTATGATACGGACATTTTCCAGCCGCTGATCCGGCAGATTTCAGCACTGTGCGATATACCCTACGGGAGTGACGAAAGATCCGACGCAGCCATGCGGGTTATTTCGGATCATCTTAGGGCTATCGCGTTTTCCATCGCGGATGGCCAGATCCCGTCCAACACCAAAGCCGGATACGTGATCCGAAGGATCCTCCGGCGGGCCGTGAGGTATTATTTTACCAGCCTGGGTCAGAAGGATCCGCTGATTTTTAAACTGGTACCTGAACTGGTCTCCTCCATGAGCCAGGCTTATCCCGAACTGAAGGCTCAACAGCAATTCATTGAAAAGGTAATCCGGGAGGAAGAGCTATCCTTCCTGAGAACCCTTGAAAGCGGTATTAAACGCCTTGACCAGATCATTGCTGAGGTCAAAGGAAAAGGTCTGACGCTGGTTGACGGGAAACAGGCTTTTGAACTTTATGATACCTACGGATTTCCGCTTGACCTTACTGCGCTGATCCTGAAAGAAAATAACCTGGCGGTGAAGCAGGATGAATTTGAGACAGCCATGAACCAGCAGCGGGAACGTTCCAAATCGGCTGCTGCCGTTGACACGGAGGACTGGATCGTATTGCAGGAAGATGCGGGCGAACAACAATTTATTGGGTATGAACAAACATCAGGTGAAGTTAAGATCACCCGGTACCGCAAGGTTAAGTCGAAAGACGGAGAGGTTTATCACCTGGTTCTCAACCGGACCCCTTTTTATGCCGAAAGCGGCGGTCAGGTGGGGGACATAGGCCATATTGCCCAGGGCGGAGTCAAAATACCGGTCATCAATACCTTTAAAGAGCATAACCTGAATATCAGCCTGACGAAAAAACTTCCGGCCGACATAAACGGTTTATTGCAGGCACAGGTTGACCTGAATGCCAGAAAGGATACCGCCAAAAACCATACCGCCACCCACCTGCTGCATCATGCCCTTCGCAATGTACTGGGTCAGCATGTTGAACAAAAGGGATCACTGGTTCACCCTGATTATCTGAGATTTGACTTTTCTCACTTTCAAAAACTGACGGAGGAAGAGATCCGAAAGGTCGAAGAAAAGGTTAACGAAATGATCCGTAATAACCATAGTGCCCATATACAGGAGGAAAGCTTTGAAAATGCAAGGAAAGCGGGAGCCATGGCGCTGTTTGGAGAAAAATACGGCGACCGGGTCAGGATGGTCCGGTTTGGTGATTCCATCGAACTCTGCGGGGGCACTCATATTGAGAATACCTGCCTGATCGGCTCGTTTAAAATCATTTCAGAGAGTTCCATCGCAGCCGGCATCAGAAGGATTGAAGCCATTACAGGCAGAAAGTATGACCAGTATGTAAAAAAACAGGAATCGGACCTCAGGGAAATGAATGATTTGCTGGGAAATCCTCCCGATCTTTTAAAGGCAGTCAAAAGCCTGCTGGAAGAAAAAGAGGTCCTGCAGAAAAAAACGGAAGCCTATGGACGACAGCAGATCAATGCTACCAAAAGCAATCTGCTGGGCCTGATTCAGAAGAAAGGAGACATCAACCTGATAACCGGGGAGACTGACCTGCTCGATTCGGCAGACGCCGTAAAGGACACGGCTTATCAGCTCAGGTCTCAGGTGGATAACCTCTTCCTGGTATTGGGATCGGTGATCAACGGAAAACCGTTGCTGACCGTGATGTTGTCTGACAATTTGGTGAAGGATAAAGGACTGAATGCCGCCGAAATCGTCAGAATGGCCGCAAAAGAAATACAGGGCGGGGGAGGGGGACAGCCTTTCTATGCCACCGCCGGGGGTAAAGATCCCAAAGGATTGCAGAAGGCTATTGAAAAAGCGATTGAAGTTATTAGGATCTAGAATTTAGAATATAGAATATAGAATTTAGAATTTAGAATTTAGAATATAGAATTTAGAATATAGCATTACTGCGTGAGATTACCTGGGTTGTTTGGCGGTTTTATGCTTCCAGAAAGCTTCAATACCGCTTGAAGCGATCAACTCCTTCACCTTCTGTATGTCAATGGCAATTCCCAATCTGTTCCCCGATGTTTTGTAAATCTCGTTGGAAAGCTGCTTGATCTGTTTCTGCCAGGCGATCAAAACCTGGATTGGATCGACTCCCTTAATGTCAATTTCACCCTGCGCCTTTTCGAGCATTTTAATGTTTGATTTGATGATGTCAATCATCTGCTCATAGGCTTTGTTTTTCTGATCGAGTTTGTACCCAATGATGCCCAGAACTTCCTGTGTTTCAAGATCAATCAGGGGACTGCCTGAATTTCCCCAGATGATCGAACCGTCAAACTGAAGGTACCGGATCTCATTGTGGAAAACGAAGGTGGAAAGGATCCCCGACTTGATGGTCAGGTTCGGGTTGTCATATTGAAATCCCATGACGGCAACCGGCTGTCCGATCCCGATGGATCCGCTGTTGGCAAGAGGCAGGGAATGTATAAGGTCAAACTCCATATCGGCTATGCTGATCATGGAAAAACCGGTGATCTCCTCATCATACGACGTGATCAGCACGTCTTCAAAGTCATGTTGTGTGAGCCTTGTTGATGCCGTGGGGGTGAAACCGTCGTCAGCCACAAAGTGGATCTCGGCGATCTCATAGTTGTGAGGTTTATTGACCAGATCACTGGTGAAAATATAATTACCAGATTTAAAACCTGTTACTGAAAGAACTTCAATATCATTGCTGTTGATAAAACGTATCGAGCATATTGATTTACAACACTTTCGCCAGATACTCTTGTAAAGTTTCAACATAGGCTTGATTACAGTGGATTCTTGTGCAAATGAACAAAAAAAATGGCTTTGTTTGAGTATTTGCCGTCAAGTTTTTCACCGCTGGCCGGATCTTCTTTATAGTATAATAATTAATATACTATATATCAATAAAATACGAAAGCAAAACCAGATAAAAAAACCAGGAACCTGATGATTCCTGGTACCAAAAACCCTAAAAATTAAACCTAAAAATTAGAAAACCCTGAGAAATCAATAATTAACCCTAACTAAACCTAAAATCTATGAAACTAACCTGATTAATAAACGGTGAAAAAATGTGTTTGTTTCATTTTATTCCCGTTTTTTGTTAATTAGCATCAAAATATATGCCAAAGGGCAGTTTTCAAAGATCAAAGAATAAAGAACAAAGATAAGAAGAGGTCATGCAGTCATGCAGTCTTCTGGTCTGCTGGTCTTCTGGTCTAACAGTCTGTAGCCTGTAGCCTGTATAGCCTGTAGCCTGCATTCTTTTCACTTTTCGTTTTTCACTGTTCACTGTTCACTTCTCTCCTACCACCTGCACGATACCCCTGCCTGGAAATGGATTCCCGCCTGGGGATAAAAATAAGGAGTGCCGTCGTAAACATAGCCGTTGGTTTCGTATAGCCGATTGAAAAGGTTATGGATGCTGAGGATGACTTCCAGTTCACGCATCAACGGAAGGCTTACCTTGTAGCCCAGCCGCAGGTCGCTTATCAGGTATCCGTCGAGTACCAGCTCGGGATTTTGCGTATTGTCAAGATATTGTTTCGAAACATACTTGCCCGACAGATCGATCTCAAGTTGCTTTAGCGGGATATAACTGATCTGCATATGGCTGACCAGCCAGGGAGAAAAGGAAATATCCGTATCATCATACGATTCCATCATGCCTTCGGAATTCAATTGTCTGTGGTCGGTCTTATTGCGGCTGAGGGAAATATTGCCGCTCAGCAACAAATGAGGTCCCAGGCTGTATGAACCGGTTAATTCCAGTCCTGCCCTGTAGCTCCTCCCGGTGTTCTCGCGAATAAAAGCCCCCACATCATTGATCTCTCCTGTAAGCACCAGCTGGTTTCTGTATACCATCAGATAAAGGTTTCCCGCAAACATGGAAGTGCCTGTTTTTTTGCGGACCCCTGCCTCTATGTTATGCAAAGTCTCGTGTTCGGGCTTTTCACCTTCGGGCGCGTCAATATAATCATCCCGGATCGGTTCCCGGTTGGCCAGTCCGTATGAAAGGTAGAGCATGCCTGCTGACGGGGTAGTATAGGTGAACCCGGCCTTGGGATTGAAGAAATGAAAAGTTTCATCGATCACAACCGGCTGTTTATAGATTTCATCACCTGAAACCCCGTAAACGATGTTCCTGTACTGCAGGTCAGCATATAGTCCGATGCGGTCCGTCGGCGAATAAATGGCTTTGAGATATACATTCCTGTCGTTTTTCTCTGCCGTGTTATCATAAAATATATGATCATTTCCTGCAGCACCGGAGAATCCTGCCCATATCATTTCACCGAAATGCCTGGCATTTCCGTACCGGTTGACAGCTCCCCCCAGGATGAGATCGGTTTTATTTTGCCTGTACCGCAAGGAATAGGTGATTCCGTAAAAATCATTGTCGAGCCACCTCCTGCGGATCAGATCGGTTACATCCACCGTATCGTGATAAAAAAGGGTCCAGCCCCCGGGGGTCAGCATGCTGTCAGCGCCAAAATACAGCGGGTCCAGCCCATAGTCGGTAAAGGATTGTTGCTGCATGTACTCCTCGTAATAGCCTTTCCCTGCAGTATAGTGGCCTGCCAGGCTGAGGTTGAGCGACGGGCTCAGCTGCCGCGAAAAATGAAGCTGGTAATAGTCCTGCTGGTATTGATCGACCTGGTTGTCATAAAAATGAAGAGAGCCGTCTTCCGAAAAAATGGCACCCGCCCAGTTAAAGGTCCTCGCCGTATCCATGGTTGGCCGGTCTAAGCCATACCAGGCCTGGTATGTCCTTTCCGTGCCGCTGAAGGCCACGGCCTTTACCAGGGTCTTCTCCCCGTAATAACCTCCCTGCAGAAAAAATGATTTCAGGCCGGCGCCAGCCCTGTCGATATAACCATCTGAAGAAATGAGGGAGGCTCTGCCGTCAAAGTACCAGTGATCACGTATGAGTCCGGTGCCGAACTTGATGGAATTCTTCCAGGTCTTGAATGATCCGAAGGAGGTGCTGATTTCGCCATAGGGATCAAGCCTTAAGGCATTGGTTTCAATATTCACGGAAGCGCCGAAAGCGCCGGCCCCGTTGGTTGAAGAACCCACGCCGCGCTGGATCTGCATGGTGTTGACCGATCCTGCCAGATCGGGCAGGTCAACCCAGAAAACGTAATGCGATTCGGGGTCGTTGACGGGAATGCCGTTGATCGTGACATTGATCCTGGTCATGTCACTGCCCCGTATCCAGATCCCGGTATAACCAATGCCGTTGCCTGCATCGGAGGTGGTTACCACCGAAGGCTCGCGGGCGATAAGGTAAGGCATATCCCTGCCAAGATTATCGCGGTTGATCTCTTCCTCCGTAACAACGCTGAAGGTAGTGGGTGTTTGCTGTGTCGCCCGCACGGCTGAAACAACAACCTCTTCACCCAGGATTTCAGAAGGCTGCAATATAAATTCCATATGTTTATCCTGGTCCAGCCTGACCTTTTCTTCCGCCGTCTGAAATCCCACATAGGAAATCCTCACCGTGTATGCACCGGCTTTGAGTCCGCTAAGGCTGAAAGATCCATCCCTGTCGGTAACCGTGCCCCGGTATGTGTTCCTGAGCATAACATTGGCCCCGGTCAGAACATTGCCTTCCCCGTCCCTGACCGAGCCGGTGATGGAAAACTGAGCATCCGCCCATTGATGAATGAAGACGAATGCAAGTAAATAAAATGCCTGCTTCATGTCTTATTTTTTTATGTTTTGAATTAGCCGGGGGCAGCGCAAAGCGTTGCCACCAATTCCCTTCGCCGGCATTACCCGGATCAGGTTCTAAGGGTATAATCTCAGCCTGTACTTTAAGGCACCCCCTTAGTGAAAGCTGGAACAAAGATAGAAAAATCTCCGAAAAGAAAAAAGAGTTCGAAGAGTGGAACGGTGGAACAGTGGAAAAGTGGAACGGTGGAAAAGTGAAAAACGAAAAGAATGCAGGCTAAAGGCTACAGACTGTTAGACTGTTAGACTGTTAGACTGTTAGACTGTCAGACTAGAAGACCAGAAGACCAGCAGACCAGAAGACTAGCAGACTCTTTTCTTCCGTTTACCGATTACCGCTTACTGTTTCCCGGTTACCTTTTCCTTCTCAACCTGGAACACATCCTTAAAGGCCTTCTCGAACGTATCCCTGGGCAGGGCTCCCATAGCCATCTGGGGCTGCCCTGTGAGCGGAACGAACAACAGCGACGGTATGCTCTGTATGCCGAACATGGAGGCAAGTTCACGTTCTTCCTCAGTGTTTACCTTATAGATATCCACCTTGTCTTTATATTCTTTAGACAGGTCTTCAAGGATGGGAGCCACCATTTTGCAGGGGCCGCACCAATCGGCATAAAAATCAATCAGGCAAGGCCGGTTGCCCTCGAACTTCCATTCCTTGTTCGTTTCGAAATTGAAGACCTTTTTTTTGAATGTCTCTTTGGTTAAATGTTCTAACATAATGATGACGATAAAATGAATACTTTGTTTCAGTCCTGAAGGAAGACACAGCAAAGTGATTTTTTTATCCGGCACACCCTCAGGCAATTTTCATGGAACTATTATTCAAATTTCATTCCATTTGATTAATTAACCGGCACAGGTTATGAAAAGTTCAAATAATTGTATTTTTGTCAGAGAAAATAACATATTGTCATATATAAATATGAATATATGTCTAAATGACAAAATTTTCCTGATGATTTCGGAAATTGTAACCGGGAAACAACTGTCATGTTTTGTCATCGGTGGCTATGTCCGTGATCTTTTGCTGAACCGGAAATCCGGCGACATTGACATCGTGGTGGTGGGCAGCGGCATTGACCTGGCAAATGAGGTGGCCCGGAAAATTGGTCCCGGCACACGGGTAAACGTATTCAGGAATTTCGGGACCGCTATGCTGCGGCACAAAAATCTTGAGATTGAATTCGTAGGGGCGCGAAAAGAATCCTATAACAGGGATTCCCGGAAACCGGTGGTGGAAGACGGGACGCTTGAAGACGATCTGAGGAGGAGGGACTTTACCATCAACGCGCTGGCCGTATCGTTGAACCGCGAAAACTATGGAGAACTCATTGATCCCTTCAACGGTCTGCATGACCTTGAACAAAAAATGATCCGGACTCCGCTCGATCCTGATGTTACATACTCCGATGATCCGTTGCGGATGATGCGGGCCATCCGGTTTGCATCGCAGCTGAGCTTCTCGATTGACGACCATTCACTGAAGTCCATCGCAC
>CAYMJH010000184.1:0-7768 GCA_964390385.1 uncultured Bacteroidales bacterium | reverse complement strand
AATAGTTTCATCCAGTATCTCGGAAGTTTCAACCGAACCTGTACCGATATCTTCGGCCAGCAGTGTTTCATTCAGAACCTTCGCCGTAGTGATCGCATTATCGGCAATATCATCCGTATAGAAAGAATACGGAACGGTCATAAACTGCTGGTTGCTCACCAGGACATAGTTCCCGTCATTCTTTGTGGATATTTCAACTTTCAGGAACTGGTCGGCATCAATCCATGGAATATCCAGTAACCTGGTATAGGCAGCATTCCCTGTCGGGGTACCCTTGCCAATAATCAGGGAAAACAATCCGTATTTGTCGGTTGTGGTGGTATGGGTCTCTTCCCATTGTATGGAGCCATTAAGACCCTTGGTTATGGTGAACCTGACGCCTATTGCCTTTTCAAAAAGAGGTTTGCCTTCAATATCCATTCCGACAATTTCTTTACCGTTTTCATCAATAGCGACAGCCTGGTAGTAAATCCCGTTCAGGTCACCTATCTGCTGTGCGTATGTGGTTTGGCCTGTTAAGCAAATTGCGAGAACAGACCAAAAGATGTTTAATTTTTTCATATGCTTGATATTAAATGATGTTAAACATTGCATTAAAAAGCGAAGGCAAATCCGAAAGTCAGGCCATAGCCAACGTTCTTGGATTTCTGGCTTTCGTCTTTTTCCATATTTGCCAATCCCATAAGATAATTAAACTCAATAAAGGTCCTGATCTCATAGGAAAGCTTGATCTGCACACCGGGAGAGATCACAATGCCGTAATCGGAATTATTGATCGATTCCGATTCCTTTACATTGAAATCTTCGTTGTTAATGGTCTGAAATCCGCGCAGCAGATAACCATAATAACCCGCAACATCCAGGTAAGGGCCGATATCACCGCTTACCAGCATGTACCCGACGCCCAGCCGTCCCTCGGCATACTGAAGATCCCAGGTATAATTCATTTCATCATATACCATGGTGGCTCCGGCCTTACGTATACCGGCTCCGACGTTAACCATAAATCCGCCTTCGGTGACAAGGCGATACCCCAGGCCGTAACCCCCGGTAAAGATTCCTGAATATTCGCTGTTGAGCTTGGTCCCCTGGCTGTCGGTGAATTTGAATGAAGCATACAGGGGTGATGCTTTCACGGTTAAACTTGATTGTGCATGGATGGTGGCCGTATAACTGACAATGACCAGCATGATCAATAGGATGCTTATCTTTTTCATATTCGTTATTATTTGTTGATGGTTACTTTAATGGATGAGATGTTCTGATCATCATCACGTACAGTGATAATGTAGATTCCGTTTTTCCATGATCCGCAGTTCAGCTCAAACTGTTGTAACGATGATACCTGTTCTGATAGTACAATCCTGCCTGCAAGATCCGTTACCTCAATCCGCGACTTTTCTATTGGCTGGTCGCTCTGGAGGGTAACCGTGTAGGCAGCAGGATTCGGAAAAACGTTAAGGTTAAGATTTTTTAACGGACCGGAATTTATGGCTTCTGCCTTAAAAATTACAGGCTGCTGAAAACCCTGCAATACAGCAGTTGAGTTTCCGGAGGAGGCCAGTGTATTGAAGGGCTGGCCAACCGTTTGCGCAAAGGCTGCATCACCGGTTATGGTGGCTGCACCATAACTTGAAATGCACTGCCTTTTGACCGACTGTGCCTGATTTTCTGGTACAAGAACCAGTAAAATCAAGACCAACAGCATTAGAATTTTTCTTTGAAAATGAAATTTTCCCATCCTGATTTGATTTTAATAGTTAATATAAGTGGTTGTATATAAGTTATATAGAGGTAATATTATCGTTTGGTAGCACGGAATTATTTCAGTTCAATGGCAACATATAACCCAGTGAGATGGTGAAAAAAGAACTCACCGGGTAGGAACTATTTTGATTCTGAGTATGGGGGATATTCAGAGAATAGCCCAGCTCAATATCAAAATCGCCAAGGTATATACAGACCGGCAAATAGAACTGTGTATTAAGCAGGCCATATACATCCTGTGCCGTGAGTTCCTGCTGTGAACCTGACATATGGCCGCTCAGACTTCCGGCGGTGGTATATTCAACCGATTCTGATCCGATAAATAGGGAAATCTCGGGTTCGAGCTGTATCTTGTTTAGTGCTCCGAACCTTAATAATGTAATGCGTGAGAAGACACTGGGAGTTGCGTTCATACCGAATGTCTCGCCGAATAGGAAATTGAACGAGAGACGGCCTCCGATCCATTTGTTCCTGAGTGAAAGGGAGGTCCCGACATTATTTTTGAAAGCATAACTGGCTGAGGTATCCTCATCGTTAAAAAAATAACGGTTATAGGAAGCGCGGAATATCAGGGTGTTTTTCTTGTTTAAGGATTTCAGGTAGCCTGCTGTGGCAATGGTGTTCTTATAGCCAGGATCGGACTGGCTGTACCATGAGCCGGAAGCTCCCAGGTAAAAACCTTTGGAGTGAAGGAAATAAAGGCTTCCGTTCAGGGCGTAAATATCTTCCCCGATTTCTCTTCCGGCATACAGGGTCTTGCTGTCGCCGGCAAATCCTCCATAAAGATAACAATAGGAAGAAGGCGGATTGAGCAATTTTTTCATTTCCCTGTCATTTCCCAGCACATCGTAAAGCAATGAATCGAGCCTGTCGGTCTGTGACCAGGCATTTGATCCGAACAGGATCAGGATGGAAAGAACTACAGCCGGTTTCATTTTTTCTTTGTTTATCAAGTGAATTTCTGCGGTTACCTGAAAATGAAGAAAGATCCGGACTTGCCCTCCGGTATTTCCGGATCTTTCTTTTGTTTGTGAATCGTTGATCTTAGTTACCGCCTTGCCTGCCCGACTGTGTCCTTGTATTTACGCGGTTCTCCCTCGATTGCTGCTTCTGCTCTTCCGATGCGGAGCTCCGTAAATGATTCCGCTGCTGTTTCCTGATTTCAGCATTTTCCCTGAGCATGGATCTTTGTTCTTCAGAAAGAGAGGCCTTGAAAGCATTCCGTTTCTGAGTCTGGGTCATCTCCTGGTTTTCAAGGATGGCCTTTTGCTCATCCGTTAATGAAGCACGGAATCTTTCACGATTGCGGATAGTTGACCGGGTTTGTTCCCCAGCGGCAGTTTGGTTCTGAACCTGGTTTTGAACCTGGTTCTGCTCCTGGGTAGCGGTTTGCTCCTGGGTGGCAGTCTGATTCATAACCTGATTTTGTTCCTGTGTCCCGGTCTGCTCCTGTGTGGCAGTCTGGTTCTGGACCTGGTTCTGCTCCCGGTTCTGGGAATCAGAGCCGGTAGCGGGTTCCTGTGCAAATGAAAGGCCTGCTGTTAAGAAAAGGGCCATTGCACTTCCGATGATCTTTGCTGATAGATTTTTCATGGTAATAAAAGTTAAATTGACAAATGTTTAAAACTGTTTTCTTGCTTCTTTGTCAATAAACCGCATGAAAAATCTTTTACCCTACCAGAATATTTGTTGATTTGATGATTTATTGATTTGCTTCGCCCTCCGAAGCCTTTGGCGAAGGAGGGGTGATTTGCCGGAAAAGGAAATTAACCGAATCTCTTAATCCTGCAATCCTAAAATCCTATGAATCCTACAAATCCTAGTTCAGACAACTTAATAATAAACATTCAGAAACACCGCCGGCGTTCTCGGCACAGCCCCGGTATACAGGCTGATGGTACCCGTATCGTCGGTTGGTATGCGGATATAATTGGAATACCGGATGTTTTTGGTATTAAAAACATTCAATACCGATATCCCGGCATCGAGGTGGAACTTCTTCCGGGTCAATTTAACAATGGCCGCAAGATCCAGCCTGTTATAGTGTTGGGCGTAATCAATAACTTCGGGTAGTTTACCGGGATCAGGTACACCCGACCCGAAAACATAATTCGCTGAGAAATGAAAGAATTTTATCCTGGTCAGGCCGGCCAATTTCAGTTCATGTCGCTGGTCATGCATGGCGGGCAGGTATTCATTCGATGGGAAATAAGGGAAATGTTCTTCCGTCTTGCTCACGGTATAGGATACCCATAGGGTCTGATGCCTGAAATCTTTTTTGACGAACAGGTCCAGTCCCCTTGTTTTTCCATCCCCTTCATAGGGTGTGGAGTTCTCCCCGGTCTTCAGAACCCGGGTAATCCCCCCCGTATTTCTTACATAACCCTCAATGCTCGCTGTAAAGCCATGGTTGTTGAAGGATAATCCCAGGGTGTAGCTTTGGGAATTAAGCACCTTGACATTGACACCGTCGCATAATGACCAGTCCATAGTGTAATTTCCTGCCGTGTCAAGGGTCATATTCTTGGCCACAAACTGGTTATACAGTCCGGCAGCAGCATTCAGACTTACATGATCATGAATACGGTACCGGGCTGATAACCGAGGCTGAATATAAATTTTCTTTTCAGCCTTTGCCCGGGGAGGGGTGTGAATATCTAACCTGACACCCGGTTTCAGGGTAATCTTTTTGAATAAGGTAATATGATCCTGAATATAAAGGTAGGGGATCTTAAGCTCCTCGTCTTCATCATTTATGATGGCCTGATCCAGCATTTCCTGCGATGTGGTATAATAATACAGCCAACCCACCCCAATATCGGCCGTATGTCTTTCGGAAAAGGCAAGCTTGTTATCCATCCTGCTGTTTACCTCACGGATGGACACTTTATTTTGCATGGTGGTGCTCGAAGACACCTGGTTCCCTGAGGTTCGTTCGGTCTCTTCTGATTTTTCCCTGTCTGTATCAAGGGAAGAAAAACTTACAGTGATCTGGCTGGTGTTCTTTTCTTTCCAGTTAAAGCCATAAAATACCGTTCCGCCCAGCTGGAGGTTTTCCTCTCCGGGATTTATGGTCGTATTCAGACGCCCGGACTCATAGTCAAAGGTATAGGAAAAGTGGTCGGCCCCTCCGTAAAGGCTGATAAAATAATTGCTTTTCCGGCCGCTTCCTGAATACTTCAGGTTCAGATCGCGGAACCCATAATCGGGAATGACACTGTAATCAGCCCCGCTCCCGCTCTGCCTCCCTCTTCCGAATCCGCCTCCCGAAGAGGTAGGCTGGTATGCACTGTAAAGATTATAGAAGGTCTGCCTGTATGCCAGCAGGAGCGATGATTTTTTCCGGAAAGGAACACTGGCCTTTCCGTTCAATGTCATATTGTTAATGGTAAATTGTATCGAAGGGGATAAACGGTTACCGTCCACTCCGGTGATATCAACAATGCCTCCGACCCGTTCCCCGTATTCCGCACCGTATCCGCCTTTCATCACCTTTATGTCTTTTGCCATGTATGGATTCACAGCGCTGATGTTGTCGTTGAAGTTCTTCAACCCGTAAACGGTAAATCCGTCAAAAACGATCTGGCTTTGACCTTCGTAACTTCCCCAGAGGATCAGGTCAGCCGATTGTTCTCCGGCAGCCAGTATGCCGGGTTGTAACCTGAGCAGGTTGAAAATGGAATTGTCGCCATTCCCGGGCAGGTAATAGGCGATCTTATGGTTTAACTTCGAAATACCGGGCGAGATGCCTGTCTGGATCGAACGCGCCACCTCCGATCCGACTACCACGATTTCTTCCAGCGCTATAACAGAAGGCGTCAGCCTGAAATTGTAATGCGTGCCTGATGTTACGGCTGTATCCAGGATATAATAACCCAGGTATGAAATGCGGATTGAAAACATACTGTCCGTTGCTGAAGTGTATGAAAAATTACCCTTTGCATCGGAAATCAGACCCGACTGGTTGATGAGGATGGCGGAAAAGGGAAGGGTTTCATGATTGATTTCATCGCTGATCTTTCCGGCAATGACATATTCTTTCTTTTTTTCCGGCGGCTGAACGGTGTAAAAAACGGTCACCCCTTCGCTCATTTCATAGGCCAAAGGAAGGTCTTTGACCAGGTAATCAAAAGCCCTGGCCGGCGAGGCGAATTTCCTGTCCAGTGTGAGTTTGTAAGATGACAGTTGTTTGTCATCAAACGACAGCATCAGTCCATAATGGTCACGAAGGCTGATGAGTATTTTATTCAGGGATTCATCGGAACAGTTGATCCTGATCTCCTGTGATAACAGGCTTCCTGACAGGTACAACCCTGCCAGTGCAACAAGTATTCTTCCAGGGATGGTGAACTTATTGATTCCCGGAGATCGTATATTCATCTTCTGATGTGCGGGTAAATTTCAGGTTAAAGGGCTTGCAGACCAGTTTCAGTGCATGCTCAACATCGGAAGTCCTTTTAAAGGTCCCGGTATAAATATGATCCGGTTGACCCGGAAACCGTATCACAACACCATACTGCCTGCCGATCTCCTCAAAGACTTTCGGCAAAGGCACGGATGTAAAATTAAGGATGTTTTCCATCCATGAAATGGTTTGTGATGTATTCACACCGGAAAACAGTTCGAGCGATCCGTCTTGTTTTAAAACTGCCTGCTGGCCCGGCTGCAGAATGGTGGTTTCATTATGATGCTTCGGAGCGACTATTACCTTGCCTGTAACACAGGTTACCTGGTAATCGTTATTGCGGGCATAAATGTTAAAGCTGGTGCCCAGCACGGTTGTTTTGCCGATGGTTGAAACAACCTCAAATTTTTTTCCTGGTTTTACATCGAAGTACGCTTCCCCCTCAAACCTGATCTTCCGTGAGAAACTCCACATCAGGGGTTTGTAAGTGACAGCTGATTGCGCGTTTAATCTGACATTTGAACCGTCGGGCAGAAGAACGGTGCTGTGCTTTCCGGCCGGCACTCCGATGGTTTTGGTGTAAACCTGCATAAATACCGCTACACCGGCAAGCAGGGCAATCGTAGCTGCCACGGCCAGCCATCTTCGTGAACCCATGACAATGGTTTTTCCGGCAGGATGTTTTGCTTCCATCCTTTGTTCCAGCTCAGCCCAGATCTCTTCCTTGCTTTTACTCCATGCTATGGATGTTCCTGCGATCATTTCCTTTGCTTTTTCCGAAAGATCGGTTTGTTGTTTACTATGTTGCTTTTTCGTTGTCATTCAATCCTGCAATGCTTTTCTCAAATGGTCCAGGGCAATGCTCATTCTTTTCTCCACCGCTTTAACACTCAGGTTCAGCCGTTCAGCTATCTCGTGGTATTTCAGCCCCTCCATCCGGGCCATCAGAAATACTGTACGTTGTTTTTCTCCCAGGTCAGCCAGCGCTTTTGCATAATTTTCTTTCAATTCATTATACTGCAGCTGATCTTCGGGAGAGTCTTCAGCCCGGTCGTTTGTTAAAGAATTCATGTAGTTCATTTCAAGTGTTTCGCGCCTGTACCGGCTTACGAACATATCGCCGGCCATCTTGTATAAAAGCCTGAGCGCCGTCTTCTGATCTACGTCAAGCTGCTTTTCCCATATCCGCATAAACACATCCTGGGCCAGATCCGAAGCCTGTTCCTTATCTGCGCCGCGGTAAAACAGGTAACTGCGCACAGCATCGAAATACGAGTCGAACAATACCTTGAATTCTTCCTTTGTCAATGTTTTAAGAACTTTGTAACCAACTTAAAAACATTTCAATTATAAAGTTAGTTATTCTTAATCCGCAGCAAAATATTTTTACCCTACCTTTTTACTTGGTGATTTAGTGATTAATTGATTTATTGATTTTGTCTTGCAGTCCTGCGGTCATACAGCCTGCCTGCCTTGCTTTGACCTGCGCTATGGCAGGCAGGTCGTGCAGTCTGCTAGTCAACTAGTCTTCTGGTCTTCAAGTCTGCTGGTCTTCAAGTCTTCAAGTCTTCAAGTCTTCAAGTCTTCAAGTCTTCT
>CAYMJH010000183.1:5252-7809 GCA_964390385.1 uncultured Bacteroidales bacterium | reverse complement strand
CCAAAAAACTGAACTGAATGACATCACGGGCCGGATTAGGAAAGACTTTCATTCCTGTGGATTGATGCGCCGGTATATCGATGGAAGTAACAGGCTTCACTTCAATATTTACCGGTATCGAATCACTCATTCCGTCAGGATCAGAGGCAATGACATAGAGGCTGTAATGGCCTGCGCTTTCTGTAACAGGATTGAGAGTTAAACTGATATTCGCGGAGGAGAAACCCATCCATGATAACAGCGAATTACCGTTTTTCAGAACGGCTGAAAAATCCAGCGAATCACCGTCGATATCATTTACAATGTAGGCAGGGATTTTATAATGAAGCTGGCTGCCGGCATTTACGATCAGGTTTATTTCCGGAATCACCCAGGTAGGAGGCCGGTTGGGGTATGTCTGACCACCGGTAACTATAAAAGAGGGATCAAATAGATCTATGCCATACTCAAACCCAGATTCATTCCTGAAATAATCCATGATACCAGCATATTTAAGTATCCATTTGCCGCTGGTTGCTTTGGCTGGTATTACATAATGCGTCATGCAATGAACAGTATCCATGGCACCGGTTATTTCCCATTCCTTAAAACTGAGTGCGGCACTTTCAACGCCACAGGTATTCTGCAGGATTCCTGAAGCACTGGCAATCCCTGACCCTTTTGCGAGGGCTGTTATTTCAATCAGCACTGTATCTCCGGGCCCGACTACCCTGGGCATCACATGGATATTTTCAATAAACGGACCATCACTATCGGTTCTGCCGTTACCGGTTACCCTGAAAGTATAATGATAGTCCAGGTAACGATAATCGTAAGAACTGGCAGGGTAAGTATAGTTTCCGGCCTTGTCAGCCATAATGATATAAGACAGTGCATAGGTTCCTGAATCCAAAAAGGAGGCAGACAGCTTGGCTATGTATTGATGGTCGTTTATGAACCGTGGAAAAACTATCAGGTCGAAATATTCATATAGGTCAGGCCATGAGCTTTGAAAATTATCAGTATTATGTCCGAAATAGCACGCCAGATAATCAGGATTGATGCCTGATTTATCATCATGAATGGTAAAAATAAGGGTAAGGGTGTCTTCCGGATTGATGAGCGTATCAGGAATATACAAAGAATCAAAAACCGGCGGCAGTGTGTCGGCTTTACCTGATGAAATGATGATATAGGCCGGCCCATGTTTACCAGGATACAAACTGTTCTCTGCAGCATCGGTAATGCTTGCCAGTTCATAGGTAACCGTATCAGGCTTTGCGTACTCGCTTATGGGAATCCTTAGCTTGTATGTGTCGGGTGCTGACATAAACCATGTATTGATGAGACCCCAGGCATAAAGTATATCATATGAATTAAGATAATCATCCGTATAATCAAGGCTAGCTATTGCAGATAAATTATCCGATGCAGTTACTGTAATGGTTACCGTATCACCGGCATGTACTTCATCCGGATCTATGGTCAGGCTTTTGAAAACAGGAGGGATGGTATCCACATATTTTGGATAAAAGAAAAAGTCCGGTCGCTCGGTATAATAGTCAAACAATGCCTTATCACTGTAATCAGTGACATCCATGATCCTGATGCTCCATAATCCACTCATCCCGTATTCCGGCAGGTAAAATGAAAGTTTCAGCGTGTCATTTTTTATACCGGGCATAGGATAATCATGGTCAAAATAGATACTTTGCCAGCGCTGCCTATTAAAAAGACTGCCATATATACTTTTTAGTCCCGATCTGTCATCCGATAATATTATGGTGGCCGTGATGATATCACCGGCAATCAGGGTATCTTTATCGAATGTAACTGACATGATCCTGGGATCCTGTGAGTCTGAGTTTACGTTACTGATATAAAGTGACTGATAATTTTCCATCCAACGGTAGTTTCCGGCATTGTCGTTAAAATTTAAGGTCAGCTGATAATGGCCTGTAACGAAGTATGGTTCCTCAGTCAGCAAATTACACCGGTAGAGGGAATCATTTATTTTTATAAAATCTGTATACGGTCCAACAGGATAATAATCATAGGAATAGGATTTGCCGTAATCAGATGTGTTTAGCTGGACTGAGAAATTATTGATGCCTGAAATATCATCAGCCGCAAAGACTTCAAGCCATATTTCACCCTGGTCTGAATTGTTGATCAGTTGAAGACGTTTGAGCGTGGGAGGAGTGGCGTCTTCAACCGTGCCACTAACTGCAAGGTTGAAATCGAGGTCTAGTTCGGTATAGCTATTTTGATTGCCAGCCCTGTCATTAATCGAAATATTGATTCTCCGTGGTCCGATAATTTCATATCTTCCGATCACGTAATCAATTAATATCGTGTCAATTTTTTTATATACCTGGTAATAATCCAAAGAATTAGAATAGTAAGTGTGGGTACCTTTAAAATCAGTGATTTGTACATAAACTGAATTTAAACCGGAACCTGTACCATTGGCTTCCAGCTGAATTTTAACGGTATCATATGGATGGGCAGTATCTTTTGATACTTCCAGGCATTTAATTTCAGGAGGCGTGCTGTCAGGAACGGTATTGATTACATA
>CAYMJH010000183.1:0-5242 GCA_964390385.1 uncultured Bacteroidales bacterium | reverse complement strand
GAATCCGCTATTCAGGTCTGACGCATTGAACACATAATTGTTATCTGCATAGTACAAAGTAATGGAATTCACGAACCAGTATCCGGGCTGATCATATTCATTAATTTCAAGATATACTATGCACTCGCATTTTGAAGGACTAACGTCATCGCTATAATAAAAATAAGATTCTCTGGATATCAATCCGTCAGGTCTGCTGATAATCAAATATCCACCTGAGAAGTTTTGTTCGGGATCATCAATTTCGATATGCAGGGTAATGGTTCCGCCCCCATCAAGAGTATCCGGTGAAAAACTTATCCGGGGCGGATCAATGACTGCATTTTCAGCATAGGTTGATATTGCATCCAGTAGCAAAAATTCACTTCTTATTTTGTCTGATGACAGACCTGAAGCGGATATGCTTAAGCAATATGCCCCCAGGAATAATCCTGGAAAATGAATAAATTTTTTCATAGGGATTGGATTTAGCATCTTTTTATCCTTGTGGAATATTACTATAAAGTTAAGACACCAAAGGCCTCTTGTCAAGCGGATTTTCGGGCGGTCCGAAATAAGATTTGCGATGGAAAATAAAAAAGAGGTATTGGGTAATATAGAATCCCGGAATATAATGATTCATGCAATTTTACCATGCCAATGTTGCATAAATCGTAAATAAATTTATCGGCAGACGGTGAGTTATTCGTTTTTTAGTTCGAGACGTACATATGTTAGAAGATTCTCCTGTTCCACTTTTTCACCTTTCTAACGTTCCACCATTCCCTTATTTAAGCAACATGAGGCTGCCCCGTTTTTCCGTTTCATAGCCATGGGTGGTGACAGCCCTGATATAATAGGCATAGGAATCCATGTTTTGCAGCTTTCCCTTCACGGTGCCATCCCATCCTTCATCAAGCCGGTTGGTTTCAAAGACGAGATTGCCCCACCGGTTGAAGATCCTGAATTCTCTGATCTCCCTTATGTTCCTGGTTTCCAGCATGAAGACGTCATTGTTGCCGTCACCGTTGGGGGTAAAGGCATCAGGGGCCTCAATGTAAAAGTCAATGATGACCTCCACCGGAAACAGCTCCGTTACGGTATAGCACTCATCGTCGATCTTTACCCTGTAGGTGACATTTTCCTCGGGATTCACCACCGGCCGGCTGCAGGTAAGACATGAAATACGGTATCCTGGTGACCAACTATAGGTGGCGGCAGGATTATCGGAAAAAACTGTTAAGCCGACGGACTCACCTATGAAAATGGAAGTATCCTGTAAGGGAATGCGGCTGACCAGGGGGGGCGGCATAACATGAACGGTGATCTCCTGCACACTCCGGCATCCGTTCTCATCTGTTACGACAGCTTTGTAATGCCGGGTTGAATCGATCGTTACGGTTGGCGCTGAGGAGGCTGGATCATTCAGTCCTTCGGAAGGATCCCAGCGGACAGTCCAAAGAGAATTCCCCGGGATGACGGAAAGGGATGAAGCAGTCATGGCACAGATCAAGGTATCTCCTGCAAGCGAAAAAGCGGGCAGTGAGTTGATCGTGTAGCTTTTTTCAAGAGAGTCGGCGCAGCCTGCGGCATCCGTTACGCTCAATCCGATTTGCATAACCCCGGGCAGGGAAAGCCTGAAGGGAGCAGGCACCGGTTCATAAACCGTGAGCACATCGTTGATGGTCCATGCGATGTCTTGGTATCCGACGGTTTGATTGATCAACAGCAAGGTGTCATTAACGCAAAGGCCGGTGCTACTGCCTGCAACATCAAAGGCAGCCGTGATGGTTGACACGTTCAAGGCAGCGTAGGTCAGGGTCACCTCACAGGTGTTGCGCCTGACCAGCAGGGCCGGATGTATATAGCCTTTCGCTTTGTATTGATGCACGGGCGATGTAAGCGTGGAGGTTTCTCCGTCGCCGAAAATCCAACGCATTTCATTGACATCCCGGGAGGAAGTGATGAAAAAAGAAACCGAATCGCCATAACAGATCGAATGGGGCTCGAAATCAAAGGTTGCGAAGGGCCCGGTGACAGTAATGGTCTTTGCATGGCTGGCCCGGCAACCATTGGGCGTTCTGATCGACAAGGAAGTATGATAAGTCCCGGGTTTCGAATACGTGTATTGATAATTTTCGCGGAATCCCGGACTTTGAACACCATCCCCGAAAGTCCAGATCCCCTCGGTCACGGCATGGCTACCGGTATAGGAAAACAACACCTGGGCCGGATAACAGTCAATGGTGCTGTCATTGACGCTGTAATCCGCATTCGCTTTTTCGACGCTGATGTAATGCAGTCTCCTCAGGGTGTCCTGGCAGCCGCTCTGGCTTGCAACCAACGTGACGTCATACATCCCGGCCTCCGGATAAACGTGATGGTGCGCCATATCAGACTCACTGCCGTCTCCAAAATCCCATAAGAAACTGTCGAAAGCGTCATACGGCGCAACGAAATTCACAATGTCTCCCGCGCAGATGAAAGGATCGTCGGCCTCGAAAAAAAGGTTTGGTTTTGACAGGGTGATGGGGACATATTTGTCATTCCTGCACCCGAACATATCCTCTACTGCCATGCCCGCCCAGTAGATTCTGGAATTATTGCCGGCATACCGGTGATCAACCGTTTGGGATGAGGAAGGGTCCGATGTGTTGTCACCGAATATCCATTCCCAGGTAACTGGGTAAGGATCTGCACTGGTCTTGGAAAACTTTACCGTGAGGCCTGAGGCACAACCCCGGTCAACACTGGTTGTGAAGTCCGCCAGGGGACGGATCACCTCGATCGACTGCTGCAGGGTGTCTTCGCATCCGTTGTCGGCCCTTACAATAAGCCTGGTCACAAAGGTCCCCGTGTCATAATATACATGGCTGTGTTCTTCCCTGAAGGTTCTTCGCGGCATGGTATTGTCGTTGAAATCCCAGCGGAAACCTTCATGGTAACATTCCGTAATGTTGTCGTCGGAAGGTCTTGCATTAAAAACAACCGTATCACCGTAACAGGCATATAGTTCTGCTATAAAACCGGCCCTGACTTTCCTGACCTTTACGGTTTTGGTTATACTGGCAGTGCAGGATTCCGATGGCCGGGAAGCCTTAAGCGTAACAGCATAATCCCCCGGGGCTGGGAAGCGGTATCGTAATGTATCCGGGGTGGTAATAACGTTTTCATCGATGGTCCATTCAACAGAGCCAGCCTGAAGCATATCAGGAATGAAAGTATAAACCAGCGGACTGTCGCAGGAGAAAGTATAATGAAAGCTGCCTGTGGGGGGGGCAACCAGGAAGGCCTGTTCAAAGACCGTATCAGACAGGCATCCGTTGAATCCTACCTCAAGCCTGACCGGTTTATATCCCGGGGTTTCGGCCAGCATCAGGGCGGTGCTGCCTGTCCCGTCTGTTGCTGTGATGTTGAACAACCGGGGCGATGAATAATGCCAGAAATCAATACTGTCATGCAGGAAGGTTTTATCCGTCAGCCGGAGGGTATCACCGAAACAAACCTTTTCGGGCATTACGGCAAAATCGGGCTTCAGCCTGCTTCCGGTTCTGATGATCACGGCATAGGATGTGTCTTTACATCCGGCTTCGTTCTCAATGGCCAGCTTCACTTCATATGCTCCCGGTTGGCTGAAATGATGGATAAAAGGCGCGGATGAATTATGGATGAAGGAAGCCTGGTTGATGAAATAGGTTCGCTTTTGTATGGGCTCATCAGAACGGCTGCTGTCGGAAAAAGCAACATCCAGGGGTATGCATCCCGATACAAGGTCGGGCATAAACCGGGCAACAGGCAGCAAAACCGGGAGTTCTTTTATGAGGGTATCACGGCATCCGTTAATGCTTGATACAACCTGCATGAAAGGGAAATGAAGCCGGTTGACCTGGTGGCTGTATTGTTCTTTATAAGTCAGATCATGCGATACCACATAGGAAATATCCGACAGGGTATCTTCGGTATGGTCCGGCAGGATCCATTTCATGGCCGTTGCATTTTCAGACCGGTCCGTTAACTTCACCGTTGCCGGAAGCTGGCATGAATAGGCCGGATCCATGTCAAATCCGGCACCGATATGATCGACCCTGAAGATGATTCCGGTGCTGTCGGGGCATCCGGATTTTCTGCCATAAACCAGTTTTATTTCCAGTCTTCCCGAGTCTGCGAGATTGAGCATGAATTCTCTTTCCTGGCGGATGAGCTCCAGACCATTATAATTCACAACCCAGGTATAATCTGTTGATCCCCCGTTTGTTGCAGCAAACCAGGCAATGCCGGGGCACAATATGGCATTGGGCTCATCCATAATTTTATTACCCTGCCGGGCATAAATTATTCCTGTCTCATTACCCACCGATATATAGGATGTTTTCGTCAATGAACTTACGCAGCCCAGATCATTGTCAGCGGTGAGGGTGACATCGTAAATACCATTGCTGCTGTATAGTGACTGGGCATTGTATGAATCCGATCCGCTGCCATTCCCGAAATCCCAGTGGTAACGGAGCCCGACTGAAGCCACGGAGTGGTTGATGAAATTAACCGCCAGGGGGGCTTGGCATGCCTGGGTGTCGGAAGCGGAAAAGTCCAGTTCCGGTGCAGGATACACTGTTATTAAACCTTTGGCTGCATGATAGTCAGTGCATCCGTTCTGATCGGTTACCTGCATAAAGACATCATAATGGCCTGCATATCTGTACCGATGCTGCGGGCTGTCGGAAACCTGGGTGAATCCATCCCCGAAATTCCAGAAAACACTGTTAATGGCAGTGTCGCCTGTTTCCGTGTCAGGATAAAACCGGGCTTCAAAAGGTGCGCATCCTTCCGTCTGATTTACGCGGAATTCCGCTTCCGGGCCTTTGTATATGTGAATCTCAGTATCAGCGGATGCCGTATCGGTGCCTTCGATAACCTTTAAAACTACGGTATAGATACCCGGGACGGGATATACTTCCTGGAGCATGATTTCGTCGGAATGACTGATGGACCCGTTCCCGAAATCCCATTCATAGGAAATTCCGGCCCCCCGCGATGATTCATTTATGAAGATCACCCTTGCCGGGGCGCAGTTACCTCGTTTCTCAAAGCTGAATTTTGCTGTCTGCGCATGCAGATGGTTCCCGAAAATGAGCAACAGAAATACGACAAATGAAAAGGAAGGGTTGGCGTTTTTTTTATAATATTGCAAGTGCGATGGCATTGCGGATTCGGGATATTTGCATCTAAAAATAAAGCGCCTGAGATAGGGGGATTAAGCATGTCA
>CAYMJH010000182.1:0-7827 GCA_964390385.1 uncultured Bacteroidales bacterium | reverse complement strand
GCGGTTTCCGACATCAGCCTCAGTAAACCATAACTTCTGAGCTTCTCACCACCGTGCACCGGGAAAGGCACTATCTCTGTAACAAATAGGATAGTCATCTCGTATCAGATTTAACTTTTACACGGCTAACATAAAAAAATATTCGTGTTTTATTGTCAAAAGGAGTGCTAATTTTTATTCACTGCCGGCCGTCATTTGTCATCCGGATATTTAATCCGTCATGAAGCGTACGTTTTTATGCATTATTGCTTAAATTTAATATATATTACCATAAGGTTTAATAATCGTCACTGAGAATTCTAATTTATTTTGCTGCCATGAAAGATACCTTCACTATCGCATTTCCTGTTTACAAACGGACCGAGTATTTCAGAAAGGCACTTGAAAGTGCATTGAACCAAACGGTTAAATGCAGCATCCTGGTGGTCGACAACAATTCGCCTCACGATGAATTCAAAGCCATCATCGACAGTTACAACAGTCCCCTGATCGAATATATCAAAACCACCGAGACGGTTCCGCAGGACGAGAACTTCAACAATTGCATCCGGTTCGCGAAAACGCCATGGATTAACATATTGCATGATGACGACTTCCTGCACTGCCAGTTTGTTGAATTGGCCCAAAATATCCTGTCGAAATACGCTGATAAAATCGGCGGTTTTGCCGTGAATAATTTTGTGGGCGAAGAAGAATGGACCGGGGCCAATGAGATAAAGAAGCTCACTGAGGTATATACGGTGGTGAAGCCTACTTATTTCTATTTCAGGCAGCTTTCGCCCTTTCCCGGCGTTGTTTTTAACCGCGACCTCGGGCTCAGGCTGAACGGATTCAATGTATCGCTGCATCCCATTGCCGACCTTGATTTCTGGAGAAGGCTCACGGAAAATTCCACCATGCTGTATATCGATCAGGAGATGGCCTATTACAGGATCTCTCCCAATCAGTCCACCGTAAGGCTGATTGACGACATGATCAATAATGTATATCGCTACCGGTTGGACCTGATCAAAAAATATAAGGTGAAAGACAATATGCTCACCCGCCTGGGACTTGAATATGTGAGGATTAAGGGCATTGAATTCTTTCAGAACCAGTATTCGCAGATTAACATAACCACGGATTATCCAAATTACAAGTATCTGAAAATTACGCGTTTCCTGATGAAACTCCCGCTGTTCGAGCGGTTTATTGACCATTATGTGAGAAGTCTGTGTTATGGCGGCGATTTCAACGCCATGCACAAAGGCGGCCAATGAATTTTGGCTGTTGCGGGCTGATTCTTCGCTTATGCTGCCTGAAAATTGATCAAGGGTTTTTTTTACCGCATGAATTGCAGGGTCAGTCCAACCAACCATCGAAAAAGTTCCATGAACGGTACTGGGTAAGGGCGGGATAGCTGTCAATGTAACTATCAGACAATAAGGATAATATGGTCTTTGCCCTCTCCGGTGGTTTTAACCGGTCCTTTCGCCTTTGAATCAGATATACCATTAATGGTTATATTTGCAGTGTCAAAGATCACATATGGCGATCATCGTTTGGAAAAGTAAAATACGACATTATCCCGATTACCCATTATTATTATATCATTTTTCAAATTTCAACTTTATGAAAAACCATTTCAGCTTTAATTTCACTGGTTTATTGACGGTATTATTACTGTTATTCAGCTCGTTTTCTACCGTTAACGCACAGCAGTTTCTGCTGATCGACAAAACGTTTAACTGGAATGAAACCACAGGCGGCGACGGTTGCTACGGGTATCATTTCTGGTATGACCTTGGTCAGGCCACTACCAGCAACTGGAAAACGCCCTTTGATTATGAAAACGGCCTGTTTTATATCAGATACCAGATCATCAGTCAGCCGACCCTGCCCGGCGGAGGCTATCAGCCCTTCGGCATTTCTTTCTGCATTTGGGCTGACCGTTTTTATGAAGGCAGCAAATGGAAAGAAACCTGTTCACTTGTTCAGTGGTTCAACGGGCCCGGATCAGTGGTCGAGACCAGTGAAACTCCGGCGAACTGGTGGAAGCTGAATGGCGGGATTGACTGGACCGGCCTGGACAGGTTATGGCGGTTTGGCAATCCTTTCTGGATTGACGCCAGCTGTCAGCTGGCATCGGAGCATTGCACCTGTGCCGATCCGAGTGTATGGAACAATGAGCGGGGCAAGTATCTGCCCATCGATATCAGGATGACCATCGTTGCGGTTGCCGCCGGCCAGACTTTTCTGGGATGGGATTATTACCTCAACGGGGGCAGCCCTGTGCAGCGGCATCCGACACCCACCTACGGCGTCGATTTTGCCGGTGAGAGCACCAATAAAGTTGTGCCTTCAACCGACGAATACGCCTATAACTCAGCCATGACGGGTGCGGTAAGCGGCAGCGGATCGGCCCTGTCACTGACTCCCGGACAAAACGTATATTTCCGTACCAAAGCAAGCGGTGAATACCAGGCCTCTTTTGTTCAGACGCTGACCGTGCCTTCGCGGCCGGCTGCCCCGACTTTTGCCTGGGACCAGGCAAACCAGCGGACAAGCACCGTGGTGAGCAGTGATTATGAATATTCAACCAGTTCAAACATGTCAGGTGCTGTTTCCGGCAGCGGAACCTATGTGGCGATCCCGTCGGGTTCAACCATGTATTTCAGAAAAAAGGCCACCGGAAGTGCTTTTAAATCGAATATTCAGACTTTGCAGGGGGTGGCAGTTACGGAGATCGGTCCTGAATTCGTCATCATTAACCAGATCATCGATTTTCCGAATACCACGGATGACAATGGTTTTTATTTCTTCGGCTATAATGCATCTATGCCGTCAAATTGGACAACAGCCCAGTATAATTATTATAACGGGCAGGTATACACCCGGTATGAGATCATCAGCCAGGCTACATCGACACCGGTCGGCCTTCAGTTTGGCATATGGCAGAAACTGCCGGTGGAAACCGGCACCCTGTATGAATCCATGGCAGGGATACTGACGCTGAACGGACCCGGCTCGGTGGCAACGGCCAATAGCAGCCCGAACACCTGGTGGACCTATAACGGTGGTGTCGATTACACCCAAATGGACAAGGTATGGCACTTCGGCATCAATCCCTGGAAATTGACTACCCCCAGCAACCTCCAGATCCGGCAGGAAAACCCGGCGGTTTGGGCCGAACGTTTTACCTATTGGTTTCCGATGCAGGTAAAGGTTACCGTAGTTGCCGTTGCCTCAGGCTATACTTTTTCGGGATGGAGCAATTACATTACCTCAAAACCGGCCACCCCTACCTATGGCATTGATTATATCAATGAGCAAACCAATAAAATTGTACCGTCAACGGATGAGTATGCCTTCAGTTCCAATATGTCAGGAGCCGTAAGCGGCACCGGATCGAAGATCACCCTCACCCCGGGACAGACCTGTTATTTCAGGACCAAGGCCCAGGGTTCCGTTCCGGCTTCCGATATTCAGACACTGGTTGTTCCGGCCCGTCCGGCCACCCCGTCCTTTGCCGTTGACTATGCGGCGGAAAATACCGCCACCGCGGTTTCTGCTGAATATCAATATTCCACCCAGTCCAATATGGCCTCTGCATCCACCGGAACAGGGGCAAAAGTTGCGGTGACGCCCGGCGTCAACCTGTATTTCAGGAAAACGTCAACGGCCGCTGAATTTGCTTCGGCGGTTCAGACGTTGACCGTGCCGGCCCGTCCGGCCACTCCGTCCTTTGCCGTTGACTATGCAGCGGAAAATACCGCCGGCGTGGTTTCATCAGAATATGAATATTCCACCCAGTCCAATATGGCTTCAGCATCTGCCGGCACAGGGGTAAAAGTTGCGGTGACTCCGGGCACTAACCTTTATTTCAGGAAGAAAGCCACGGCAGGCAGTTTTATATCGGCCGTTCAAACCCTTACCGTTCCTGCAAGGCCGGCTACTCCCTCCTTTACCGTCGACTTTAATGCTGAAACCCTGGCAGAGAATGTCAGTGCCGATTATGAATACAGTACCTCGCCTTCGATGTCCGGTGCGGTTGCCGGCAGCGGTTCCAAACCGGCATTGGCTCCCGGAACCAACCTTTACATAAGGGTCAGGTCAACAGCCTCGCAGTTTGCTTCAGCCGTCCAGGCCATTACGATTGCCTCACGGCCGTCGACACCGCTGTATACCGTCAATTTTACTGCAGAAACGACCAACGAGCCGGTTCCTGCCACTGATGAATATGACGAAGATGCTTCCATGGCCGGCGCCGTTCCGGGTACCGGAAGTGTCGTAGCGCTGAATCCCGGGAATGACCTGTTTTTCAGAACCAGGGCGAGCGGCAGTGCCTTTGCCGGTGAAAAGTTGCAACTGACGGTTCCGGCAAGGCCGACCATGGATTATGCGATTGCCGATACCCTGAGGGCATCATATTTCATGATCGCCATCAACCTCGCCGGTGATAAAACCGGGTTCGGCATGGATGATATTGAAACCGTTAACTGCTCGATCACTGAAGTCGGTGCCTTGATTTGCAGGGTTGAGCCTTCGGCACCGGGACCATTGTCCCTAAAGATCAGGGCCAATGCCATGACAGCCGGTAATTTTGCCTCCGATGTACTGGAGGTATACTACAAGCCTTCTCAAAGCGGTATCAACAGGAATGAAATTGACGGTAACCTGTTACTGTACCCAAGCCCGGTGAAAGATAACCTGGTCATTTCGATGAAAGCCGCACAGGAGATTCAGGCGCAGGTTGTATTGCTCGATCTGTATGGCCGGACTATAACCACCTGCGGGATTCATTCGGGATCGGCCCAGATTGATTGCAGCGGGCTGACCAACGGTGTTTACATGGTGAAGGTCATCCTGCAGGGCCAGGATGTAATTACCCGCAAGATCATAAAAGAATAGGAAAATTCCACTTTACTATAGCTGTCAGACGCCTTCGGGGTGTCTGACGGCCTTTTTTTTAACAGGAGGAACCATCAGACACCTGAAAGGCGTCTGACAGTTTTACGGGAAATATCATTTTGAAAACTTATCGGCCATAATTTTGGCAATGCGTTCCGCCACGATCCTGATACCCGGTTCAGCGATAATCGACTGGTGGGTGGCCTCTAATTCATATACCGTAATGTTATCCTGCATATAAGGTTTCCAGCCGAGGAAATAGTCGTCATAATTATAGATGGCCGACCGGAAAAGGACCGTTTGATAGGGAACAGGGCCCCGGGGACGGTAATCTTTTCGCGCCCGGTGGTATACTCCCATGATATAGCTGTTCCTGAGAGTCAGGGGCACTTTTATGTTGAGCATGGCCAGCAGCAGTGAAGGATAATAGGCTATTTCGAACCATTTTTCCTGTAATTTTTGTTTAATCCGTGATACAGGCCTGGCAGGCGCTGTAGTAGCGGTATTGTGATCGTGGCTGCTTTCGGTCCGGTTAAAAACATGCTTTCCGGCCATCACCCTGCCGTGGTATCCCGGACAAAGGGAATCGATGAGGAACAGCAAGGCTACCGGTTGACCCTTACTTACCAGTTGATTGGCCATTTCGAAGGCGATTACTCCGCCAATCGAGTAGCCTCCCAGAATATAAGGGGCCTTATGCCTGACTTTGGCCATTTCGGCGATGTATTTCCCGGCCATGCCGGGGATGCTGTCGTGCCGGATTCTTTCACCGTTCTGGCCCTGGTGAAAAAAGCCGTAAAAGGGGATATCGCGGCCCAGAAAACGGGGCAGGAAAAAATTGGCATCATCGCAATGCACGCCGAAAAATGCGGGCAGGTGTCCCAAAGGCTGTATGCAGGCCAGGTTTGATGTGACCGGCACCGACCTGATTTTTTCAATGGCTGATGCAAGCTGTTTCACCGAAGGATACCGGTATATCAGGTCAACCGGGATTTTTTTGCTGAAGATCTGCTCCAGTAACTCAATCAGTTCGACGGCCTTCAGTGAATGACCTCCCAGGTCGAAAAAGCTTTCCGTAACGCCGAAGGCTTTGTCGCCGAGGATCTGCGCGAACAGGCTATGAACCGTTTTCTGCACCTCGTTTTCATGGGGGGCAGGTTTATGATCGGCAGGCCGCTGATACGCAGCCATCTCCGCAAGGGTTTTCCGGTCGGTTTTCCCGTTCGGCAACAGCGGGATCGCGTCGGTCTTCATGAACCGGCCGGGAATAAAGGCGTCGGGAAGCATTTTCTTCAGGTAGTTCTTCAGCAAGGTTTGATCCAGGGGTTTATTCGAACGTTTCACCAGGAAAGCAGCCAGTTTCGTCTCGCGGCTTTCATCTTCAAAAGCGACCACAATGCTTTCTGCAATATCGGGGTGACCGTTAAGTGCGTTTTCTATTTCAGCCGTTTCGATCCGGATCCCCCTGATCTTTACCTGGAAGTCCCGTCGGCCGTTTATCTCAAGCAAACCGTCATCGCTGTGCCGGGCGATATCGCCCGTGCGGAACAAGGTTACCGCTATTTCCCCTTCGCCCTTGTGACGTATAAAATGCTCTTCCGTCTGGGCACGGTTATTGAAATATCCCTTTCCAACACTGGGTCCGCTTATAAACACCTCCCCGTATTCGCCGCGGGACACCGGCTTCATCGATTGATCGAGCAGGTGGACCCGGGTATTGGACAGGGGACTGCCGACGGGGACCCAGCCATTCCTGTGGCTGAGATCCCGGGGCAGGGTATAGGCAACGCCACCGATGGTCTCTGTCTGACCATAGAGGTTGATAATGGAAGGAGATTTTCCGGATGGGAAAAAAGATCTGAGCTGCGAAACCAGGGAAAAAGGCAGCAACTCCCCGGAGAAGATGATCAGACGTACTCCGGTGCCGGCAAGGGCATCTTTTTCATGCTGCTGAAACCTTTCAAGCTGGATGACGCCATATTGCCACAGTGACCGGACGTTGTCCATGATGGTTATTTGGCTGTCCCGGGCCAGCTGCAACAGTTTCATCAGCGACTGCGCTGACCTTTCATCGGCCATTACCAGGGGGATCCCGTTCAGTAAGGGCAGCAGATACTGCCTCACGGAGGATGAAAAGGAAAATGAGGCGGTATGCAGGTACCGGTCACCTTCCTGCAGTTGAACCACCTGGTTTATAGCCTCGATATAGCGGAGGACGTTGCCGTGGGTGATGACTGAACCCTTGGGTCTGCCTGTGGATCCCGAAGTATACATGATGTAGGCATCGCTGTCGGCTGACAGGACAACACCGGGATTTTCGCTGCCGGTCCCGGAACTCCAGCATATTTCAGGATCAACGATGCTGACCTTGGGACCGGGGATGAAAACCGGTGCTGTTCCCGATGACAGGAGCATTTTAATGCCTGAGTGTTGCAGTATATATTGAATTCTTTCGGGGGGGTACTGCGGATCTAAAAAAACGTATGCACAGCCTGCCTTGAGAACGCCCAGGATGGCAGCGATGATGTTTTCGGAACGGGGAAGCGAGATGCCGATTTGCGCGCCCTGTAATCCTTTTTGGATGAGATAATGGGCCATCCGGTTGGCTTTTTCGTTCAGGGTTCCGTAGCTGTGCTGCTTTCCTCCCGATACCACAGCTGTCTTTTCAGGGCCGAGCCTGACCCGGTTTTCAAAAGCTTCTGCTATGTTGCGGTGAAATGCCATCGGTACAATGCCTTTATGACCTTCCCAACATCAGGGCCCTGTCAGATACCGTATTAATCCATGATCCCGGCATCGGAGGAAGATCCGAATGACAGGTCAGGCCTGTCATTCTGTTCAGCTGCAAAAGTACAAAAAAAATAATACCTCTCCGTCCTTCATTGCGAGTCACAATCCTGTAAACAAGAAAAGAATTCAGATGACGGAATTGAATAT
>CAYMJH010000181.1:0-7883 GCA_964390385.1 uncultured Bacteroidales bacterium | reverse complement strand
CTCCAGAGCCACAATCTGGCGCTCTAACCAACTGAGCTACGACCACCATTTGGGACGGCAAAGATAATATTCTTTCGCAGGATTTAAAAAAATCAACGGGCAAAAATTAGGACAGGATGACCGGAGAAGTGGAACAGTGAAAAAGTGAAACGGTGGAAAGGCTGGAATGCTTATAAATCATTTTTCTTTCCTTTTTCCTGTTTTATCTTTGATCTTTGCTCTTTAATCTGATCACCATGTCTTCACTGGAACAATACTTTGACCGTTTCCGGAAGGAAATCATAGGGATCGACGCCTGTTATGATACCCCCTACGGAAGAAAAAAAATCCATTATTTTGACTGGGTAGCCAGCGGCAGGTTATACAAGCCCATTGAGGACAGGATCGCTTCTGTTTTCGGTCCCTTTGTGGCCAATACACATACCGGGACCAGCGAAACAGGAACCCGGATGACCCTCAGCTATCACCATGCACAAACATTGATCAAAAAGCACGTGAATGCAGGCCCCGATGATGTCATCATCACCTTCGGATCAGGTATGACCTCGGTGGTGAATAAGCTGCAGCGGATCCTGGGGCTGAAGGAATGCAGCCTGCGCCATAAAAAGAATTGCTACACCCTGGAAGAGCGCCCGGTGGTTTTCATTACCCACATGGAACACCATTCCAATCAAACCTCATGGTACGAGACCTTTGCTGACGTTGTGATGCTGAAACCCGGCCCTGACCTGCTGATCGATCCCGATGAGCTCGACACCCGGCTGCGGCAATATGCCGGAAGAAAATTCAAGATCGGCTCTTTTACAGCCTGTTCCAATGTCACCGGTATCATTACCCCCTATCATGAAATGGCGGCCATCATGCACCGCCACCAGGGGATTTGCTTTGTTGATTTCGCTGCCTCTGCTCCTTATGCCGACATGAATATGCACCCTGCAGATCCCCTTCAGCGCCTGGATGCGATTTTCTTTTCTCCGCACAAATTCCTGGGGGGACCGGGTTCAACGGGTATTCTGGTCTTTAATTCCTCCCTGTACCATGCTGCCGCACCCGATGATCCGGGGGGAGGAACGGTGGACTGGACCAATCCATGGGGCGAATACAAATACGTTGATGATATCGAAGTCCGTGAAGACGGCGGAACACCTGCTTTCCTACAAACCATCAAAGCTGCGCTGGCCATCCGTTTAAAGGAAAAAATGGGGGTGCCGGCCATTATGGAAAGGGAAAAAGAGCTCGTTTCCCTGGCTTTCGCGGAATTGAGGAAAATTTCCGGTATCAGGATATTGGCTGATACCGCAGAACACCGCCTTGGCATTATTTCCTTCTTTCATGAAAATATCCATTATAACCTGCTGGTGAGATTGCTCAGTGATCACTTTGGGATTCAGGTAAGGGGAGGCTGCGTCTGTGCCGGAACATATGGTCATTTCCTGCTCGAGGTAAGCTATGACCGGAGCCATGCCATAACGGAAAAAATCAGCCACGGTGACCTCTCTGATAAGCCCGGTTGGATAAGGCTTTCACTTCACCCCACCCTGCGCGACGAGGAAGTTCTTTTCTTTATGAAGGCTTTAAAAGAAATAATCACTAATATTGACTTTTTAAAAACAGACTATATTTATAATCCTAAAAAAAACGAATTCGAACACGCTTTACGGATAAAAAGCATGCCTGGATGGCTTCCGGAATGGTTTGACATCAATTAAAGCTTTCCTTATGAATTGCATTGAAGTAACGGATAAGAAAACCCGGAATGAATTTCACCGGGTCCCAAAGATTCTCTATAAAGACGACAGGAATTGGACCTGTCCGCTGGACATGGAAATTGAGAATATCTTCAATCCTCAGAAAAATGAATGCTTTCAGCATGGAGACGCTATACGCTGGATCCTGAAAGATGATATGGGGAACCTCATCGGCCGCATTGCCGCCTTCTATGACAAAAACAAGGCCTCGCAGAATCCCATGCCTACCGGTGGCGTAGGTTTCTTTGAATGCATCGATGACCAGCAGGCGGCTAACCTTCTGTTTCAGACAGCCCGTGAGTGGCTTGAGGCCAACGGCATGGAAGCCATGGACGGACCCATTAATTTTGGAGAGAATTTTGTTTACTGGGGGTTGCTTGTTGATGGTTTTACCCGGCAAGGCTATGGCATGCCTTATAACTTTCCATACTACAAAGAGCTTTTTGAAAATTACGGCTTTCAGAATTACTTCGAGCAATATAGTTTTCATGACGTCTTCAGCATTCCGTACCCGGAAAGGATGAAAAAATTCGCTGAGCATTTTCTTGAAAAACCCGATTATTCCTTCCGCCACCTTGAAATGGACAAGGCCGATGTGTTCCTGAAACAGCTGGTCGAGATGTACAACAAGGTATGGTCTGATTTCCTGGAAAACTATACCCCCTTGAAATACGAAGACTTCCTTCATATTTTCAATGATGCCAAAGCACTGCTGAATGAAAAAACCATCTGGTTTGCCTATCACAACGAAATGCCGGTCGGTTTCCTCATTGCCTTTCCCGATATAAACCAGGTATTCCGAAAACTTAAAAACGGCAAGCTTCATTTTTTCAATATATTGAAATTGATGTATTTCCGAAAAAGAGCCGTGACCAGGGCACGCCTGCTGCTTTCGGGAGTGATCCCGGAATATCAGCGAACCGGTGTGGTCACCGCCCTTTACCTTAAGCTCACCGATACCATGCGGAGCTTGGGAATGACAGAACTTGAACTGTCATGGGTAGGGGATTACAATCTTACTGTCAACCGAATGTACAGCCAGTTTGGGGCCACCAAAGCTAAAACCCACGTCACCTACCGGTACCTGTTTGACAGAAACGCTGAATTTGTGAGATTTACCAACCAAAGCCAGAAGTTCAGCAAGAAAAGAAAAAATGAAATTGAATAAGTTTTTCTTTGCGTTTTAAAAAGGTTTGCTTATCTTTGCAAGCCATTAAAAAAAGGAAAGAGCAGAACATGAAAAAGGGAATCCATCCGGACAGCTATCGATTGGTTGCTTTCAGGGATATGTCAAACGGTCATACTTTTATAACCCGTTCGACCATTAATACCAGGGAAACGGAAAAGCTGGAAGACGGCGTCGAATACCCGCTGGTGAAAATAGAAATTTCCAATACCTCGCACCCCTTCTATACAGGCAAGATGAAGCTTGTCGATACGGCAGGACGCGTTGACAAATACATGAGCCGGTATAAAGGCCATCTTGATAAGAAGAAGAAATAATTTTTTTTTTGCAATTGAGCTCCGTTCTCTTCCTGAAGACGGAGCTTTTTGTTTATATTTACGCTGACGGCAACGACAGGAATTTTAGTGGAATACAGGAATTGGCACAGCAATTGCTTTATGGATTAACCAATCTTTTTTTGCGGACAACTGACATTTTGTCCCGGTTTTTGTTTATTTATTGCAGGAAGATTTTTATATGAGCATTTCACAGAATAAAAAGGACAATAGTTTTATCATTGCCTCGTCAATGAACGAAGACAGTGATTTTATTCCCCTGATATCAGAAGAGGACGAGGAAAGCCTTAATATGACCCAGATCCCGGAAAGCCTGCCGATACTTCCCCTGCGGAACACCGTGCTTTTCCCTGGTGTCATAATCCCCATTACCGTCGGCCGCAACAAATCGATGAAACTGGTAAGGGATTACTATCACAAGACAAAAATAATAGGGACCCTGGCTCAGAAAGATCCGGGCAGTGAAGATCCGAATCCCGAGGACCTTTACAAAACAGGGACTATAGCGCATATCCTCAGGATACTCGAGATGCCGGACGGGTCAACCTCTGTAATCATCCAGGGTAAAAAACGCTTTCAGCTTGAGGAAATTATAGCCACCGAACCCTATCTGATCGGGAAAGTGATCCCCATGGACGATTCCAAGCCAAGAAAAAAGGATCCTGAGTTCGAGGCTATTATAGGTTCCCTTAAAGATCTGTCCCTGAAGATCATCAAGCTGTCAAGCAACATACCCCAGGAGACCTCTTTTGCGGTTAAAAACATTGAAAGCTCATCCTTCCTGATCAATTTCATCAGCTCGAACAGCGACATCAAAATTGCCGAAAAACAGCAATTGCTGGAAACCAACAACCTCAAGAAAAGAGCGACCCTTCTGCTGCAGTACCTGGCAAGGGAAGTCCAGCTGCTGGAACTGAAAAACGATATTCAGAACAAGGTCAGACTGGATATTGATCAGCAGCAGCGCGAATATTTCCTCCACCAGCAGATGAAAACCATCCAGGATGAACTGGGAGGCAATCCGCTGGAGCAGGAGATAGAGGAACTGAAAGCCAGGGGCAAGAAGAAAAAATGGGGCAAAGAGGTATCCGCCGTTTTCACAAGGGAAGTGGAAAAGCTCAACCGCCTCAATCCGGCCACCGGTGAGTATTCGGTGCAGATAAACTACCTCCAGACCTTGCTCGAGCTTCCCTGGAACGAATTTACGAAGGATAACTTCGATCTGCGGCGGGCTCAGACCATTCTTGACAAGGATCATTTCGGCCTTGAGAAGGTTAAGGAGAGGATCATTGAACACCTGGCTGTACTGAAACTTAAAGGCGACCTCAAATCACCCATTATCTGCCTGGTGGGCCCTCCGGGTGTCGGAAAGACATCCCTGGGCAAATCGGTCGCCAAAGCCCTTAACCGGAAATATATCCGGATGTCGCTGGGAGGCCTCCATGATGAGGCAGAGATCCGAGGACACCGAAAGACTTACATCGGTGCAATGCCCGGAAGGATCATCCAGAGCCTGAAAAAAACAAGATCATCCAATCCGGTCTTCGTACTGGATGAAATTGACAAGGTTGGAAGGGATTTTCACGGCGACCCTGCCTCAGCCCTGCTTGAAGTCCTTGATCCCGAACAAAACAGCACCTTCTATGATAATTTTCTTGAGCTGGAATATGACCTTTCCAGGGTGCTTTTCATCGCCACTGCCAACACCACCAGCACCATCAGTCCCGCTCTTATCGACAGAATGGAACTGATCGACATTCCCGGGTACATCCTGGAAGAAAAAGTTGAAATAGCCAAGAGGCATTTGATCCCCAAGGAACTGGGGAACCACGGACTGACCAAAAAGCACCTCGGCCTGCCCGCTGAATCCATCGAATATATAATTGATAACTACACCCGTGAATCAGGCGTGCGGGAACTCGACAAGCAACTGGCCAAGATATGCCGGGTCATTGCCATGAAAGTAGCGCTCGGTGAAAGCTATAACCTGCGGCTGACCAAAAAAGACATGGAAGCCATCCTCGGCCAGCCAAAATTCCTGAAAGACAAATACCAGGGGAATGAGTCTGCCGGCGTTGTCACAGGCCTGGCATGGACCGCAACGGGAGGAGAGATACTTTTTGTTGAAACAAGCCTCAGCAGGGGAAAAGGAAATCTGACCATAACCGGCAACCTGGGCGATGTCATGAAAGAATCGGCCGTTATTGCCCTCGAATATATCAAATCACACAGCGAGCTGCTGGATATCAAACCGGTTCTTTTCGACAACTGGAACGTTCATCTGCACGTACCCGAAGGCGCTATACCAAAAGATGGCCCTTCAGCCGGGATCACCATGGTCACTTCCATCGCATCGGCCATAACCCAGCGAAAAGTAAAGAAAAGCGTTGCCATGACCGGTGAAATTACCCTCAGGGGCAAGGTATTGCCTGTGGGGGGAATCAAGGAAAAAAGCCTCGCTGCCAAACGCGCTGACATTCAGGAAATCATCGTTTCGGAAGAAAACAGGAAAGATATCAGTGAAATCAAGGAGATCTACATCAAAGGCCTTACCTTTCATTATGTTAACAATATCATGCAGGTGCTGGATCTGGCCTTGCTGAAGGAAAAAGTCGATCATGCCTTCATTTATGAATAAAATAATGCAATTCATATTGTATAAATCCATATTTTTCACCGGGGTACTTTTTTGTCATAAACCTTAATTCATATGAAAATGGCATCGGGTTTTTTTTGGGGATTAATACTGATCCTGATCGGCCTTGCAATTATTTTCAGGGTGGTTTTTGATGTCAATATCTTCCGAATTATTATTGCCGTGGCCATTATCCTGCTCGGGGTGAAAATACTGCTGGGCAACAAATGGTCTCCCGGAAAATCAAAAAAAGAAAGGGATGTGATGTTTTCTGACCGCATTTACCGGGAAAGTCCACACGACAAAACCGAATACAACGTGGTGTTTGGAAAATCCGTTTACGATTTCACCGACATGGATCCGGTTTTGCAGGAGACCGTCAGGATTAAAATAGATGTGGTATTCGGCTCAGCCGTCATCTTCATTAATCCTCAAATGCCCGTAAGGATAAAATCGGAAGCGGTTTTCGGTGGATCGAGAATGCCTGACGGGAATACCGTGGCATTTGGAAGCATCAGTTATAACACTGACTCATTTAAAAGGGATGCCCCTCACTTTTATATTGAATCGGATGTGGTATTCGGCGGAGTGGAGGTAAGGGCTAAATAGTAATCCCGGATGATCTGATGAAGAGGGTTATAAAAAGAGGCGATATAGTCCTGTGGGACTGGAACGGAACCTTGCTGAACGATATTGATATCTGCATAGAATCCCTCAACCGGATCATGGAAAAGAGAGGAAGAAAAAGGATCACCCGGGAAATCTACCTCAGCTTGTTCAGATTTCCCGTTATTGATTTTTACAGGGACCTGGGATTTGATTTTAACCATGAAGACTTCGATGCCCTTTCCGATGAATATATCAGCCATTACGCCAGCATTGAATCTGATTCAACACTCCATGACAGGGCGATTGACCTGCTGAAATATTTCGAATCATGCCAGGTGCAACAAATTGTTTTGTCAGCCATGGAACAGGGTATGTTGGCAACATCCATACGGAAACATAATATTCACGGTTATTTCAAGGAGATCATCGGGGCCAGCGACTTTTACGGACATGGAAAGATCGATAACGCCAGGCGCTTTATAGGTAATGCCGCTGTGCCCGCCAATCAGATGACCCTGCTGGGAGACACCATTCATGACCAGGAAGTGGCCGGTATGTTAGGATGCCATTGCATTTTGATTGCAGGAGGCCATCAGCCTTATGAAAAACTTGTTGCAACGGGCGTGCGGGTTGAAAAAAACCTCGCTTCGCTTTTCCGTCTGGTCACTAATTCGTAATTTGTATCCTCATTAACCTTTGATATTATGTCAAATGAAGCAATAAAAATTGCCCTTTTTCCGGGCACCTTTGATCCCTTCACCGTTGGGCATGAATCGGTCGTGAGAAGGGCATTGAAAATGTTCGACAAAATCGTTATTGCCATTGGCTTTAATACGGCAAAAACAGCCTATTTCCCGCTGGAAAAACGGCTGGAATGGATCAAAAAAGTCTTCGCCGATACCGACAGGGTCGAGGTGCATAGTTTTAAAGGTCTTACCGTCGATTACTGCAAAACGGTGGGAGCAGGGTATATTCTGAGAGGGCTGAGAACAGCAGCGGATTTTGAATACGAACGGGCCATCGCGCAGGTAAACAAAGCCATGTACCCCGGGATTGAAACCGTTTTTCTGCTGACTTTGCCGCAGCATACCCCGATCAATTCCACTATCATTCGCGAAATCATTAAACAGGGTGGAGATGCAAGCCAGTTTCTGCCTTCTAACTATAATATTAAAGAATAGTCTGAAGATTTGAAAATTTGAAGATTTGAAAATTTGAAAATTTGAAGATTTGAGAATTTGAAAATTTGAGAATTTGAAAATTTTATAGGTTTGACTCCGGCTGAATGCATTATGGAATACCACTCTGCAATGATTATTTAACAGGATCGTTACCATTAATCATTTTATCAATTCCCGTATGACAACCAA
>CAYMJH010000180.1:0-7921 GCA_964390385.1 uncultured Bacteroidales bacterium | reverse complement strand
AAGCGAAAGGAACAACCGGTGGTTGTCTTCAGTGGCCATGATCGGCACTTTTTTAAGAAAAGCATCCACCACCAGTCCGCCTTCCAGGGCATTGATAATTTGCTCATTCCGGCCGAATTCCAAGGTGATTCCCATTTTCCCGAAGATCCCGGGGATCACGGAGATCTCGTCAAATCCCTTGAAAAATGATGCCCTCCCGGTAATTTCGGTGGGGTAGGCGTGCTGGCTGTCACCGAATTTTTCAGTGCTGTAATCGTAACGAACCTGTCCGTCAACATACAGGATGGTTCTATAGTTATAATAAATGGGTTTGGAGAATCCGATATCGGGTCCCGCATCATAAAAATACCGGATGGAGATCCCTCCCCGGTCATGTTTCTGAAATATTTCGCGCTGGTATCCGATACCGGCCCTGAGGTTAATAAAGCTGTTGGTTTTACCGTAAATATAGCTTTTGCTGGCATTGGAGGAAGACGGGGGGGCATAGATCCTGACTTCCTTGGGATGTTTGATGGCGACCAGGTCAGCCTCATAAAGGGTTTTTTTCAGATAAGTGATGCGCTTGGCATACCGGAAATTTCCTCCCATCCCGTTGGAATTCAGCAGAAAAGCAAGGCTTTTCTCATTCCGGTACAGGATTTTCTCCTGGGTATCGATTTCCCCCTGGGCATATCCGATCAGGGGGACAAGAGCAAATAATATAATGGCCGTAAGCTTTTGCATCGTCATACCGTAAACAAAACGGTTTTGTGACAAGGTACAGGAAATAAAATGACCAGGTCTGGTATATTAACCATCCTGGCCATCTGTTTGTTCAGTGTCGTTGTTGCTGTATGCCGGGCAAACGTTGGAGCTGCCGCAGGCAGTAACAGCCGTTAAAAGAAAGAGGATAAGGAGTGTGAGCGCCGCAATTCTTTTCATTGGATCCTTCTTTATTTTTAGTCCTTTGCCAGGCTAAAAATAAAGAAAAAACACAAAAAAAGCCAGCGATCAGACATTCTTTTCAACCTGCTCGGTATCGTCGGTGCTGGAATAAGCAGGACAAATGTTCTGGCTGCATGAAATAAGCATTCCTGCTATAAAGGCGACTAACATCAGAACCAGTATTGTCTTTTTCATAATCAGTTAAGTTAATAGTTCAAAATTAAAAGTTTTCGATGATATATTCAAAATGAATATGATAAATCAACGATAACTGGTACGCTATATTTTCAACGGATGTTACAATTTGTTGATGAAAAGAAAAAAAACAGGGATGAAAATACAGCATTATCCTTCGTATTCCTTAATGATGTCCTTCACCATTTCAGGGGATACCCTGCCATAGGTCTTTTCTCCGACCATCACCACCGGAGCCAGTCCGCAGGCTCCCACACACCGCAGGCAGCTGATGGAGAACCTGCCGTCGGCGGTTGTCTCGCCCACCTCAATCTTAAGCTCCTTTTTGAATTCAGACAGAACGTTTTCAGCTCCGCGAACGTAACACGCCGTGCCGGTGCATATGGAGATCGGATGCCTTCCTTTGGGAACCATGCTGAAGAAAGAATAGAAAGTGACCACTCCATATACTTTCGCCAGGGAGACATTCAGCTCAAAGGCAACCACTTCCTGCACTTCGGCGGGGAGGTAGCCAAAAGTATGCTGAACCTTGTGCAGTACGTTGATGAGTTCACCCGGTTTGTTATCGAAGGATTTGCATATCTCTTTTATGGTATCGACATCCTTCTTTTTGAGCTCGACTTTTATTCTAGACATATAGTGCAGTGTTTTATAAGTTACGATTAAATATAGATGATCTTTTTTCTTTTGTCAACATAATGCGTATGCAGCAGTTTGTGCGATTTTTCGCTCAGGGGCTTGCCGAGGAATTCCTCGTAAAGCTTCATGATATAAGGATTTTCGTGCGATTTGCGGATCGGTTTGTTCTTGTCTTCGCGGTAAATGGCCTCCATCCGCTTCATAATGATTTCGGAGTTGCCGTGATGAAGGGGCTGTCCGCCTCCGCCAATGCAGCCACCGGGGCAGGCCATAATCTCAATGGCATGGTACTGGCTTTTGCCGCTGCGGATGTCTTCCAATAGCTTACGTGCGCGACCCAGACCATGCGCGATACCAATCTTTATGGGTAAACCGTCAAAGTCAATGGTAGCTTCACGGATGCCTTCCATGCCCCTGAGCGCCTTAAAGTCAACTGAATCAAGCTTTTTCTTGGTAAAAAGCTCATAGGCGGTCCTCACGGCGGCCTCGATAACACCGCCTGTTGCGCCGAAGATAACACCGGCACCGGTTGATTCACCCAACGGGAGGTCAAATTCCTCATCGGGAAGGCTGTGGAAATCGATATTGGCCTGCTTGATCAGGTTAGCCAGTTCGCGTGTTGATATGGAATAATCCACATCGGGGTTCCCGTTAACTTTGAACTCATCGCGTGTGCATTCATATTTCTTGGCCAGGCAGGGCATGATGGAAACCACCACCAGGTCTTCGCGCTTAACACTGATCTTGTCGGAAAAATAGGTTTTGGCGATGGAACCGAACATCTGTTGCGGCGATCTGGCTGTGGAGGGAATATCGAGCATATCGGTGAACTGCGACTCGAAGAAATTGACCCAGCCGGGGCAGCACGAGGTAAGGATGGGAAGTTTTACTGATTTGTCGCCTTTCAGATGACGGGACAGGCGGTCGAGAACTTCGGAACCTTCTTCCATGATGGTTAGGTCGGCGGCGAAATCGGTGTCAAAAACATATTTGAATCCCATCCTCCGCAGGGCTGCAACCATTTTACCGGTGACCAGGGTGCCGGGTTCCAGGTCGAACATTTCACCCAGGGCCGCTCTGACAGCGGGGGCTGTTTGCACAATGACCGTTTTGGCAGGATTTGCCAGGTCACGGATCAACCGGTTGGTATGGTCCACTTCGGTGAGAGCACCGGTCGGGCATACGGCCACGCATTGCCCGCAATAGGTGCATACGGAATCTTCGAGATCCATTTCAAAGGCAGGAGCCACCACAGACATAAATCCCCTGTTGATCGCTGACAAGGCACCCACCGTCTGAAACTCGTTGCACATGGTCTCGCACCTGCGGCACATGATGCATTTGTTCATATCGCGTATAATGGCAGGGGAGAAATCAGTGCGGTAGGTCGACATGGCGGCTATATCCTGGTTATGGATTTCGCGGATACCCATCTTTACAGCCATGTTCTGCAGATCGCAGTTACCCGACTTGGCACAGGTAAGACAATCTTTGGGGTGGTCGGAAAGAATCAGTTCCAGCACGGTTTTTCGTGCATTGAGCACCCGGATGGAATGGGTGTTGACTACCATACCTTCCGCCACCTCTGTTGCACAGGAAGGGGCCAGGTTCCTTCGTCCCTGTACTTCCACTACGCATACCCGGCAACCGCCTGGCTTATGCTCAATGTTCAGATCCTCCAGGTGCATGTAGCACAGGGTGGGTATTTCAACACCCACGGTGCGGGCGGCTTTGAGAATGGAAGTGCCCTTGGGAACTTCCACGGTTTTCTGGTCTATTGTGAGTTTTACTGTTTCCATCATTAGCTGTGTTATTTTACTATTACTGCGTTAAACTTACATCTGTCCATGCATGCCCCGCATTTGATGCACAAGGCGGTGTCGATGGTGTGAACTTCCTTCCTTTCGCCGGTGATAGCCCCAACGGGACAAGCTCTTGCACATGCCGTGCACCCTACGCAATTCTCGGGGACAATTTCATATATCATAAGGGCTTTACAGACACTGGCAGGGCATTTCTTATCGATCACGTGTGCATGATATTCTTCCGGGAAATTTCTGATCATCGAAAGCACAGGGTTGGGTGATGACTGGCCCAGCCCGCAGAGAGATGTGTCTTTGATCACATTCCCCAGGTTGATCAGCCGGTCAATGTCTTCGGTAATGCCATTCCCCTTGGTTATCTTTTCAAGCAATTCAAACAATCTCTTGTTGCCTATCCGGCAGGGAGTGCATTTTCCACACGACTCATCCACCGTAAATTCAAGAAAGAACTTGGCCATATCCACCATGCAGTCATCTTCATCCATGACGATCATACCGCCTGATCCCATCATGGAACCTGCGGCAATTAAGTTGTCATAGTCGATGGGTATGTCAAGGTGCTTTTCCGTAAGGCATCCGCCTGACGGACCCCCGGTCTGTACCGCCTTGAATTTCTTCCCGCCTTTGATGCCCCCTCCGATTTCAAAAATGACCTCGCGGAGGGTGATTCCCATCGGCACTTCAATAAGACCGACATTGTTCACCTTTCCGGCCAGTGCAAATACTTTTGTGCCTTTTGACTTTTCCGTGCCGATGCTGCTGAACCATGCTTGTCCTTTTAAAATGATAGGAGGCACGTTGGCAAGGGTTTCCACATTGTTGACCGTGGTGGGCTTGCCCAGATACCCGGCCACCGAAGGGAATGGGGGTTTCATGGTAGGTTCGCCCCTTTTTCCTTCCATGGAGTGGATCAGGGCCGTTTCCTCACCGCAGACAAATGCGCCTGCTCCGTACCTGAGATCGATATCAAAGCTGAAACCTGATCCGAATATATTTTTACCCAGCAGTCCGTATTCCCTGGCCTGCTTGATGGCACCTTTCAGGCGCTCAATGGCCAGGGGGTATTCAGCCCTGATGTATACGAGCCCTTCGGTTGCACCGGTGCAATAGCCGCAGATGGCCATGGCTTCAATAACGGAGTGGGGATCGCCTTCAAGGATCGACCGGTCCATAAAAGCTCCCGGGTCGCCTTCATCAGCGTTGCAGACTACATATTTCTGGTCAGCCTTGTTGATGGACGTCATCTCCCATTTGATCCCGGTTGAAAATCCACCGCCGCCGCGACCACGCAGCCCCGATTTTTTAATGATGTCAATGGTTTGCTGCGGATCCATCTCGGTAAGCACCTTGCCCAATGCTTCATATCCCTGCCGGGCAATGTATTCATCGATGTTTTCCGGATTGATCACGCCGCAATTGCGCAAGGCGATTCTTATCTGCTTTTTATAAAACTCCATGCCCCTCGCATCGAGTATGATTTTTTCGGTTTTGGGGTCTTTGTAAAGAAGGCGCTGTACTTTTCTTCCCTTTACCACATGTTCTTCAACAATTTCCCTGGCATCTTCGGGTTTTACCTGGGTATAGAAAGTATTATCGGGAATGATTTTCACGATAGGCCCTTTTTCACAGAAACCAAAGCAACCGGTAGTCACTACCTGAGCAAAATCGCTTAAGCCCTGGTGCTTGATCTCATATTTCAGATTTTCGGCTACGGATTGACTCGATTGTGACTTGCACCCGGTACCCCCGCAAACCAGTAAATGAATTTTATATTCCGACATAGGTTGTATCTGTTAAATTAATCATCTATTTTTTTATAATTGACCGGTATGATCCCTTCCAGCAGGATACCGTTCTTAATGTATTTTTCTATGATCTCATCGGCTTTCCGGTGATCCACGTAGCCAAATACAACCGGTTCTTTTCCGGGCATTTTAACCTCTACGGTGGGCTCGGCATAGCAATATCCCATGCATCCGGTTTGTGTTACAACGGCATCGATATTTCTTTTGTCCAGCTCTTCCACCAGGTAATTCATGGTTTCCCTCGATCCTGAAGCAATGCAACAGGTGGCCATGGCAATCTTCACCTGTATGAGATCTTCAGGGTGTTCGCTTTTATCCCTGAGTTTTGTTTTCGATTGCAGCTGATCTTTCAGTTTTCTTAGGTCAGCCAGGTTTTTAATCTTTGTCATAGGATATAAATTAATACTGATTTATTGAATAAGTCGTTATGATGAATCTTGCTTCTTTTTGTCTTTATCCCATTTAAATTACACTTTTTTTCTCAAATCAGCAACAGCTTTTTCCATGTTGTCCGCGATGAATTTCAGCACTTCAGGCGTATTCACCGGCACCGGAAACAATTCGTCACGTATTTCAGCCGTTTCAATTTCCCATTCCCTGTTTCCGATGCGATGCCGGTAAATGAAATCAACGCCTGGATGGGCGGCGATCAGGCTGCGCATAGTTTCCCCGGTATGGCCTTCCGGAATCCGGTCTATATGGTCGAGCTGAAAGATGGCTTGAACAACCGTGTTCCCTTGCTTCTGCGAACGGATGTGAAGATAACCACCTGCCTGTTCAGCATTCTGTTTAAGCAGCGGAAGGCCTAAACCAATCCTTTTGTTTTTTCCGGCGGAAAAAAAGGGATCTGTCACCTTTTCCAGCATTTCTTCCTCAATGCCATGTCCGTTGTCTTCAATGATGAGTTCATAGCGGTTTTGTGCCGGTTGCTCGCTGATGCTGATAACAACATGGCTGGCCCCGGCATGGAGGGAATTCTGGACAATGTCAAGGATATGGTAGGAAATATCTTTCATACAATCTTCACTTTTCTGCCGTTTTCGCCCTTCAGGGCTTTTTTCAATTCACTGAAGTCAGGTCTTTCCATATAATAGGAACAGCCGTTGCTGCCCACCTGATGCAGATAATGGGCATCAGAATTCCGGATCAAGGTAAAACCCCGAAAAGCATTGAATTTATTTGCAGCTGATCCGGCGGTTTCATCCATAGAGATCTCTGCAGCATCTATATTGAGCCCTGTCGGTATAAAACCAAGCTGACTCATGATACTGTTGGAAGGCCGGTCAATATGGGCCGGTATAAAAATGCCGCCGAGGGCGTGAACCTCCTGTTCCACTTTGTCTATCCCTTCCTCCACAGCCACAATAAGCAGGTTTTCTTCCTCGTCCAGGATGTTTTCATTTTCATCGACGATCAGCTGATAGCCGAATACCTCAGTCTTGTTTTTCACACGTACCATAAACCGGTCAAGGAAGACCTGAAACTTCCGGCATGCAATTGTATTCTCAAACAATGCCAGGCAATGGATCTCTTCCTGGGTGGTAACCTCGGCACCCGGAATAACGGTTATGCCGTATCGTTGGCCCAGTCTCATCATCAGATCGCAGTGGCGGGTGCTGTTGTGATCGGTGATTCCCAGCATGGTGAGACCCATGACCAGGGCTTTTTCCATTATTTTCACCGGACTCATGTCAATGTCACCGCAGGGCGAAAGTACAGTATGTACATGCAGATCTGCTTTATACCATTGCATAAGCATCCATGGTTTTATAAATCTCACCACACAGGCTGAAAGTGCTTTTCGTTGTGGAAAGCATAACAATGCCTTCCTGCATGGCCAGTTCCAGGGTATCAGCATCAGGCTTGTTCCCGTTTACGTTGATAATGGCCCGGATTCCTTTCAGCGACGCGACAGCAACCACATTTTTATGGGTCTGAAGGGTGATCCAGACATCGTTTGGATTGGCCCTGCCCAACACGTCACTCAGCAGATCAGAGGCGTAAATGCCTGATATTTCAATGCCGGCTGTATCGGGTCCGCCGGTCTTTGCAAGACCGGTTGCTGAGATGATCTGTTCAAGCTTCAATCCCATTATCCTCCCGTTACGGCAATAAATGATTAAATCTGCCTTTTCCCCAAATCTTCTCCATATCGGCTGTACTATCGATGCTCCCCTTGACCTTCAAGGAAACAAACAGGCAATCAGTGATCCTGGCTTTTTGCTGAACAATATCTTCTGCCAGTGTTCGGCAATCGGGTGATCCACAGGCACCGCAATTGATACCGGGTAACAACGCGGTTAATTCCCCGATCTTTTCCATTTTCTTCATGGCCTGCACCATGTCCTCGTCCAGTTTATCGATCGATCTCGATTCGATGCGGCTGATGTGGGCGCGGGAAGTAAGATAATCACGGTAATGCAAGACAGATTTGGTGCCATCAATCATCCCTTTTTCCTTGTCAATATAGTATTGTTCGGCACGCCTGTGAAGCCGTTCACTGATCAGAAAACGGTTGGTGGTGGTCAATATGCC
>CAYMJH010000179.1:6238-7982 GCA_964390385.1 uncultured Bacteroidales bacterium | reverse complement strand
CAGTGGGTATTGACCATTTTTGGCCGTTGTTCCCGGGGGCCAATGCCGTCCTGCCAATGATATTCATCGGCAAAGCAACCGCCTGGCCAGCGAAGATTGGGTATCTGAATTTCTTTAAGGGCATTCACCACATCATTCCGTATACCCCTGGTATTGGGAATGGGTGAATTCTCTCCCACCCAGTAACCGCCATATATGCAATGGCCAAGGTGTTCAGAAAAATGTCCGTAAATATGCCGGCTGATAGTGTTTTTACCAAGGTCAGCGCTGATCACCAGCTTTGCTTCGCCGGGTTCAGGCTGTTGGGCATTCATCACATTACAGGATACCAGGATCCCCAGCGCAAGCGTGAAATAATCAGGATATCTTTTCATATTCATATTTTTTTATAAAGATATGAATTTACTTTTTGATTTTTCCCTTGATCACGGTAAAGGAATGAGGCGGAAAACTATAGGTAAGCGTTGTTCCTTTAGCTTTTATATCAGGCTTGTTTACGGTTATTACCAGTTCCTTCCCAAAATCATTTTCTGCCTTAATGTCGGGCCCATTGACTTCATACACCTTGAAAAATCCGTCATATTCCCCAGTCTGGCAGATGATATCAGTAGTTATGGCTTTTTCTTTATTACGGTTCACCACGCAGAGGACAACCTCATCGTTCTTGCTGGTGGCAGAAACATCGAGATACGGAACATCGGTCTGCCGGGTCTTACTTTCACCCAAACCGATGTAGAATTCATCCGTGTCATAGGTTTGGCATTGAACGGCTATATCCAGCGATGTTCCATGCGCATGGTCAGCAAACAAAGCCAACGGATAGTATATGGTTTGCCTGAACAATCCGGTTTCGCTGGTAAACACTGGTGCGATAACATTCACGAGCTGGGCCATGTTGGCCATTTTAACAATATCGGCATTGCGTATGAATCCGTTAAGAAATCCGGCAATGACCAGGGCATCCTCAAGGTTGTAATGCTCTTCCAGTGCACGGATGCCCTGCATCGATTCGTCAGTACGTGCGCGGTACCATACGTTGTATTCATCCCATGCGATATATACCGGGAGGCGGTTTCCCCGGTTAGCCTTTTCCATTTCTTTCAGGATCATCCCCCTTACGATCTGGGTTCTTTTTTCCATTTCCAGCGGGGTAGCCAGGTAGTTGTAATAGTTGTTCTCCGGATTGCCGACATAGATGTGCAGGGCAATATAGTCAACCACGTCAATCAATTCTTTCAGGATGGTTGCGTTCCATTCATTCGGATCGGCGTTGGGACGGTAGTTTGATGATCCTGCAGCGATCAGCTTTATGGAAGGATCGGTAAGCCTCATCAGCTTGGCCGCTTCCCTTGCCTTTTTGGAATAGTCCTCTGCGGTCAAGGCGCCCATTTGCCAGAAACCGTCCATTTCATTGCCCAGGCTCCAGTATTTGATTCCATAGGGTTCAGGATAGCCGTTCTTTTTACGCATTTCGGCATAATAGGGGCCCTCTTTGACATTGCAATACTCAACCCACTCACGGGCTTCTTCAATGGTTCCTGTCCCCATGTTTACAGAGAAATAAGGCTCAATGCCGGTCTTCCTGCAGAATTTCATAAATTCATCAGTGCCAAACCGGTTGGTTTCCAGCCGCGCCCAGGCCAGTTCCATGCGAGGTATCCGGTTTGGACCTACGCCATCGAGCCAATGGTAGTTGGAAACAAAGTTCCCGCCCGGATAACGGCCCAGCGCCACGTTCAATCCC
>CAYMJH010000179.1:0-6228 GCA_964390385.1 uncultured Bacteroidales bacterium | reverse complement strand
AGCCTCAAGCACATCCTTACGGAAACCATCCTCGTCGGACAATGGAGATCCCGGTTCATAGATACCACCGTAAACGCACCGTCCAAGGTGTTCAACAAAGTTGCTGTACAGGTTTCTGTCTACTTCACCGATGGTACGGTCAACATCAATTTTGATCTTTGCATGCTGAGCCAATATCATTTCTGTGGCAAGAAAGACCAAAGCGGTGCAAGTCAATATCCTGCCGGTAAGCTTCTTTTTCATCATGGTTATTCTGGATTTTTTATTATGCTGTATTCTTTCTTTCCCGTTCAAAGAGAAATCAAGGGCCAACCTTCGTCATCCCAGTGAATTTGCCGGATCAATAGTTTTGACCTGCCATTGTCAGCAGCATCATATCCGTGGAAAACGATGTAGTCAATTCCATCAATGGTATATGTGGCGTTATGGCCAACTCCCGGCCACAACTCGTTTCCTGCCAATACCATGGTGCCTCCTCCCTGGTCGAGGCGTTTCCCTGCACGATCGAGATAAGGTCCGGTTATTTTTTGGGACCGCCCTACCATGATCTTGTAGTTGCTTTTCAATCCCCTGCAACAAAAATCAAAGGAAACAAACAAATAATAATAAGGGTCTTTTTTAAAAATAAAGGGAGCTTCAACGGATCCTTCGCCGGCATCAGTATCGTCCGTGGTGAAGTCACGTTCACGTTTGCAAACGGTATACCATTCCTGCGGCTCTGCCGGAGATTTCAGATCGCTGTTCAGCTTCACCAGCTTGATTCCACTCCAGAACGAACCGAATACCATCCATGGATTTTGCTCTTGATCAAAGGCGAGATTGGGATCGATGGCGTTCCAGAGATCGCGGCCCGGAACCGACTGGATGACCATTCCCTGGTCCTCCCATCCATAGGCCGGATCATCGGGTTGAAGGGATTTATTGGTGGCCAGACCAATACATGAGGTATTTTTTCCAAAGGCTGAGACAGAATAATACAGATAATACTTTCCATTTTGAAAGCTTATATCCGGGGCCCATATATGCCCTTTGAAACCCGGAATCAGGTTCACGGCCCACTCAGGTGCTTTGTCAAAAACCGGTTTCCCTTTTTCCCAATTTCTCATATCAGGAGAAGACCAGGTGGAAATTCCAAAACCGGTGCAGAAAAGATAATATGCACTGTCTTGCCTGATCATGACCGGATCATGCACTGTTACACCGGTCTGGGAGAAAGAACAGGGGAAAATAGAAATGCCGGACAAAAGAAGACAAACCATCCGGTAATACGATTTTATTCCTTTTCTTTCCATCGGCTAAATATTGTGATTTGATCGTCCTACTTTAGCTTTTTCGCATAAACACCAATGCCGTCAGGATTGATACCGGTGGCAATGATGGTCTGTACTTTTTTCTCCCAATCCCATGCGTTGGCAATTACCAATTCTGTTTTGCCTTCCTGATTTTCAAGCAACAGTCTTCCCTTGTCCATGTTCCAGTTGTACCCGGGCATATTGTCAATACTGCCGTCCTTGTTAAATTGAACGGTACGGGGATTATTGAACATGGCGGTATCGTAATGCCATCCTCCGGGAGGTATTTGTCCCTGCCATAATACCACCGTATCATCGATCTCATTCAGGGTGATCATTTCCCATGGTCCGTAAATGGCTCCTGATCTGATTTCCGTATTCGATAAACCCGCGTAACGTTGGGGAGATACCACAGGCCAGCCTTCGCTGTTCCAAAAGATCTCCCTGACGTGCAGGATCATCATAAGGTTATCGGGAGCCAGCCTGCCCTGATGAAACATGAAATACCGGCCGTTGTCGCAAATCACACCGCAATGTCCCACTCCGGCCCAGCCAGGATGGCCTCCGAACCGGTAAGCATAAGTAAGAACCGGGTAATTATTGGTTGTATCAGCCAGGTCTCTTCCAAAATAATCTGTAAACGGACCTTCGGGATGGTCACTTCGTCCTACCCTCACATTGTAATGAGAAAATAAAGCATCGTACGATACAAACAGATAATACTGCTTCAGTTCAGGATTGTAAATTATCTCAGGTGCTTCCAGGTTACAGGTTTTATAATCTGCCCGGCGGGCAACCAGATGGCCCTTATCCCCTTCCTTCAATGTAAGGCCTGTTTCAGGATTGAGTTCCACGCAAAAAAGCCCGCCAAAGTATGACCCGTAATGCATCCAATGTTTTCCGGAGGCACGGTCAATGATCACAGAAGGGTCAATGGCGTTCATGTCATCATCATTGCCGGTTTTCACTACACATCCTTTTTGTTCCCACGGACCTTCCGGGGAGGATGATACGGCCAGTCCCAGGTAAGAGGTCCTTGCCCCGAACAAGGATATGGCATAATACAACCTGTATTGTCCTTTCCATTCCACCACATTGGGAGCCCAGATATTTTCAGGCTGCCTGCCTCCTGAGGCTTGTTCAAGATAAGCAACGGCCTCTGCAGGAATGGTATCAAATGCCCATCCCATAAATTCCCAGTTTACAAGGTCTTTGGAGCGCCGCACCTGAATATTGCCCATTTCTTCGGGGAGATCCTCCTTATTGGGTATCTCCTTGAAAAAGATAGCATCCGTGGAATACAGGTAGTAATAATCGCCAGCCTTGATACAAGCCGGATCATGTACATTATAATTTTCCCATTGCTTGTAATACTTTGGCTCCCAGATGCTGCTGTAGTTATCGCTGTATTCCAGAAGCTTTTCATCCATAACTGCTTTGTCGCCATGACATCCGCCTAACATTGGCGCAGCCAGCAATAAAACAATTTTCAGCAAAGGGATTTTATGGTTGGGTTTTTCGCTCATCATCTTAATTTTCAGATTTTGTTCCGTATATTATAAGTCCGCGGTTTTATTCCATGATTTATAATAAAATAAACACCTGCATAATTCAAAGTTAGGCACTGAAAAGCTCTTTATGGTATAGGATTGTATTTAAATGGTGGACAAATGTTGAATTTAATTCTGACTGCAATGCATGATCTAATATAAATGCAAGATTAAGGGAGATAAAGGAGGATGAAGACGGAAGAACGAAGGCAAAAGTCAGAAATGTTGATAACGCTTCCGGGTATGTTTTGTCGCCTGGTTCAGGACGCTCATCCGTCTTAAAGTCCCGGAAAAAGTATAAAAAAACAACGTTATTTTGTCTTTTTGCCCCAGTATGTTGCGTTTAAATTTTTTGCAGTTCCGGCATACACAAAGGTTACACGGCGCGGGTTGGCCTCCCAATCGACTTCGCGTTCAACGCAAACAACAACGTTGCCCATTGTAAGTTGGTTTTTTGTTGTATCGTAGCTCCAATTGCCTGTCAGTGCTCCCGACATAGTGCCGTCGGCATTGAGATTCAGGGTTGCAGCGCGATCTTGATTGCGGTAGCTGTATACAAGCTTTATGTGTTCCCATGTTCCTGTAAGCGAGTCTTGGGTAATGGTGCCATAATCTGGTACGGCGGCGTAACGTTCGGGCAGTGCTATTGGCCAAAGGTTATCGGGTTCGTCCGGAGAGGCCGGACACCATACAATGCGACGTACGTGACCCATCATAATGGCATTGGAGTATGGGTTGCCGCCAACATTTTCAGGTAATCTTCCCTGCGACATGTAGAACCATTCGTTGGTATTTTCCTTCCGGAAGATACAGCAGTGTGACAGGCCTACCCATCCGTAGTGAAGATTGAATTTGTATGGGTGTGTTACGATGGGGTAGCAGTCCCCGCTTCCGTTGGTAAAGTTACGCCCGTTGATATCGAGGTATGGGCCTTCGATGTTTGTGCTTCTGACCACTCGCGTGTTGTATGGGATGTCGAGGCCATCGTAGGCCATGAACAGATAGTAGTAACCATCTTTGTATATTATTTCGGGAGCTTCGCTGCCTTGCCAGCGCGATGAGGCTGTGCGTGTGCCAATTCTCATACCATATCGGGCTGTTAACTCACTTGCGCTGCTTGCGTATGGCTCACCGAGTGTGTTGATGGGTTTGCCGGTGGTTGCATCGACCTGCAACAGTGCGAAGCCGCTATGCCACGAACCGTGAATGAGGTAGTGTTTGCCCTCGGGTGTCACTATATACGTAGGGTCGATGGCGTTGTAATAGAAATAGGCATCCCAATTCGACAAACTGGAGCGGGTGTAGTTTAAGTCCCGATCTGATGATGAACAAGTAACGAAACCCTTATCGGTCCATACAGCTCCGGCAGGATCTTTCGATTCGCACATGCCGATAAAAGCGCGTTCAGTCCAGCTTCCATCAAAATTGGCCGGAGTATTGGCCTTACCGGTTGCGATGTAATTATCGACAATTATGCTGTAGTACATGCGCAAAATCTCTTGTCCTCCGACATTGACCCGGCGCACAACCGGTGCCCAGTAACCATATATGATATTGTTTTTGTCAATGATACCGAGACCCATGCGGGAACGAATGGCGTTGAGCGAGTCGGCTACCCAGGAAGGCGCCTGATAAAAAGGTCCGCCCACCCATTGCCAATTAACCAAATCGGTAGAACGTTTGCCCTGAAAATGTCCATGTCCTTCATGAACATTGCCATAGGAGGCATCAGTGCCGTACATGTAGTAATAACCATTGTAGTAGGCAACCGATGGGTCGTGAACGTTGGCCAGATTCCATTTGTCGCGATACGTCCACGACGAGATCGATGAATAATCGTCGGCATAGGTTGGGATGATGAACTTTGTAACGGGTTCAGGCTCATCTGTGGGTTCATCATCGTCATTGCACCCGATACACAACAAAGCAGTTATGCCAATAACCAAAAACAAAAAATCCTTTAACTTCATGTATGATATGTTTAGGTAAAAAAACTTCCTTATCAACATATAAAAAGATGTCGATAAGGAAGTTCTAATTTAAGAGAATGATGGCTAATTTGCAATAGGACGAACCTGCCATTTAGCTCTGAAAGAAGGTCCGTTATCTTCATTCTTATTTGCCGAATTGCCAACAAGGTTAGGGTTGGCATTCAGCGTAGATTGAAAGATAGGGAAATACTCATGTCCCTTATAATAGTACTGGAACGACGAAGCGTTCGCGGTTTCAGCAGTAAGTTCTTCAGTTGAGGCTTTGCCATCGAGCTTATAATAGCCATGTTGCACCAACTGATTCAGACGAGCTTCATCATAGAAGAATCCCCATCGGAGTAAGTCGATACCACGCCCGTTCTCGCAACCGAATTCTTTAGGACGTTCGACGTTTGCTATTTGTTCGAAAAGATGATCGGCAGTAGGGAAATTGGAAAGCTGAAGATCTGGTAGAGCAACGCGTCGACGTACCTCGTTAATGTAATTGATAGCAATCTGGGTTGGGCCATTGAGTTCATTCTCGCATTCAGCGGCACGCAGTAGAACATCGCTATAACGCATAAGGCGCAGGTTGATTCCACAATGCAGTCCGGTTGTTATAGAACTGTAGATGTTGTTTCTTGCATTGGTGAACTTAGCTATTGATATGCCACCCTGGGTGGTGTTCGACAGAGGGCTTGCCGTTATGTCCTGTTGGTAAACAGTATTGCACCGAGGATCTCCATTCGGATATGCTGCCGTTATTTGATCGGTATAGCTGTCATATTCAGCCTCAAAGGTAACCAATGTCCAATATAGACGAGGATCGAGACGGCCATCTGTGCTGTTTTCTTTTCTGAACAGGTTATACAACCAAGGTGAACCAGCCAGGTCGCCCCAGCTACCCAATTGCTGAGAAGCGTAGTTGCTTTCCACAGCGTGGCCCTGGGTTGCCTGCGAACTTATGTTTACCGGGGTCCACTCCTGGTCTGTGCCACCTGTGCCATAGTCCATGAATTGTACTTCGAAGAGGCTCTCAACGTTATTTTCGAATTTCGAACCTTCTTTGAAGTTGTCACCATAGTCGGCTGTAAGTTCATAATGTCCGTACTTGCCGGCGATAATGTCTTTCAGTATAGTATAAGCTTCAGAAAATTTATGCCGGAACATCAGAGCACGAGCCATATATCCTGCAGCAGAACCACTTGTAGCACGACCTTTGGCCCATTCGCCTCCTGCATCGCGAGAAGGCAACATCTGCATAGCGTTTGTCAGGTCAGCTTCGATGAGATCAAACACCTCGTCCTGGGTACCGTTGGATGCATACATGGTGTTGATTTCTGAATAATCTTTATAATCCTTAAACAACGGAACAGTCTGGTAATACGTAGCCAATTCATAGTAAGCCAGAGCTCT
>CAYMJH010000178.1:5147-7988 GCA_964390385.1 uncultured Bacteroidales bacterium | reverse complement strand
TTATATAGCCCAGGTGGGATATGGTAATGATCATATCATCGTCAGCATAAAAGTCTTCGGGATTGAACTCCCCGGCATTGGGGACGATGACGGTCCTTCGTTCATCGCCATAGTTGGTGATCAGTTCCTGTAATTCATCCTTGATGATCCTCATCCTGAGGCCTTCATTGTCAAGGACTTCTTTCAGGTAGGCAATGAGTTTCTGCAGTTCCTCGTAATCCAGTTTAATTTTTTCTCTTTCCAGTCCCGTCAGCCGCTGCAGTCTCATGTCAAGGATAGCTTTGGCCTGGATTTCAGACAGGGCAAAGGTGTTTATGAGTCCGTTCTTCGCGTCATCCGGGGTTTTGGATGAACGGATAAGGCTGATCACTTCATCCAGGTGATCAAGAGCAATTAACAGGCCTTCCAGTATATGGGCCTTTTTTTCTGACTCTTCCAGGTCGAAACGGGTGCGCTTGACAACCACTTCATGACGGTGTTCCACAAAGTAGCGGATGGTGCTTTTCAGGGAAAGGATCCTCGGCCGGCCATGGACGAGGGCGATATTGTTCACGTTGAAAGATGTCTGCAGTTGTGTCAGGCGGTACAGGTTATTGAGGACAACAGCCGACTGGGCTTCTTTCTTCAGGATGATCACCACGCGAAGTCCGTTCCGGTCTGATTCATCATTGATATAGGAAATACCCTCCAGTTTCTTTTCGTCGATCAGCTCCGCTATCTTCCTGATCATCTCGGCTTTGTTGACCTGGTAAGGTACCTCAGTGATCACAATGACTTCCCTGCCGCTTTGTGTTACTTCAATTTCGGTTTTGGCCCGAAGGATAATTTTGCCCCTGCCGGTTTCGTAAGCTTCCTTTACACCCTGATGTCCGTATATGACTCCCCCGGTCGGAAAATCGGGGCCTTTGATAAAGGTCATCAGTTCGTCGGTGTTGATTTCGTTATTGTCGATATAGGCGATGACAGCTTTGCAGACCTCAGAAAGATTATGAGGGGGTATGTTGGTGGCCATCCCGACCGCAATGCCCGATGCTCCGTTGATCAGCAGGTTGGGTATCCGTGATGGCAATACCGTAGGCTCCTGCAGGGAATCATCAAAGTTAAGCTGAAAATCCACCGTGTTTTTTTCAATATCAGCCAGCATCTCTTCAGCGATCTTTCTGAGCCTTGCTTCGGTATAACGCATGGCGGCAGGGTTATCTCCGTCCATCGAGCCGAAATTTCCCTGTCCTTCCACCAGCGGGTATCTCAGTGACCAGTCCTGCGCCATCCTCACCATCGCATCATATACCGATGTATCGCCGTGAGGGTGGTATTTACCCAGTACCTCCCCGACGATCCTTGCAGACTTTTTAAAAGGCCGGTTGGACAAAACGCCCAGATCCTGCATGCCGAATAATACGCGCCGGTGCACCGGTTTGAGTCCATCCCTTACATCAGGCAAGGCGCGGGAAACAATCACTGACATCGAATAATCGATGTAGGACGATTTCATTTCCTCCTCAATGTTGATCTTAATAATTTTTTCGTTTTCGGCCATACCGGAATAATCGTTTTAAATGTTAAAAAAAATCATTATATTTAATATACAGACAAACCTCATACAACAAAAGAAGGCTGCAAGCGTATAATATATGGATAAGCCTTGTAAACAGGGCCTAAAGGTAGGCATTTATTGGTAGTAATCCGGTGTTTTTTTTGATCAAATTTTTAACAAATCATGTTAAAAAAACGTTCTTAATTAATTAGTATATTTGCATAAGAAACACTTTCTTGCTTAAGAAAGAGAATTAATGAATTGACATTTTATGGATGCTAAGTTTTCACAACGGATTAAGGATGTGCTGTCTTACAGCAAGGAGGAGGCCATAAGGCTCGGGAATGCAGAAATTGCGCCTGAGCACTTATTGCTCGGGATTTTGCGGGAAGGTGAAGGTGTTGCCATCGACGTCCTGGTATCGCTTGGCGCGAATCTCTTTCAGCTGAGAAAAGACGTAGAGACTTCCCTCTCCCCTGCAGGACCCGTAAAGGTTACCGAAACTGAAAATGTACCCCTGCTCAAATCATCGGAAAGAATTTTAAAAATAGTATACCTCGAAGCAAAATCGCTCAAGAAAACCACCATTGATACAGGGCATCTTTTGCTGGCCATTATCAAAGATGAAAATTCAACGATATCCAGGGTTTTGAGCGAGCACAGCATCGATTATAACAAAGTGAGGCGGGAGTTGGTAAGCGAACATATGGGAGAAACAGAGGACGATGAACCCAAGGGCGAATTTCCGCATGAGGATGATGAACCCATGGGTTCTTTCGGTGCGGGGAAAAGCGGTCCTTCCGAACCTGCTTCCAAATCCAATTCCGACACTCCGGTGCTGGATAATTTCGGGATTGACCTTACCAAGGCGGCGGAGGAAGACCGCCTTGATCCTATTGTGGGTCGCGAAAGGGAAATAGAACGCCTGGCCCAGATTTTAAGCCGCAGGAAAAAGAACAATCCCATTCTCATCGGTGAACCCGGTGTCGGAAAATCTGCTATTGTTGAAGGACTCGCATTAAGGATTATACAAAAGAAAGTATCGCGTGTTTTATTTGGTAAACGGGTGGTTACGCTTGACCTTGCGGCCATTGTGGCAGGCACAAAGTACCGCGGACAGTTTGAAGAAAGGATGAAGGCCATTTTGAATGAGCTTTCCAAGACCAGCAATATCATATTGTTTATCGATGAGATTCATACCATCGTAGGAGCCGGTGGCGCTACCGGGTCACTGGACGCTGCCAACATGCTGAAGCCTGCCCTGGCAAGAAGTGAGATTCAGTGTGTGGGGGCAACTACATTGG
>CAYMJH010000178.1:0-5137 GCA_964390385.1 uncultured Bacteroidales bacterium | reverse complement strand
TTTCATTGATGAAATTCATACGGTAGTGGGAGCGGGTGCAGCAGAGGGTGCTATCGATGCCAGCAACATGCTGAAACCGGCGCTGGCGCACGGTGAGTTACAGTGCATCGGTGCAACGACACTTGATGAATACCGCAACTACATTGAAAAGGACGGCGCCCTGGAAAGACGATTCCAGAAAGTGATGGTGGAACCCACCTCCCCCGAGGAAACGCTGGAAATCCTGAACAACATCAAAGAAAGGTACGAAGACCATCATAATGTGGTATATACCCCCGAGGCGATTGCTGCCTGCGTTAAACTTACCAACCGGTATATTTCCGACCGGCATCTCCCCGACAAGGCTATCGACGCGCTGGATGAATCCGGTTCAAGGGTGCACATATCCAACATTGTAGTGCCTGAAAAGATCCTGGAGCTGGAAAAGAAGATCGAAGAAACCAAAAAGGACAAGATAAAATCAGTTAAAAATCAGAATTTTGAAAAGGCTGCCAGTTACCGCGATAAGGAAAAGGAATACATAGAACAGCTCGAGGATGAGAAACTCCGCTGGGAAAAGGAACTGGCAAGAAACAGGCAGGTGGTGGATGACGAAAAGGTAGCTGAAGTTGTGGCCATGATGACAGGTGTGCCGGTTCAGCGGATCGCCCTGGAAGAAGGACAGCGCCTGCTCCATATGGGAGTTGAACTGAAAGGCAGCGTGATCGGCCAGGATGAAGCCATAGAGAAAGTAGTAAAGTCGATACAGCGTAACAGGGCCGGACTCAAAGACCCGAACAAACCCATCGGCACTTTCATTTTCCTCGGACCCACCGGTGTCGGTAAAACACAGCTCGCCAAAGTATTGGCCCAGTACCTTTTTGATTCGCATAACAACCTGATAAGGATTGACATGAGCGAATACATGGAGAAGTTTTCTGTGTCAAGACTAGTCGGTGCTCCTCCGGGATATGTCGGATATGAGGAAGGCGGACAGCTTACTGAAAAGGTGCGCAGAAGGCCTTACTCGGTAGTCCTGCTCGATGAGATTGAAAAAGCTCACCCGGATGTATACAATATCCTGCTGCAGGTGTTGGATGAAGGGCAATTGACTGACAGCCTCGGACGCAGGGTTGATTTCAGGAATACCATCGTGATCATGACTTCCAACATTGGTACTCGTCAATTGAAGGACTTCGGTCAGGGTGTAGGTTTCACCACCACCGCAAAACAGGCATCGGCCAATGAATTTGCAAAAAGTGTCATCCAGAATGCGCTGAAGAAAACTTTCTCTCCTGAATTCCTGAACAGGATTGATGATGTGGTCATCTTCAACGCTCTTACCAGGGAAGATATTCACAGGATCATCGATATAGAACTGAAGGGCCTTTACGAACGTATCATGAGCATGGGTTTCAGCGTGAAACTCACCAAGGAAGCAAAAGATTTCATTGCTGAACGCGGCTTTGACATCCAGTTCGGGGCAAGGCCTCTGAAGCGTTCCATCCAGAAATACCTCGAAGATCCCATGGCGGAGGTTATCATCAAGACCGACCTGCAGCCGGGTGACATCATTGAGGTTGACCTCAACAAGGAAAAGGACGAGATTGTAATGAGTGTGGCTCACCAGGCCAAAGAAATGGCCGGCGGAGAAGATGTGGAGAAAAAGAAATCGAAGTAAATATCTTGCAGCAGCACCCTGCAAGGCTCCCGGCCCTGCAGGGTGTTTTTATTTTATACCTTTCCGGTCAGATCGTATGCATCTGCACCCGTTATGGTGACGTCATAAAATTTTCCGGTTTTTAACCCATGGACTGAGCGTATGATCACCTCGTTATCGACTTCAGGCGAGTCGCTTTCCGTGCGACCGATATAAAAATCCCCTTCCTTTCGGTCGACGATTGTCTTAAGCGAATGCCCCACCCTGTTGCGGTTGAATTCCAGTGATATTCTTTCCTGGAGCCGCATGACCCCTGCTACCCTCTTCTCTTTGGTCTCCCGGGAAATTCTGTCGGTGTAATGTCGGGCGGAATAGGTACCCTCCTCTTCAGAATAGGCAAAAACCCCGAGCCTTTCAAACTTCACCTTTTCAATAAAAGCAAGCAATTCATCAAATGCCTTCTCATCCTCTCCGGGATGTCCGACCATCAGCGTCGTTCTCAGGGTCAGACCCGGGATCCCGTCCCTGATCCGGTTAATGAGATCATAGGTCCTTTTGCTGTTTATGCCTCTGCGCATGGCATTCAGCACGCTGCTGCTGATGTGCTGGAAGGGGATGTCAAGATAGTTGCATATGTTGCTGTGATTGCGGATAACCCTGATTACATCAGGCGGAAATGAAGCAGGATAAGTGTAGTGAAGCCTGATCCATTCCAGCCCGTCAATACCGGCAAGCCGCTCAAGCAAGCCGGCAAGGGATTGCTTTTTATAGTTGTCCATCCCATAATACGTCAGGTCCTGGGCTATCAGCATGATTTCCTTCACCCCTTGTCCGGCCAGCCATCCGGCTTCCTTCACAACCTCCTCCCACGGCCTTGAAATATGGGGCCCGCGAATAAGGGGAATAGCGCAAAATGAACATTTCCTGTCGCATCCTTCCGAGATCTTGAGATAGGCATAATGCGGGGGGGTGGTGATCAACCGTTCTCCGGCCAGGTCCTTCCTGTAATCGGCGCCCAGCATTTTCACCGCCTCTGCCAGGCTGTTAACGCCAATGATGCCGTCAATCCCGGGAATTTCCTTACTGAGTTCGGCTTTATAACGCTGTGACAGGCATCCCATCACGAATACCTGGTCGATCTCACCGTTTTCTTTTGATTTCACATGCTGCAGGATGGTATCAATCGATTCCTGCTTGGCATCCTGGATGAATCCGCATGTGTTAATGATTACTGTCCTTGCGGCAGGATCTCCGGCATTGTGCAGCACTTTAAAATCATTGGCATTCAGTTGTGCCAGGAGTTGTTCGGAATCAATCAGATTTTTGGAGCATCCGAGGGAAATTACATGGATCAGCCTTTTCTTCCGGTGTGTCTTCATGGCGGCGAAATCACCCAGGATATGAAGTTATTGAGAAAATAAAGAGTCGACAAATCCGGTCTTATCAAAAACCTGAAGGTCATCCATTTTTTCACCGATGCCGATGTATTTGACCGGTATTTTGAATTGGTCTGATATTCCAATAACAACGCCTCCCTTGGCAGTGCCGTCAAGTTTGGTAACCGCCAGAGATGTCACCTGGGTAGCTGCAGTAAATTGCTTAGCCTGCTCAAAGGCATTCTGACCGGTTGAACCGTCGAGTACCAGCAGTACTTCATGGGGGGCGCCGGGAATCACCTTCTCCATCACCCGCTTGATCTTTGACAGTTCGTTCATCAGGTTGACCTTGTTGTGGAGCCGTCCGGCCGTATCGATGATCACTACGTCAGCATTGCCGGAGCGGGCTGAGCTAAGGGTGTCGAATGCCACGCTGGCGGGATCAGATCCCATCTTTTGCCTGACAAGCGGTACATCAACCCTTTGAGCCCAGATGCTGAGCTGATCGATGGCTGCAGCCCTGAACGTATCGGCAGCGCCGAGCATTACGGATTTCCCGGCCTGTTTATAATGATAGGCTATTTTCCCTATCGTCGTGGTCTTCCCCACCCCGTTTACACCTACCACCATGATCACCCAGGGTTTTTGCGGCAGCGCCGCGGCAAATCCTTCCTGTGCCGGCTGGTTGCTTTCTGCCAGCAAAGATGCAATCTCTTCTTTCAGAATGGTATTGAGCTCGGCCGTGTTGAGAAATTTATCCCTTGCCACACGCTGCTGGATCCTTTCAATGATCCTCAGTGTAGTTGCCACACCAACATCGGAGGAGATCAGAATTTCTTCAAGACTGTCCAGCACTTCATCATCTACGCGGGACTTACCTGCAACTGCCCTGGATATCTTGCGGAAAAGACTTTCCTTCGTTTTTTCCAGGCCACGGCTCAGATCCTCTTTTTTCTGATTGCTGAAGAGACTGAATTTCATTATAATATGGATAAAATCAAACGCAATTGCCATGGATAAAAAAAGCTTTCTCATTACGAAGAAAGCCTTTTTCTATTCCGTTAAAGAATATTCGTTTACTATTCCTTAAAAAAATCCTTGATATGATCGTTATGAACAATTTCTTCCTTCATGATATAGGCTCCGGTCTTGGGTGATCTGACCATCTTGATGCACCGCGTAAAGCTAGCCCCGGCACCTGTCTTTAATGTAGCGATAACTTTCTTTGCCATATTGAGTATCTTTATTTTATTTCACGATGAACCGTTACTTTTTTGAGGATGGGATTGAATTTCTTCAGTTCCAGCCGGTCAGGCGTGTTCTTCCTGTTCTTGGTGGTAATATATCTTGATGTTCCGGGTAATCCGCTGTTCTTATGTTCCGTGCATTCAAGAATGACCTGTACCCTGTTTCCTTTTTTTGCCATAAGTTATGATTTCTTACTATTAGTAACTGGTTATGAATCCTTTACTTTGTGCTTCCTGAAGTGCAGCTTTCAATCCTTTCTTGTTGATGATACGGATACCGGAAGCCGATACCCTTAAACTAATCCAGCGATTTTCTTCGGGAAGGAAATATTTCTTGTCGAATAAGTTAACTTCAAAACGTCTCTTCGTGCGTTTTTTCGAATGAGATACATTGTTTCCCACCATCGCTGTTTTCCCTGTGATCTGACAAGTACGTGCCATTGTGTCGAGATTTATGCCTTTTTTTTTAACAGTGCGCAAAGTACGCTAATTTTATTCAGAAATTCAAATATATTGTCAACATTTTTATGTTAATAACAGGTTATGTGTTTCAGCTATTCCGAAGCAACTCCTTCATCAGCATGAATAGTGCCGCAATGGCTGCCTTTTGTATATTCCTTCCCCGGTGCTCCCCAAAACTGAATTTTTTTGCCTGGGTTGACCGGGCTGTTGAAACAGCTATCCAGGTTGTTCCCACAGGCTTTTCCGTACTTCCGCCGGAGGGCCCCGCAATCCCGGTCGTAGCCACAGCTATGGCTGTTCCGAACAGTTCCCGTGCTCCGCGTGCCATTTCTTCAGCCACGGGACGGCTGACAGCGCCATGAACCGTTATAGAATCAGGGTTAACGCCGAGCAGCCTGCATTTGCCGGCGTTG
>CAYMJH010000177.1:3601-8026 GCA_964390385.1 uncultured Bacteroidales bacterium | reverse complement strand
GTTGATGATCATCTTCTGGATGCCCGGTATCTTCTCATAGGGGATTTCAATGGCCAGGTCGCCGCGTGCCACCATAACGCCATATACGTGCTGCAAAATCTCATCGATGTTATCCACTCCTTCCTGGTTCTCGATCTTGGCGATGATCTTTACCCTGGATAGTTTGCTGTCCAGTATCTTCTGGATCTCCTGCACATCTTCCCGGCTCCGTACAAAGGAATGGGCGATGAAATCGAGGTCATGCTCCATGGCAAAGTCGATATAATCGCGGTCTTTTGAGCTCAGTGCCGGCAGATGAAAGGAGGCATTGGGCACATTCACACTTTTTCTGCCCTTGATCAGTCCTTCATTAGTGGCTTCCACCACCAGGTAATCCTCCTTCTTCTCCACTACCACCAGCTCGATCTCACCGTCATCGATCAGCACGCTGGTGCCGGTTTCGACCTCATGAACAAATTTATCATAGTTGACATAAATGCAATCGGGGGTGGTATTTTTCGATGGATCACCTTTAAGCCTGATCCGGTCGCCCTTGTTGAGCGCCACCTTGTAATCCGAGGCTGTGGTGCGGATTTCGGGGCCTTTGGTATCGAGCATGAGTGCGATGCGGTCGGATACCTTGCGCACGTTGTTGACGATCTTCAGGGTGGCATCGAGGGATTGGTGGGCCGTGTTCAGCCTTACCACGTTCATGCCGCTTTCATAAAGCGACTTGATGAATCCGACGTCACAGCGGAGGTCGGAGATGGTGGCTACGATTTTGGTTTTCTTTAACATAGGAATATTTTTAGCTAATTATAATTTTTTTTTAATTTTTCTACTCTTTTGTCTGCCGCACAAAAGAGTAGCAGAAAAAGCCACCACGGCTGAAAAAATCAGGCCCGCACTTTTCCCGCAGGGCCTGCGCCTATCTATGCCGTACGTCCTGATTTTCTGCGCCAGCCGTGGACATCCCAACGCGCAAGGCGGTTCTCACCAGCAAAATTACGGTTATTAAACTATTCAATATGATAGGATTGTATAAATTCTATAATAAAAATAAAAATCGTGCAAAAGTATAAATTGCAGGGAAAATTGCAGCATGAGGGAATTAAAAAGTGACGATTGGGAGAGGTTGAAGTTGTTGTGAGGGTTGTGAGGGTTGTGATTGTTATCCACCCCCCAACCCCCCGCCAGCGGGGGACATCGCATAAGCTAGCCTTTGAGCAAAGCAAATGCCTTGTGCAACTGCATTTAAATATTACAAGCAAGAGTTTCTTTTTTACCGATAAGCTTGATGAGTGAGATGTCCCCCGCTGGCGGGGGTGCAGGGGGTGGATACTTTAATCTGCGTTATCTGCGAAATCTGCGGGAAATAGTTATATTTTTGGTGATAAACCTGAATGATAATGGACTGGGAAAAGGCTTCCGCCGATTACACTGCTTTTCTGAAGCTCGAAAAATCGCTGTCGGCTAATTCCATTGCCGCCTACCGGGATGACCTGAATAAGCTGCAGCACTATCTCCGGCTGCAATCCCTCTCCCTGTCGCCGGAGGAGGTAGAATATTCCCATCTAAAAGACTTCGTGGTCTGGCTCAACGAGCTGGGCATCGGGCCCCGCTCCCAGGCAAGGATCATATCCGGACTTAAATCCTTCTTTCGTTACCTGATCATTGAGGAAAAGATAGCGGAGGACCCCACCGAGCTGCTCGAAGCTCCGCGTCTTGGCCGCAGGCTTCCCGAGGTGCTGAGCCTGCCTGAGATCGATCAGCTGCTGGCTGCAATCGATCTCAGCAAACCCGAAGGCCACCGTAACAAAGCCATTATCGAAACTTTATACAGCTGCGGCCTGCGCGTATCCGAGCTAACCGACCTGCGCATGACCAACCTGTTCTTTAAGGAAGAATTCATCAAGGTGACGGGGAAAGGCAGCAAGGAAAGGCTGGTACCAATAAGTATGAAAGCCATAAAAGAAATTCAGTATTACTTTACACAATACCGTCAGCATCTTGCCCCAAAAAAAGGATCAGAAAACATCGTCTTTCTCAACCGCAGGGGAGGCAAAATGACCCGCAACATGGTTTTTACCATTGTCAGGCAACTAGCTGAAAAAGCAGGCATTAAAAAGAATATCAGTCCACACACTTTCCGGCATTCTTTCGCCACACACCTGGTGGACGGCGGAGCTGACCTGCGGGCGGTGCAGGAGATGCTGGGGCATGAGTCCATTCTCACCACTGAAATCTATACGCACATGGACAGGGAGTACCTGAGGGATGAGATTATGAGGTTTCACCCGAGGGGGGGAGGAAGAAGGGGGGATGGGGGGACTAAGTGACTAAGAGAAGAGGGGAAGAGGAGACTGAGAGACATAGAGACCAGGAGACTAGAAGACCAGGAGACTAGGAGACCAGGAGACTGCATTTTTTTGCGCAATCTGCGAGAAATCAAAATAAAAAACCGGGCTCGATAAAAAGCCCGGTCATTTTAAACTGGTTTGATTCAATCAATATCACTGTTAAAGCAGCTCAAATCTAACCGATAAAAGCAAACTGTAGCTTACCGGGATCCCGTTCTGGATAATAGGCCGGAACTGCAGGTTTTTCACTGCGTCTATTACTTCGTCAGCCAGGGTATCATCAGCCTTTTCAACCAGGCTGACCTCTGATACCTGTCCTCCTGTCCCAACTCTGAACTGCACCTTGACGACGCCTTCCCTGTTCGTTTCCACGGCAAGACTTGGATACCTGATCTCCTGTGTGAAGGCTGTACGGAGATCCTTATGTTCCATAGGTTTTATAAGAGATAAAAGATTTACTGTAGCTGCTTCTTCCAGTCCGATGAAAACCGAATCAATGGCCAGGGTCATGTTCTCATTAATGGTCATTACGGATCTGTCACTTACTTTTTTGTTTTCAGCACCCATCAGGATACCGGTGCTCAGCAATGAACCTAATAACACAAAAGTTGCTGCGTTGCCCAAATTTAACTTTTTCATAGCTCTTCGATTTAATTTATAATTAATATTTATAGATATTAATATCTGTTTATATACAAATTGCGTGCCAAATTTTAATATGTTGTTTAATAATGATTTGGCGAGTGTTACGGCGTTGGATTTTGTTCGGTTTCGGGCGGTTATAGTCCGGATGCGAACGGAATTTTATGTTTCGGGTTAGGAGTTACGGGTTACAAGTTACAGGCTAGAGGCTGCAGGCTAAAGGCTGAAGCCTAACAGTCTGCAGCCTAACAGCCTTCTTAAGGTAACATAAATCACCGCATAATTTCACTGCATCCTGTTTTAAGCTGATAATTTTTGACTAACTTTGTGCTTTTTAAATTCTATAATAATAATTAACTAATTCAATATTAAATAAATAAAGCAATGTCAACCATTAAACGCGTTTACAGATTCGGAAATAAGAAGGCCGAAGGAAAAGCAGACATGAAGAACCTGCTTGGCGGCAAAGGAGCTAACCTGGCTGAGATGTGCCTGCTGGGACTTCCCGTTCCCGCCGGTTTCACGATCACAACAGATGTATGCACGGAGTATTATGCCAACAACCACCAGCTTCCCAAAGAGCTGATGCCTGAAGTTTGGGATGCCATGAAGGAAACCGAGCAGATCATGGGGATGAAGTATGGTGATGCTGAAAATGCGCTGCTTGTTTCCTGCCGTTCGGGTGCCCGCAGTTCCATGCCCGGTATGATGGATACGGTGCTGAACATCGGATTGTGTTCCGCCACCATTCCCGGCTTCATTAAAAAGACCAATAATCCCCGTTTCGTATATGACAGTTACCGGCGTCTTATTATGATGTATGCCGATGTGGTTATGGAAAAAGCCGAAGGCATGGAGTCAGCTGACGGTAAAGGGATCCGTAAGCAACTTGACGACATGCTGGATGAATACAAACATAAGAAAGGTTACAAATCCGATACCGATCTCAAGGCTGATGACTTAAAGGAATTGGCTGAAGAATTCAAAAAACGTGTAAACGACTCACTCGGACAACCTTTCCCGGATGATGCCAGGCAACAGCTGGAAGGAAGTATCAAAGCGGTCTTCAAGAGCTGGAACGGGAAGAAAGCCATTTCCTACCGCCGTATAGAAGGCATTCCCGACGACTGGGGAACAGCGGTTAACGTACAGGCCATGGTATTCGGCAACATGGGTGACAGCTCCGCTACCGGTGTTGCCTTTACCCGTAACCCTGCCACCGGCGACAACCTGTTTTACGGTGAATGGCTTGTCAATGCCCAGGGTGAAGATGTGGTGGCCGGTATCCGCACACCCAATCCCCTGAACAACGATACAAAGAATGAGCAGAACAAGCACCTGCCTAGCATGCAGGAAGCCATGCCTGCTGTATACAAGGAACTCAGCGATATCCGTGAAACACTGGAAAAGTGGACAAAACTGCTGTCTGGAAAGCACGATTGTA
>CAYMJH010000177.1:0-3591 GCA_964390385.1 uncultured Bacteroidales bacterium | reverse complement strand
CACCATCCAGGAAGGCAAATTATATATGTTGCAGTGCCGTGCCGGCAAGAGAACCGGTACCGCTGCCCTGAATATGGCCATGGATATGCTGAAGGAAGGCCTGATTGACGAAAAGACCGCTGTTATGCGGGTTAATCCTGCCCAGCTGGATGAATTGCTTCATCCGATCTGCGATCCCAACGCCGAAAAGAAAGTAAATCCCGTGGTGAAAGGTTTGCCCGCCGGTCCCGGTGCCGCTGTCGGAAAGGTTGTCTTCACCGCTGAAGATGCTGTTGCCTGGCACCGTAAAAATGAAAAAGTGATCCTTCTCAGGGAAGAAACCAATCCTGAAGACGTTGAAGGCATGCGTGCGGCCGAAGGCATTCTCACCGCCCGCGGCGGGATGACGTCCCATGCAGCACTCGTGGCCCGCGGATGGGGCAAATGCTGCATCGTGGGCGCAGGGCAGCTTCATGTGGATACAAAGGGTAAAAAGGCTAAGGTAGCAGGAACAGATACGGTCATCCAAGAAGGTGATGTGATCACCCTGAACGGGACCCGCGGAAATGTATATCTCGGCGCCGTTGCCCTGATGGATGCCACGGAGAATCCGCGGTTCAAAGATTTCATGAAACTGGTTGACAAAAGCCGCACCATGGGTGTCCGCACCAATGCTGATACGCCTGAAGATGCAAAAATAGCCCGTGACTATGGAGCGGAAGGGATCGGACTTTTCCGCACCGAACATATGTTTTACGGCAAAGGCTCTGATCAGCCGTTGTTTTTGCTTCGCAAGATGATCCTCAGCGCCACGGTTGAAGAACGCCGTAAGGCACTGGATGAGCTGTTTGCATACGTAAAGAAAGATATCAAGGCCACCATGGAAGCCATGAACGGCCTGCCCGTGACTTTCCGCCTGCTCGATCCGCCCCTGCATGAATTTGTCCCCCAGAGTGCTGACAAGCAGGCTGAGCTGGCCAAATCCCTTGGCATAAGCGTAGAAGCCATTGCAAAACGAGGTGAAGCATTGCACGAGTCGAATCCTATGATGGGTCACCGGGGTGTGCGCCTTGGCGTTACTTACCCTGAAGTATCCGAAATGCAGATCAGGGCCATTTTTGAAGCAACAGCCGAACTGATGAAGGAAGGGAAAGATCCGCAGCCTGAGATCATGGTACCGGTTACCTGCGATGTATCTGAACTTGATTTCACCAGGAAGATCACTGACAGGGTATATGCCGAAGTTTGTGCCAAATTCAATATGAAAGAGATCAAATACAAATACGGCACGATGATCGAAATACCACGCGCCTGTCTGCTGGCAGACAGGATGGCCAAATCAGCGGAGTTCTTCTCCTTTGGCACCAACGACCTGAGCCAGATGACCTTTGGCTTCAGCCGCGACGATATCGGAGGGTTCCTGCATGAGTATCTCGACTATAAGATGCTGGCAGCCGATCCTTTCCAGACCATTGACCAGGACGGCGTGGGCCAGCTGATCAAAATGTCGGTTGAAAAAGGCCGCGCCACCCGCAAAGACCTGAAGATCGGTATCTGCGGTGAGCAGGGCGGTGACCCGGCATCGGTTGAGTTTTGCTTCAAGACAGGACTGACCTATGTTAGCTGTTCGCCTTTCCGCGTGCCGATTGCACGGCTGGCGGCGGCGCAGGCGGCGATTAAGGGAGCGAAATAATGATAAATATCATATAAAAAAGGCCGGAAAAATCCGGCCTTTTTTATGAACAATCTTGAATATCATATGTTATTTTGCAATAGCAAAAAGCTTTTAGACTGCTCAATAGATCATTTCAATTCATATTCATTTTTTTTTTAAACAATAATATTTTGTAGCTCAATAAACACCCATTTTTTCATTTATTATTAGAGCATAAAAAACAGACTCTTATCAAAAATAAAAGAATGTTGATCAATATTGTTTATTTTTTCTTCAAATTATAAATAATTTTAGCCCAAATATTATTAATTCAGATAATTTTTTAAACTTAAACTAATAAGATTGACTATGAAGAATCTCATGAAATTTTTGGGTATTGCCATGGTTGTATTTGCGATGGCTGCTTGTAGCAACGAATCAAAAGATTTGATGTACGATGATCAGGATTTGCATACCTTAAAAAGCACACCGAATGAAGGTATGTGCAAGACCAATGTCTATACATTAATGGCAGGTAAAAACATTAATGCAGGTTCTGTTACGATTGAAAATGATGGCAGTAATCTTTATGTTACTGTTTGCTCAGATGAAGGATTTCAGAACGTTGAAGAAAATATAAAAATCCTTATTGGTCTGGCACCCACTCTTTCAACGCTGACCAAAAGACCTGCAGCAGGTCATTTCCCTTATAAATTTACGGCTGATCCTGAGACTCAATGTTTCAGCATACCTCCAATTCCTCTTTCAGCAATCACCGGAAGCGAGACTTGTTCTGAAAACAGGATTGAAATAGTAGTTCATGCTGATGTAATAGCTAATGGTAAGGCAGAAACTGCTTTTTCCGGGCTAAAAACAGGTCTTGGCCGGGCTTGGTGGTATATCATATCCTACAGGATTTTATGTTGCTAAGTCATTAGTAGGGAAAATTAAAAGCTTCCTTGTGAATAAAAGCGAATGAGCTATCATTCGCTTTTTTTATTTAAAAAAATAGTAGTTGGTACACTCCCGGTAATTATTTAATTCAAATAACACCATAATATAAATTTTTATATGCTCAAATGAAACTATTACTAACCATTCTCAGTAAAGATGATTAGTCCTAATTGCATTATAAAAACATTCACAGATCTGATTCCTATGAAAAAGAACTGTCTGATTTGGATCCTGATGATATTACCGCTGCTAAAGGCCAGCGGCCAGCCTGAAAATCTCTCCTTTAATGCGGAAGCCGAAACCGGCTACATATCCTCCGGCAAGATGCCTTTCTGGTTACGTTCAAACCAGTTCGGCAGCATACCGCTCGACGGCGCTTCCGTAAGCCTGCTGGGATCAGCGCGGAAAGACTATGATCCAGCCCATAAAGGCCTGTTCGACTGGGGAGCTTCCCTGGAAGGACGGTTAAATCTCGGGAACAAGGTCAATTTCACCCTGGTGGAGGGATATGGTAAGATAAGAGTCAGTATTTTTGAGTTAAGGGCGGGCCGCACCAAAAAGGTTATGGGTTTATACGACACCACGCTGTCATCCGGTTCCTGGGCTATCTCAGGAAATGCTCCCGGGGTACCTGAAATCGAAATATCCGTTCCCGGGTTTTATACCCTGCCCTGGTTCGGTGAATTGTTTGCCTTTAAAGGTCAGTTTGCCCACGGATGGTTGGGAAGACACCTTGTTGATTCGTTTGACAGCACTTTTGTTATATCTACCTATATTCACCAGTTATCTCTCTATGGAAGATTCGGTAAGCCTGACTGGAAATTTAAATTGCATGGAGGATTCAGTCACCAGGCTATATGGGGAAATGAAAAAGATTTCTACGGCGATGACTTTACCTTGTCCCCATTCAATACTTATCTATGGGTAATCGTTGCAAAGCGATATACCAGAGGAGATATAAGATCAATCCGATTGGGAAATCATCTGGGATCAATAGATGTAGG
>CAYMJH010000176.1:0-8048 GCA_964390385.1 uncultured Bacteroidales bacterium | reverse complement strand
CCTGGCCCACGGCCGAGATCGCCGTCATGGGACCCGAAGGAGCCGTGTCCATCCTCTACCGTAAGGAATTGCTCGAAAGCGACGACCCGGCTAAACTTAAAAAGGAACTGACGGTGAAATACCGTGATGAGATCGCCAATCCCTATGTCGCCGACGAAAAAGGCTATGTCGATGAAGTCATCGACCCGGCCGAGACCCGGAACAAGCTGACCGCTGCATTCAATGCCCTGGAAAGCAAGCATGTGGCCGTTTCTTCACGCAAACACGGGAATATACCCCTGTGATCATCGCCCGTTTCCGCTTTCCCGTTTGGGAAACCGGGCAGGGATCGGGGAATTGCTCATTTACCAACTTGCGTTATATTTGTTTTTTTAACCTAACCACCGCGGATGAAAATTAAAAGCCTCCTCATCGCCAACCGTGGCGAAATAGCTGTAAGGATAAACGAAACAGCAAAAAAGCTGGGGATCAAAACCTTTGGCATCAAAACATCGAAAGAGCCTAACGCCCTGTACCTTCGCCTGGTGGATGATGTCATCGATTTTTCGGAATGGTCGGAAGAGATCCCTGAATTCCTTGATATTGAAAGGATTATCGAAGCGGCCAAAGTCCATAAAATCAATTCCATCCACCCCGGATACGGCTTCCTGGCTGAAAACCCTTATTTCGCCCGGCGATGCCACGAAGAGAAGATCGTGTTCATCGGTCCCTCCGATACGGCAATTTACAAGATGGGCAATAAAACCATTGCCAAACAGATCGCCATGAAGCACCATATCCCCCTGCTGCAGGGCAGCCAGGGAAACGTGAAGAATGTTAAGGAAGCGGCTGACATAGCCGGCAAGATCGGTTACCCTGTCATTTTAAAAGCTGCAGCCGGCGGAGGCGGCAGGGGCATGCGCATCATCGAAAAGGCCGACCAGGTTGAGAAGATGTTCAGGCTGGCAACCTCTGAAGCTGAAAAAGCCTTCAACGACAGCTCCGTCTTCATCGAGAAATATGTCAGGAATCCCCGCCACATCGAATTCCAGGTCGTAGGCGACATGCACGGAAATTGCATCCACCTCGGGGAACGTGAATGTTCCATCCAGCGAAAACACCAGAAACTCATCGAAGAATCCCCCTCCGCCGCCCTCAATGATGAACTGCGGGCTGCAATGGGAGAAGCCGCCGTCAAAATCGCCAAAGCCGTCGACTATTACTCGGCAGGAACGGTCGAATTCCTGCTGGACGATGACAAGAACTATTTCTTCATGGAAATGAACACCCGCATCCAGGTCGAGCATCCCGTGACCGAAATGGTTTCCGGGATCGACCTCATCGAACTCCAGATCAGGGTTGCACAGGGTGAAAAGCTCCCGATGAAACAAAAAGACGTTAAACTCAATGGCTGGGCCATCGAATGCAGGATCAACGCCGAAGACGTACAGGCCGGCTTTTCGCCTAACCTGGGCATCATCGAGAAAATATCCCTCCCCAAAGGAAAAAATATCCGTATTGACAGCGGTGTGGGCGACTATTCGGTCATCACCCCTTATTTCGATTCCATGGTGGCCAAGCTGATCGTCCATGCAGAAACCCGCGACAAGGCCATCCAGAATACCATCGCAGCCCTGAAAAAATGCCTGATCAAAGGGATCAAGACCACCATCCCTTTCTGCCTGCAGGTGATGAACAACAAGAAATTCCGGAAGGCCGACTTCAATACCTCCTTTATTGAAAAGGAACTCGACAACCTTTATTACCGTGAGCCGGAAGACGAGATGCTGGCCGCTTATGTCGCGGCATTTGACTTTGCCGCCCAGCTCGAAACCGACCGCATCACCGTGGTCGACTTTGAGCGGGGAAAGAACATAAGCCCCTGGGTGCTCAACAAACGCCTGAAATCATTGTAACCCGAAAACCGAAACCTTATGAAATTAATTTCCAGGAATAAGAAAAAGGAAAGCCAGTATTTTGCGGTTACGCCGCGCGGCAAAAAATTCACCATCGTCAACCCTTTCAGCGAGGAATTGAAGATCAACGGCCATAAGGTGGAGATCAAGATCTTCGAAGATGAAGACGGATTCACCTACCTCGAATATAAAAACAAAAAATACCTGGCGGAGATCATCGAAAAAAATCAGAACAAATATACGGTGCTGCTGAACGGTGTCAGCTATTCCTTTACCATCGAATCGCCCATTTCATACAGCCGCAGAAAATATCTCGAGAAATTCAAGGAGGTCCCGAAGACGGAAAATATCTCCGCCCCCATGCCCGGAAAGATCATTGAACTGCTGGTGGAAGAAAATGTCACCGTCAAGGAAGGAGAGTCCATCCTCATCCTCGAAGCCATGAAAATGCAGAATGAGATCACCACCCACGTATCGGGAAAAGTCAAAAAGATCCATGTCAGACCGGGCGATACCGTAAGCAAAGACCAGGTGATGATGGAAATTGAACGGTAAACGGTAATCGGTATTCGGTATTCGGTATTCGGTTTGTTTACCGATTACCGTTTACTGATTACCGTTTACTGATTACCGGTTACCGTTTACCGTTTACCGATCACCGTTTACCTTCCTCAATCCCCCCCGCCGTCTTCCTCACATATTCCACCGCCACCTCCTCTTTCTCCGCATTCATCGCGCCCACCAGGTAATTTCCCCTGAGGCTCAGGTATACCTTTCCGTTAAAAGGATCCTGCACGGCCATCACATCCCCTTGCTGCTCCTTCTTATCCTCTTTCAGCTGCCCCAGGTATTTCTCCAGCATGGTCTTTGCCTGGCCCGGATTACCGTGAATGATGAAAAGGGTGAAGGCGCCCCCGGTTTCATACCGGGCCGTGAAGGCCGAATGCAAAAAACCATACCCCATAAAATTGGAGGTAAAATAGGCATCCGACATCATCACTTTTCCGGCCTCGGGGAAAAGACCGGTTTCCTCAGGCCACGAGCCCGGCGGTCCGATGGCAGTTGAAACCCGACCTGCAATGGACATGAGATCCTCTTCACCCGCTTCGGCAGAACCCACTGAAAGCACCTTAACATAATAAAGGCCCGAAAAAAAATGAAGGATGCCCGGTGCGGTATAGCCCTGCACGCCCATCTCGATGAAATGGTAGTCGGGCATTCTCTCTGCCGTATAAATACCGTAGGTGTTTTCCGGTGTGCTGTGCCGGTATAGTTCCACCCTTATCTCCCGTCCGTTGCCGGAGGAATAGGTCGCCAGGTGAAGATCGCGGAAATCATAGGCCAGGTAAAGCTCTGCCGCACCGTTGATCAGCTCCCATAAATTGTCGGGCGTATAGGCCAACTCATCCGGGCTGAGCTTCCATCCCTCAATTTCAGGGAAGAGATCTTCAGCCGCCCTGAGAAAAGATCCTGCAAGAAGGATCGCCAGCAGGAGTGTAATCTTTTTTATCATGGCATCGAAGGCATGAAGTTAGTCTGCTTTTCAGGCCAGGAAATCGCCGGGAATGGCCGAAATCCTCGAAATATCGGCGATCCGTTCCGCAACGCGGAATCCTTTGGGACAAACGGCCGTGCATGAACCGCAATCGTGACACGCAACCGCATGTTCGCCACAGCCGTCCATCAGCTCCCTTGCTTCCCGGTACTGCCCGTACCCGTATGCATACATGTAGGCCCTCATCATATCGTTCACCGGCAGATGATGCCTGCACGAGGCCACGCACTGCCCGCACTGGTCGCAATACAGGCTTGAAATCAGCCTCCCCTCTTCGATGTGGGATTTCTCTTCTTCGGTCATCCCAAGATTTTCCATGATGCCGAAGTTCTCATTCAGCTGGTCAAAGGCTATGATGCCGGGGATGGTGGTGTGCACGTTCGGATCCTGCAGCACCCATTTCAGGGCGGCCCTGCAGTCGACCGGCTTCGTCCTTTCCTTATCCAGGAATCCTCCTGCCATGGTCTTCATGGCGATTATGCCGATCCCCCTGGATGCCGCCAGCGCTATCTTTTCCTTCAGCAGGTCCCTGTGACCCATGGTAAAGTTATAGGCGGTGAGGACGACGTCGTACACTTCATTTTCCGAAATCGCCTCCACCACCTCAGGCTCATGCTGGTGCGTGGAAACCCCCGCGAACCTGATCTTGCCCTGCTGCTTGAGGATCTGCAGTGCTTCCAGGAATTCAGGATGCAGCGCCACGGCCCTGCTGCCAACGCCGTGAAGGTAGAATATGTCAACATAGTCCATCTGCAGCCGCTGAAGGCTGATATCCATCTTGGCCAGGATGTTTTCCTTCTTCGCCTCCGGCCCTATTGCCCCGGTGCGCCTGTCAATTCCTTCCGGGGGGACCTTGGTGGCCACGGTGAAAGAATCGCGGGGAAACGCCTTGAAAACCTCACCGAGCATGGTTTCATTCTTCCCTCCCATGTAACCGTGGGCGGTGTCAAAATGCTGCATGCCCATTTCCCATGCAGCCTTTATCAGGGCGGGATTGTCCGACCGCATCACGCCGAAGCTCACGACCGGAAGCTCGAGACCGGTCTTTCCCAGCTTTCGCCTTACAATCACAGGTTCATTCCGGCGGGCAACCCGGTTGTTACTCAACGCCGGTACGGCCAGAAAAGCCGTTGCAGCGCCCGTGGCCGATACTTTGATAAAGTCACGGCGATTCAATCCATTTCGTTTTTTCATATTCTCTTCTCTTTATTCTAACTTCTAACTTCTAACTTCTAAATTCTAACTACTTTATTAAAGATACACCAAAAACCAATACCCTCAACCCTTCACCACCTTCAATGAAAGCCTGCCGGGTGCTATTTATTCTCATTTCAAATAATTCATTATGATATTCAAACGGATAGATCAGAAAAATTGAAACCGTTCAAAACTTTTTCCCGTATATGCAAACAGTTTTCATAATTAAACTATTTTTAAGCCGCTTATTTCCTGTCTGAGATGATGTCTGCAATCAAAATATCCTGTTCCCGTTCCAGGTGCCTTGCACGAAACGGCCTTGCCCTGCTTGCTTTGTTCCTGTTCACCACCTTCACAACCGACAATCATACCGGTTATTTCCCGGGACCTGTAACGGACGGGCTTACCCGATCGCTGCAAATTGACTACCTGGGTCAGTCGCTTGAAGGTCTGATACAACACTACGATGCCTGGCTCGAAAACTCCGTTGCCGGAAATGCCACCCCGGGAGCCGCTGTGGCCATTGCCTACAACGGTGAGATCAGGTTGCTGAAAGGCTACGGCGTGAAAAAAGAGGGCTCGGGTGACCCGGTAGATATTCACACTGCCTTCCGGATCGGATCGGTTTCCAAAGGATTTGCAGGCGTGCTCGCCGGCATCATGTCGCATGAAAACGTGGTGAGCCTCGATGATCATGTCTCCTCCTGCCTGAAGGGATTTCATCATGTGGATTCCGCCCTGTTCAACCAGTTGACCCTGAAGCATATCCTCAGCCACACATCGGGATTTCCGGCCCATACCTTCACCGATCTGCTGGATGACAACACCCCGTATTGCCAGATCCTCGACCAGCTCAGGAGTGTTCCTTTCTGCGCGAGGCCGGGCCAGGTATACAGCTATCAGAACGTGGTCTTCAGCCTGGTGGATGAGGTGCTGAAAAACACTACCGGTAAAGAATATGCTTACCTGCTGAGGGAAAAGATCCTCTATCCCCTGCAGATGAAAGATGCATCTTCAGAATACGTTTCCCTGATCCTTTCGGGAAATTATGCCTGCCCTCACCTGCGTGCAGGGTCTTCGTGGAAGCCCCTGGATAACAACACCCGCTATTATGCCACCATCCCCGCTTCGGGCATCAACGCCAGCATTTCCGATATGGCACAGTGGCTGCTGGCCCTCACGGGCTCAAAGCCTGACGTCATTGCCCCCGGCGTGCTGGAGGAAGTCTTTCAGCCTGTCGTGAACATCCCCATGAAAAGGAGCTTTAAAAAGGCCTGGGGGAATGCCGATGAATTTTCCTACGCCCTCGGCTGGCGCGTTATCAAGTCGGGCAACCGGACATTCGTTTTCCACCTCGGCCATGTGCAGGGATTCCTGGCTGAGATAGGATTCTGCCTCGAAGATAAGGTGGGTATTGTAATGCTTTTCAACAGCAACACGCACTTTCATAACGACCTGCTGGCTTCTTTCTTCGAAAACCTTTACCAGTACCGGTTGTGGGAAAATTCCGCGCTGGACCCGGAGAGGATATAAACTGCCTCCTTCAATAACTTCAACCTCTGCGAGGTTCCTCTGATCCATGAGCATATCATTCACCAACGGAGACATTGTAATATTCAGCATATCCTGTTGAATCCCAACTATCCTCGCAGGTTTTCTTTCAATCTTCAAATTAAAAACTAATTTTGCACTGCATGGCCCTGTGAAAAATGACTGAAATCCAATACACTGCCAAAAACTACCGCTACCTCGACATTCTCGTCGCTTTCTTCGTAGCCGTTTTGCTGATATCCAACATCGCCTCCACCAAGATCCTCAGCCTTTGGAAATTCACCTTCGACGGCGGTACCATCCTGTTCCCCCTCAGCTACATCTTCGGCGACATCCTCACGGAAGTATACGGATACCGGCGTTCGCGAAGGGTCATATGGCTGGGCTTTGCCGCCGCCATCCTCATGTCCCTTGTCTTTTACATCGTGCAATTGCTGCCTCCGGCGGCGGACTGGCCCAACCAGGAAGCCTATACCGCCGTCCTCGGCTTTGTCCCCCGCATCGTACTCGCCAGCCTCATTGCCTATTTTGCCGGGGAATTCTCCAACTCCTTCACCCTGTCGAAACTGAAAATATTCACCCGGGGCCGCTTTCTCTGGGTGAGGACCATCAGCTCGACCCTGATCGGGCAGGGGCTTGACACCCTTATCTTCTGCCTGGTGGCTTTTTACGGCATCCTTCCTGCCCCGGTGCTGGTTTCCGTGATCGTTTCCAACTATATTTTCAAATGTTCGGTGGAAATTCTCTTCACCCCGCTTACCTATGCCATCGTCGGGTTCCTGAAGAAAAAGGAGAACGAGGACGTGTATGACGTCGGCATCAGTTACAATCCGTTCAAATTGTCCTTGTAGGGACGCGATTGGAGACACGATTTGAGACGTGATAAATCGCGTCTCTACAGCGTTTTTCTTTAATGTCTTCCGTGGTCTTGCTATTTTTCCTATATTTATTCGTGGATTAACGGTTCGGCATTGTTGCTGAATTAACAAGGCAAGATCATGTTCCAGCGCATTATCGATTTCTCTGTCAACAACAAGGCCATCATAGGCTTTCTCGTTTTCGTGCTCATCGGATTCGGCATCTATTCCATGCAACAGATACCCATTGACGCTGTTCCCGATATCACGAACAACCAGGTGCAGGTGGTAACTATTTCGCCCTCCCTTTCACCCCAGGAGGTTGAGCGGTTCATCACCTATCCCCTCGAGATCAGCATGGCCAATATTACCGATGTCATCGAAATCCGCAGCATTTCGCGATACGGGCTTTCGGTGGTCACCGTGGTGTTCAAAGAAAGGATCCCCATTCTCGACGCACGGCAGCTCGTTGATGAACAGATCCGGCTGGCCGGGGCCGATATGGAAGAAGGGCTGGGCTCGCCCGAAATGCTTCCGATCACCACCGGGCTTGGTGAAGTTTATCAGTATACCCTGGGTGTCAGGAAAGGATATGAAGGAAAATACAGCGATGCGGACCTGAGGGAGATACAGGACTGGATCGTGAAGAGGCAATTGTCGGGCATACCGGGCATTGTCGAGATCAGCAGCTTCGGCGGCTTTCTCAAGCAATACGAAATTGCCGTCGATCCCGGAAAGCTGAGAAGTTTCGGCCTGTCCATTGCCGATGTATTTGAAGCCGTCTGGGGGAGCAATGAAAACACCGGCGGCAGCTATATCGAGAAAACACCGCATGCTTTCTATATCAGGGCCGTCGGATTGCTCGAATCTGTTGCCGACATCGAAAACATTGTCGTTGCCAATAACCATGGCAGCCCGGTGTTGGTGAAGCATATCGGCAACGTCATATTCGGATCCGCCCCCCGCTTCGGGGCCCTGACGAAAAACGGGAAG
>CAYMJH010000175.1:0-8069 GCA_964390385.1 uncultured Bacteroidales bacterium | reverse complement strand
CAATCAGTATTTTATATGTTAATAACTCGCCCTATTTCAACTCTTAATTCGCATTGGTAATTGGTAATTAAAACTATTCTCTTGCATTAGAAATGTTCTTGTGAAAATCGTACACTTCACCGGTTAAATCCTTACCTTTGCGGTATCATATTAAAATGACGTCCCATGGCATTTAATTTTTTATTCAGGACCCCAAAGGCCAGGCAGTTCCATTACGATCCGCTGTTCTATGACGCCCGGAAAGAAGCCCGGGAAGAACGGATAAAAAAGATAATGCGGGAGGTTAATGCCACAGGTCCGGGCGACTACAAACCCGGCATAACGCGTGGTACCCTGCGCGATTATTACAAGACCAGGTGCCGTTCCGACCGTTACCACACGCTGCGCCTGCTGGTCATCATTGCTATATTGGTGCTGCTGGCCTATTTTCTGATCATGCGTTAACCTTCAATGCATGGCTGATATCATCCAACTGCTGTCTGAATCAGTTGCCAACCAGATCGCCGCCGGCGAGGTTATCCAGCGGCCTGCCTCCGTGGTGAAAGAGCTGATGGAGAATGCCGTTGATGCCGGAGCCTCTGCTGTTTCGGTGCTGGTTAAAGACGGCGGAAAAACGCTCATACAGGTTATCGACAATGGCTGCGGCATGTCAGACACCGATGCACGAATGTGCTTTGAACGTCATGCCACCTCCAAGATCAGGGAAGCCGGCGATCTTTTCGCTATTCATACCCTCGGTTTCCGTGGCGAAGCCATGGCCTCCATAGCCGCGGTCGCTCATGTAACACTGAAAACACGCAGGGAGGAAGATGAGGTCGGCACCCAGATAACCCTGGCAGGCTCGAAGGTGGAATCGCAGGAATCCGTTACCTGCGATAAAGGAGCCAATTTCATGGTGAAGAACCTGTATTTCAATACCCCTGCACGCCGTAAGTTTTTGAAAACCAATAACGCCGAGCTGAACCACATCATCCATGAGTTTCAACGGATAGCCCTGGCCAATCCGCTGATTGAGCTATCGCTGAAGCATAACGACACCGTGATTTATTCTTTGCCCACTGCCAACCTCAGGCAGCGTATCGTCCACCTCTTCGGAAAATCATCCAACCAGAGCCTGACCACGGTCGATACCTCCACCTCGCTGGTTAAGGTCAGCGGCTTTATCGGCAAACCTGAACTGGCCAAGAAGAAAGCCGGCGAGCAATTTTTTTTCATCAACAACAGGTTCATGAAGCATCCCTATTTTCACCGTGCTGTAATGACCGCATACGAAAAGCTTCTTCCGGCCGATTATTTCCCTTCCTATTTCATTTATCTTGAAGCCGACCCTGCTGCCATCGACATCAATATTCACCCCACCAAAACCGAAATAAAATTTGAAGAAGAGCCGGCCATTTTCCAGATACTGGTTGCTGCCACCAGAGAGGCGTTGGGCAAGTTCAACCTGGTGCCGTCCATCGACTTTGACACGGAACAGGCTATTGAAATACCGCCCCTGAGAAAAAGTGAGTCTTTCAGGGTCCCTGAGATATCCTATAATACCGATTACAATCCTTTCGAAGCCGAAAGAAAAGGATTTGAAAGCTTTGCTTCCAGGAATGAAAATGATACACTGCAGCACTGGGAAATGCTTTACAGCGATCGCGTTACCCTGCCCTCAGGGCCACCCCTGCCTGAACGTGAAACGCAGCAACGCCTTGACATGGAAGAACAGCAGTCAGGCAACCGCTTCCTGCAACTGAAAAACAGGTATGTCCTCACCGCGGTGAAGTCGGGCCTTATGGTGATCGACCAGCATCGGGCCCACGAACGGATCCTGTATGAGCAATACCTCCGGACCCTGGCGCACAACCACTCCGTTGCCCAGCAAACCCTGTTTCCCGAAACCCTCGAACTGGATCCCTCCGATTATCTGATGACCCTTGAACTTGCAGATGACCTTCATGCCCTGGGATTTGACGTCCGTGACTTCGGAGGCAACACGGTGGTGCTGAACGGTTGTCCTGCCGACCTTAAAAATCCCAATCCAAAGGAATTGCTCGAAAGCATCCTCAATGAATATAAGAGCAAGCAGACCGATATCAAAATAAAAGCCAGGGAGAGGCTCATCATGGCGCTGGCAGCCGCATCAGCCATCAGGTACGGGAAAGCGCTGTCGCCGGAGGAAATGCAGGAACTGGTCGACCGGCTCTTTGCCTGCGAAAATCCCAACTATTCACCGGGTGGGCATTCCGTTATTTCCATCATTCCGCTGGAGGAGATCGGGAAGAAGTTTTAAAAAAACTATCTTTGCCTCTTTAATCATTTAATTGCTGCAATATGAGTGCTTACGGGACAAGGTCTCCCCTGGCAATGCCACCGGTTACAAAAAGTCTTCTGGTAATTACCGTTATAGTTTATGCCCTTAGCCGGGCAACGGAACATTTTCTGGATACGGATGCCGCCATCCGTTACCTGGCGCTTTTCAGGATACAGTCGCCCTTGTTCTTTCCAACCCAGTTTCTTACCCATATATTTATGCATGGGAGCCTGTCTCATTTGTTTTTTAATATGTTTGGCCTGTTCATGTTCGGAAGGATCCTTGAAAACGTATGGGGCCCGAAAAAAATGCTGATATTTTACCTGGTAACCGGAATCGGCGCCGGACTGATACAGTCGGGCATTACCTTTTTCCAGATGCATAAAATGATCAGCATGGCAGATACATTTTCTGCCAGTCCCTCTTATACCATGTTCAGTGAATTCATCGGCCGTTATCTTGTGAAAGGAAGCCCCCAGTATAACGAGATCCTGTCATTTGCCCAGACCTGGTTTTATACACCCGATAATTTAAGTTTCGTCCCCAAAGCGACCCATTACATTGAGAACGTCCTGTATGGAAATCTAAATATCCCCATGGTAGGCGCCTCAGGGGCTATCTTCGGATTGCTGGCTGCCTTTGCCATGATGTTCCCTGACGTGGAGCTGATGCTGATCTTCCTTCCCATCCCCATCAAGGCAAAGTATTTTGTACCCGTTTACGCGGTAATTGAATTGATCTTTGGTGTGGCAGGATTTTCGTGGGACAACGTAGCCCATTTTGCCCACCTGGGTGGTGCGCTGGTGGGCTTCCTGCTGGTTCAATACTGGAAAAGGAATCAATTCAATATATATTGATTAAATTTGCAGCGTTGAAAATCGCGGTATGACAATTTTTGAGGAAATAAAGACCTCCTTCAGGCATGGTAACATGCTTACAAGGCTTATTTTTATCAATGCAGGTATTTTTATCGGCATCGGGTTGCTGTATGTCGGCTTCCGGCTTTTTACCCCGGGATCGACGCTGGCCGAGGTGAAAATTATCTTTAACCAGAAGGTCATGCAATACCTGATGCTGTCGGCCGATCCCGTAAAACTGATCACGCGACCCTGGACGCTCATCACCTATATGTTCACCCACCAGAACGTTTTGCACATCCTCTTCAATATGCTCTGGCTGTTTTGGTTCGGGAAGATCTTCCTGCAATACCTGACGGAAAAGCAGCTGCTCAGCACTTACCTGCTGGGCGGACTTGCCGGGGCTGTTCTTTACCTGTTGCTGCTGAACCTGATGCCCTGGCTGGGTGATAACCTGAGTTCCTCCATGCTGGGCGCTTCGGCGGCCGTTATGGCGGTTGTCATTGCCATTGCCTTTTACGTACCGGACTTTACGATCTATCTTTTGCTCATCGGCCCGGTGAAGCTCAAATTCATCGCCCTGGTCAGCATCATCCTCGATGTCATGCTGATTGCCTCATACAACGCCGGGGGTCATATTGCCCACCTCGGAGGCGCGGTTTACGGATATATATTTATCATGCAATACCGGAAGGGGAAGGATATCGGCAAATGGCTGAATAATTTCCTCGATGACCTGGTGACCTTGTTCCGTCCCCGCAGGCGCATGAACATTTCCTTTAAACGAAAAAGGACCGTGAGCGATATGGAATATAACATCAGGAAAGCCGCAGATCAGAAAGAGATCGACCGTATCCTCGACAAGATCGCCCAATCGGGCTACGACAATCTCACCCGCAAGGAAAAGGAAACCCTTTTCCGCATGAGCAAGCGAAAATAACACTGTAACCATCCGGCCAAACCTTGAGAAAGCTGATTCGGAATATTTTTCTTATCACAAACCTGATCCTGGTTTTGCTGTTGCTGTTGTCCTACCTGTCGGCCGTTATCAGTCCCGAAACATCCTGGATCTTCGCTTTTTTCGGTCTTGCCTATCCCTATATCCTGCTGGTCAATGCCGGCTTTGTCATTTTCTGGATCCTGTTCCGCAAATGGTATTTTCTGGTCTCCCTGTTGGTTATCCTTGCCGGCTGGGGCCCGATGAGAAGGCTGGTTCAGTTCAGGACACGGAATCATCCTATTGCGTCTGAGCAGCCCTCGTTCCGTCTCCTTTCCTATAACGTCAGGCTTTTCAATTATTATCAGTGGGAGGCTGATACCGGCCTGAGAAGGAAGATGATGGATTACATTCACGATGTAAATCCTTCCATCCTGTGCTTCCAGGAATTTCTGACCCTTCCCGGCGGCAGCATCTCACTGGTTGGCATAAAGAAGGAAATGAAAGAACTGCCCTATACCCATGTGCATTATACGCACAGGATACCGGGCAAGACCAATTTCGGGCTGGCTACCTTCAGCCGTTACCGGATCATCAACAAGGGATTTATCGAATACGAGAATTCCCTGAACGGCATCATCTATTCCGATATCGTCATGCACGACGATACGGTGAGGATATACAACTGCCACCTTCAGTCGGTGAAGCTCAGGCAGGATTACACCAAGGTCATCGACAGCCTTATCTTCAACTATGACCAGCGCCATCTGAATGAAATGAAATCCATTTCCGTCAAACTCCGCGAAGCCTATATCAAAAGAGCCAACCAGGCTGAGATCCTGTCGCGCCACATCCAGGGCTCACCTTACCCGGTGATCGTGTGCGGTGATTTCAACGACACTCCGTTTTCCTACAGCTACCATAAAGTAAGACGGAATCTCAAAGATGCATTCGTGGAATCGGGATCGGGCATCGGTAGCACCTACAGGCAGAATTTTGCACCCGTTCGCATCGACTATATCCTTCACAGCCCGGTTTTATCCTCTTCGGGTTTTGAGAACAGGAAAACCGAATGGTCCGATCATTATCCTGTACTTTGCAATTTTACCTTTGCGCAAATGGCAGATTCATCAGGTCGACGTTCCCGCCCGTAAGTATTATGCCGGTTTTTTTCCCGCTGAAATGGCCGGGATTCTCAAGCACCACTGCCAGCGCAACGGCTGAGGAAGGCTCAACGATGATCTTCATCCGCTGCCAGATCATCAGCATGGCTTTTATGATGGATTCTTCGTTTACCGTATAAATATCATCCACCCTGTCGCGGATGATCGCGAAAGTAAGCGGGCTCAGGGCTGTCAGCAGGCCGTCGGCGATGGTGTTGGGTTTCAGCGGGGGCTGTAGCTGACCCGAATGGAATGAGCGGCAGGCATCATCGGCATTGCGGGGTTCGCAACCGTATACATGGATATCCGGATTGACCGATTTCACAGCAATGGCGCTTCCCGAAAGAAGGCCTCCGCCTCCCACCGGCACCAGCATTATTTCGAGATCATGCACATCATCAAGGAATTCGAGGGCTGCTGTTCCTTGTCCGCATATGACGGGAAAACAGTCGAACGGGTGTATGAACCTGGCCCCTGTCTCTGCCACTATGCCAGCCAGCACTTTCTCCCGGCTTTCGAGGTTGGACTCACAGAAGGTGATCTCAGCCCCGTATCCTTTCACGGCATCTATCTTTACAGGTGGCGCCGTGCGGGGCATGGCAACATGGCATCTGATCCCCCTTTTACGGGCAGCCAGTGCCAGCGCAGCCGCATGGTTGCCCGATGAATGGGTGGCAACGCCATGCCGGGCTTCCTCATCGGTAAGCGAAAGCACTGCATTGGTGGCCCCGCGGTATTTGAACGCACCCACTTTCTGAAAATTCTCGCACTTGAAATACAGCCCGGCGCCTGTCAATGCATTTATGCTTTCGGAAGTGAGTACCGGGGTACGGCGGATTTGCCTGTGAATGCGGATATAGGCTGTCTGTATGTCGTTGAATGAAGGGATGTGCATGGCACAGGCAGTTTAACAGTATTCATTCAGGGTTTGCAGGCAATCGTTGAAAGGCATCTGGCTTTTGCTATCAGGTTTTTTCATCCCTTTCAGGCGCCTGAACTCTTCATATTTCCTGACAATCAGCACAACAAGGTCATATTCGCTGACCTCCAGGATGAATTCATCAGAGAAGTTGCAAAATGCCATAAAGGCAATGATTTCGTCATCTTTATCAAGCCCGGTGGCTTTTTTAACCAGGCCGGGATTATATTTGGCATATACCAGGTTTTTCCGGTTCTCGCCTGCCATCACCTCTTTCAGCTTCAGCATTTGTTTTTCCCGGGGCGTCAGGATCGGCACGGCGGCAAGGGTGACACCGTTCTGCAGCATCCGCTTTTCCTTCGCGATCCTGTCCGCTTCAATGGCTTCGTTTAAAGCTTCGTGCTGCAGACTGCGGCGCAGCATCTCGGTCTGGTTTTTTGAAAGGTCAAGGGTGATGAAGCGATGCTTAAACTGTTCATAGGTGCCGAAGGCATGAATGCGGGCCTCTTCAATCTCATAAAAGCGGGGTGTAAGGCTGAACCGGTTGAAAAACGCATTGGAAAGCAATGAGTCGCTGACAACAACCTTGCTGTAATAAAACCCGATGGCTGAGAATACCAGGGTGTCGCCTGTCCTGACAGGAATATGAAAAAAGCCGGCCGTATCGGAAAATACGGACAGCCTGGAACTGACATTCTGCACATGGGCAAACTGCACCGGTCTGCGCGTATCGCCTTCCATGATCCTCCCGTTCAGGGGCACTCCCTGTGCGACAGACAATGCCGGGAGCAGCAGCATCGCAGCCAGCAAAGCAGAGGATTTTATAAAGGCAGACTTCATACCCTGTGGAGCAAATTTATGAACATCAAAATTATGAAATGATAAGTCATAATAAAAACCGTAACGTTAATAATTGTTAAACGTTGAAACGGCAACATTTTGTAATTTTGTATGTTTCTATACCGGTCATTAACATCATCATCATGAAAGCAACCGCCTGCCGCAAAACCCATTTCAATGCCGCCCACCGGCTTGTAAACCCTGCCTGGGATGAAAAGCGCAATGCCGATGTATTCGGGGTATGCAGCAATCCCAATTATCACGGCCATAATTACGATCTCATCGTAAAGGTGACCGGTGAGATCAATCCCGAGACCGGTTATGTGATGGATATGAAAGACCTGAAGGATATCACCGACCGGTATATCATACAAAAATTCGATCACAGGAACCTCAACGTTGAGGTCGAGGAATTCCGGCACCTGAATCCCACGGCAGAAAATATTGCCATTACCATCTGGAATATCCTGCGAGAAAAGATCGACAGCCGGTTCAGCCTTGCCGTGACCCTGTATGAAACAGAAAGGAATTTCGTGGAGTATTCGGGCGGCTGATGAAACAACACACCCTTTTATCATGAAATGGCTTCAGGGCATCCACAGTCTGCTCATAAAAATACTGATCTTACCGGTGAAATTTTACCAGCTGTCAATTTCCCCGTTGTTGCCAAAGAGCTGCCGGCATTATCCGTCATGTTCCGAATATGCCATCGAAGCCCTGAAGGTGCATGGCATTTTCAAAGGCAGCATGCTGGCCATCTGGCGTATCCTGCGGTGCAATCCATGGGGCACGAGCGGCTATGATCCCGTGCCTCCGAAAAAGGACAAAAGAACAATCTGATTATCCGGCCTTATTATGCTGACATCCCTGGTGAGCGAGCACACATAGAATCGCCAGTAACAAAAAACTGCTTGCGGTCACAAAATAGTTTGCCTCATGCCTGATCCCAAACAGGTTTTGCTGTAAAAGCAAGGCAATGATTCCCAGTATCATGATGATTACGGCAACGATCCCGCTGATCCAGGCAGCCAGTTTAAATAGTTTCATGGTGCGT
>CAYMJH010000174.1:0-8103 GCA_964390385.1 uncultured Bacteroidales bacterium | reverse complement strand
TAGAAGTTAGAAGTTAGTAGCTAGTAGCCAGTATATTACCAATCACCAATCACCAATTACCAATCACCAAAAAAACTACAATGAAATAATTCCCTGCTTGATGGCATATTTCACCAGCTCGATGGTGTTTTTAAGGCCAAGTTTCTCCAGGATGTTGGTTTTATGGTTTTCGACGGTGCGTGGACTGATAAAAAGCCTATCCCCGATTTCCTTAAAGGAAAGTCCTTCAGACAGTAGGTTTACTATCTCTTTTTCTCTTTCACTGAGTTTTTGTAGGGTATCGGCCGGGGCACCGGGGTGCTGTATCTTGTTGATGTAGCTTTTGTAAATGATACCCGAAATGCGCTGTCCGAAATAACATTCTCCCTCTGCCACCAGCATAATCGCATCGATGAATTCTTTACCCGAAACATCCTTGTTCAGGAAACCGCCGGCCCCGTTTTTTATGGTTTCCACGATGATATTCTCGTCCATCTCAGCCGACAGGATCAGGATGCGTGCGGCAGGATACCGCGAGGTAAGTATTTTGGTCAGTTCGACCCCGGACATATCCGGTAATACCAGGTCAAGTACCACGATGTCGGGTATTTCCTTCTCCATCAGTTCGAGCAATCCTGCCCCGGTGCCGGATTCTCCGGCAACCCTGATGCTTTTGTTTCCCAACAGCATCGATTTGATCCCGTCGCGTACGATTTTGTGGTCGTCGGTAAGATAAATGCGAATGGGTTTTTCAGTCATGGTTCATTCAGTTAATATTTGTCTCCATTGGTTTAGCCGGGATGGAAACGTAAAAGGTACTTCCTTTACCGGGGATGCTTTCAGCCCATATCCGCCCTCCGATCTTGTCAAGGAACTCCCGGCAGATGATAAGTCCCAGCCCGGTGCCCTTCTTCGCAGAGGTTCCGATTGTCTTGGTATCGACGTCGATGCGGAACAGCTTTTTCATATCTTCGTCTGTGATGCCGATCCCCTGGTCAGTAACCCTGAAAACCAGTCGTTCCTTTTGATACGCTGAAGCCATGACCACCTGGCTGTTTTCAGGCGAGAATTTGATGGCATTGACCAGCAGGTTGCGGAGAACGGTGATGAGAATATGCTCATCGGAGAGGATGATCTGATTTTCAGTCCTTTCAATGATTACGGAAATACCTGATTTTGCTGCGAGGGGACGGACCTCTTCAACCGCTTTATGGATCACAGCGGCAGGAGATATCCCGGTTAAGGATACTGCAATCTGGTTGCGTTGCGATTTCGACCATTCCAACAGGTTCTTCAGCATAGCCAGCAGCCCGGAGGATGCAGAAGAGAGTTCACTGATATAATACTTCAATTCTTCGTGTGAAAGGCTGTCAAAATATTGGTCAATCTGGTCTGCAATCTGATAAAAGGCTGAAACCGGATTTCTCAGGTCATGCGCGATGATGGCAAAAAACTTATCCTTGGTGGCATTCAGCACAGATAGTTCTGCATTTTTCATAGCCAGCAGGGCAGCGCTTTTCTTCTTTAAACGGTACCGGTTTAGCATAACAGCCGTGAGTGTCATCAGCAGCAAGGCTATTAATGCCATATAGATCTTCTGGTTTTCGCTTTTCTGAAGTCGCAATGCCTGCAATTCCTTTTCTTTTGTCAGCAAGTGAATCTGACCTTCCTTTTTATCGGTTTCATATCTTACCTGCATATTGGCCAGCTGGGCAGCACTTTCAAGGTTGATCACCGAATCGGAGGCGGCGTTGTATAAACGCTGGTATTCCCAGGCTTCCCTGTAAGCTTTTTGTTTCGCGGCAATCGAAGAAAGTGCATGGTAAACATCTTTCTTAAGGTAAAAGGACCCGGTTTCTTCCGCAATTCTCCTGCCTTCATCCAGGTAATGACGGGCCCCGGCCAGGTCATCCCGGTTCATCAGCATGATGCCCATGGCAGCCACCACTTTGCCTTCTTTCTCGGGATACCCGGTTTTACGGCTTAACACCAGGGCTTCAAGGTATTTTTCTTTTGCCTCCCCGGCTTGTCCCTGCTCATTATATATGTCGGCCTGGATTTTGGCAACGTCAATGGCGATCAGCAGGTCTTCGTCATCCGGAGCTTCAATTTCTTTCAGCAAGCTGTCGGCTTTAGCCAGGCAGGACAGGGCTGTGGCATACTCCCCCATATTTTTATAGGATTCTGCAATATTGGCCAGGAAATAATGCTCTTTCCGCACCGGAAGGTATTTTTCTTCTATTTCTGAAGCCCTTGTGAAATGTGCGATGGCTTCTGCATTGTTTCCCTGGCTGCGGTATACATATGCCAGGTTGCTCAGTGTGGCCACGATGCCTTCTTTATCGTCAACCTGCTCATACAACTTAAGGGCCTCCAGGTAATAATGCATGCCTTTTTCCAGCAATCCCCGTTCTTCGTAATTCACTCCCACGTTGCAATAGATTTCCGCTATTTTCTTCCGGTCACCGGATTTTTTGTGATAAACAAGTTCATCCAGCAGGTATTCGGTTGACGCTTCATATCGTCCCAGGGCATAATAATTGTCGGCAAACAAACGCAGGGATTTAATGATGACGTCGGTATCATGCAGGGCCCGGCCAATGGCATTCACTTCCTCTGCACATTCCAGCCCTTCCCCGAAATTGAAATTCCGGTAATGAAGACTTCCGATCTGAAATAAGACAAGGGCCTCGGCAACTGTGTTTCTTGACCGGAGTTGCCTGCTGAGGCTGTCAATCACAAACCTGTATTCATCGACCGTGGTGTCGGGGTCATTCTTTCCATGGAGATCATATGACAGCAGAAAGCATCCGATCGATATGATGATGAAATACCTCATTTCAAAACAGTGCAGGGCAAAATCACGGGCGGACCTGAATCCGTTCCCGGTATAAAAATAATGGTTTTTTAAAACAAGCCTCTTAAAAAGAGATAAATTGGGTCAGGAAAAAACCTAAGTATCTTTTGTTGCATTTATTCCGCTGATTATATTAGTATCATTCATGATGCTATAAATTGACAAAACCATTATATGTCATGAAAGAATAATCACAGAAATTATGATAGTTTTGTTCCAGGAAGGCAGTTTCTTCCCATTATCGAAATTGAGATGATGAAAAATCCAAACCTCGTTCAGACACCGGGATGGTAAGGCCGGGGTACGGAGGGGAGCCTGCAGCCTGCAAAGCTTTTATGAAACGATTTCTGCTGACACTGTTCGTTCCGCTTTTGGCGTGTGGAAGCATGGCCCAGCCGCCATGCGCGGGTTCATACCCGGATACGCTGAACAATAAGCGCCTGGGAACCATTATTGCCATTGAAACCGGGATTTATGCTGCCGGCATTTCATTTCTGAGCTTTATATGGTATCACGACAAGGAAAGGGTGCCCTTTCATTGGTATGACGACTCGAAAGGCTACCTGCAAATGGATAAGTTCGGGCATGCCTACAGTGCATACCACGAGAGTTCCACGGCCTATCATGCTTTCCGCTGGGCCGGAATGGACAAGAAAAAGGCGCTGATGCTGGGGGGACCGGTTGGACTGGTCTTTCAGACTCCCATAGAAATATTTGACGGGTTGTATGAAGGCTGGGGATTCTCCTGGCCCGATATGGCGGCTAACACTTTCGGCGCATTGCTGTTTACGGCACAACAAGCCCTGCTCGACGAACAGGTGGTGATCATGAAGTTCTCCTATTCACCCAGCGGGTATCCAAAATATCACACCATCCTGGGAGAGACTGAGCTGGAAAGCTTTTTCCTTGATTATAACGGCCACACCCAATGGCTGTCGGCCAACATCCAAAGCATTACAGGCATCGGAAAGATGCCTCCCTGGCTCAATATCGCATTCGGATACAGCGGGAACGGGATGATAAAGGAATTTGAGAATCCTACCTGGTACATGGGCAAGCCGTTCCCACACCTCGAAAGATACCGCCAGTATATCTTCTCCCTGGATGTTGATTTTATGCGGATCCCCTGCCGGAAGAAGTGGCTGAACACCGTATTCCGCATCGCCAACATGATCAAGGTTCCCTTCCCGGCATTGGAATACAACCGCGTAGATCATATGAAATTCAGGTTGTTGTATTTTTAAATGAGATACAACAAAACTATCTGACTCTGCCATATTTTCTTATCATGCCGCAGATTGTTTTCTAGCGCAACTGCACACCGTAGGTGTGACCTGTTTGTAGCAATGAGGTGACCATCAATTACAAATCTTTACGTGCCGCCCTTTGGCGGCACGTTAGGGTATATGATAAAGAACCATGATTTTGCTGCAAACAGTTCGCCACTACGTGGCTAAAGAAAAACACCCAAAATAGGTTTAATAAACTTAGGTAAGCAAAATTCTATTTGAAAAATTGCATCTAACAGGTTAGGTAAGTAATAAATATGTTAATGCAATAGAATTGCACAAACTGCAATTATTTTTGAAATGCAAAATTGAACAGTTCCAACAGGCCTGTTAATGAAATGTTTTTTGCAGGTGAAAATGCCAACCTGAAAATGGCTTATTCATTAATTTCTTAAACTATGAAAACAATGGAAGAAAAATTCGGCGTTTCTGACTTAAATGCCTTTGAATTATTAAAAGTTGAAGGCGGCTGGTTAATACCTTTTGTTGTTGGAGCTATTGCTGGTGGAATGATCTATGATGCATGGAAAGCAGCTGCTAAACATCATATTAATACCATGATGGAAACAGGAGGCGATGCTTTTATCAGAGGCGGCAGATAATAATCTTTGTTACATATGCTTTTGCACTGGCATGCTATTCTATAAAGTATGCCAGTATTTTTTATTTACACTCAATTGATAATAAAATTTCGTAATATTGAATAACAGTTTATACGGAAATCATTTTGTTTTCAACACTCTTAATCAATGTTAAATAGAATTGTCTGCGGATCAGTATTATTTGTTGTATTACTGATTGTAAATTTCATTTACAGGCCTTATGTGTATTCTCATCAACTTGTTGATTACTATATCGCTGATACAATAAATAATTTCTTTGCAGTTTTAATTGCCTATATAATTCTCCCGGTTTTGATAAAACATAAGTTTTCTGAGTTTTCATTGGTACTTCAAATAACAATAGGATTTATTTGTTATGAAATTATTCAGTATTTAATAGGTTTTGGCACATTTGATATAAAGGATATTTTTTCTTCGTGTCTGGCAGGCCTATTGTTATCGTTATTTATAATTGTCAGGAAAAAGGTTTTGAAGTATTCAGGAGGCTAAATCAACTATATGCACTACTATCGCTCATTCTGTTCTTATCTAAAGATGCCTTATTTTGCAATTTTAGCACCGTAGGTGTGACCTGTTTGTAGCAATGAGGTGACCATCAATTACAAATCTTTACGTGCCGCCCTTTGGCGGCACGTTAGGGTATATGATAAAGAACCATGGTTTTGCTGCAAACAGTTCGCCCCTGTCTGACGGTAGGCAGAACTCCTTGGCTTTTAGGAAAACCCCGAATAAGTTCCTGGCAGCAATTGTTATTCGGATTGGAGTAATAATGATCATTATTAAGTGGCTGGTTATTAAAAGAATCATCCATTAAAGCGGGAATTTCTTAAAATAATGAAAACAAATTGTGCATTTTTTTGTTAAAGATAAAAATATCCTATATTCATTAATTAAATTAAAACCAAATGCCTAAAGAAATCAAAACAGAGATTCTGATCCATGCAACGCCCGAAAAAGTATGGTCTGTACTGACGGACTTTGACGATTATCCCAACTGGAATCCTTTTATCAGGTCGCTCACCGGCCAGGTGAAGCCCGGGTCAACCATTACGGCGCGGCTTGAGCCTCCGGAAGCCTCCGGCATGACGATCAGGCCCAGGGTGCTGGCCTTTGAGACCAACAGGGAATTGCGATGGCGGGGACATCTGCTGGTTCCCGGACTGTTTGACGGGGAACACAGTTTTATATTGCTCGATAATGGCAACGGAACAACCACACTGAAGCACAGCGAGCTGTTTAACGGGATGCTGGTGCCGTTGTTCAGGAAATTGCTGGAGGTAAATACAACGAACGGTTTCCACCAGATGAACCGTAAGCTGAAGGAACTGGCCGAACTGAATTGAATTGAATGGTCTCGTACCTGATCCTTCAATAGCTATAATAGTACTCATCTCATGAAACACCAAAAAGCTAAAGATATGGCAACAGCAGAAAAAATCATGATAACCGTTGAAGCAAATATTCTAGCTCCGGTTGAAAAGGTATGGAGCCTGTGGACGGATCCAAGGCATATTCTGCACTGGAATCATGCGTCGGAGGAATGGTATACGCCCCGGGCGGAAAATGACCTGCGTAATGGAGGCAGATTTCTTTGGCGGATGGAGTCAAGGGACGGAAACCATGGCTTTGATTTTTCGGGAGTTTATAAAAAAATAGTACTGAACAAACAGATTCATTATACCCTTGATGATGGCAGGGAGGTGCGGATTAATTTTCTCCCCCAAGGCTATGAAACCGCCATCACAGAGACCTTTGAAGCAGAAAACATGAATACTGTTGAATTGCAGCGGGAAGGCTGGCAGGCTATTTTGGATAATTTTAAAAAATATGCGGAAGATTATGGCCGGCTTTTGCTGCTGCATTTCGAGATCAGTATAGACGCACCGGTCGAGAAGGTATACCGGACGGTAATAGATGAGAAAACATATGCCGGCTGGACTGCTGAATTTAATCCGTCTTCTCATTTTCAGGGATCCTGGAAAAAGGGTTCGAAAATATGGTTTATAGGTACCGACCAGGATGGAAGCAAAGGAGGAATGGTAAGCCTCATCCGTGAAAATCTTCCCAATAAATTCATCAGTATTGAACACAAAGGAATTATAAAGGGAGGTAAGGAAATCATGCGTGGTCCTGAGGTGGATGAGTGGGCAGGAGGCCTGGAAAACTATTCTTTCAGGGATGTGAAGGGAAAAACTTTGTTCCTGGTGGATGTGGATACAAACCTTAAATTCAAAACCTACTTTGAAAAAACATGGCCAAAGGCACTGAGAAAACTGAAAGAAATCTGTGAAGCCGGCTGATTTTCATGTTGCATTTTGTCGTAAAACTGAATGACGATTGATTCCAACTTCTAACTTCTAACTTCTAACTTCTAAATAACTACAATCATGTCAACCGTAAGCACCTATCTCAATTTTACCCGCAACACCGAAGAAGCGTTCAACTTCTACAAATCGGTTTTCGGCGGTGAATTTTCCGGAGGGATTTCCCGTTTCGGCGATATTCCCCCGTCTGAAGACATGCCCCCCTTACCGGAGGCCGATAAAAACCTGGTGATGCATGTAGCATTGCCCATTCTGGGCGGACATATGCTAATGGGAAGCGATGCCCCCGAATCCATGAGTTTTAAATTGAAACCCGGGAACAATGTTTACGTTAGTTTACACCCTGACACCCGGGAGGAAACACGGCGGTTATTTAAAGCCCTTTCTGCCGGGGGCACAGTTGAAATGGAACTCCAGGATATGTTCTGGGGTGACTATTACGGTAGCTGCAAGGATAAATTTGGCGTGCAATGGATGTTCAATTGTGCGGAAAAAAAACAATAATGCCATGAAAAATCAGATAACACCCTGTTTATGGTTTGATAACCAGGCAGAGGAAGCTGCCCGGTTTTACACCTCCGTTTTCAACGATGCAAAGATCGTGAGCATTTCGCGCTATGGCAAAGAAGGCCATGAGATCCATGGCCAGCAGGAAGGGGCGGTGCTGACCGTCGAATTCCGGATCAACGGCCAGCCTTTTACAGCGTTGAACGCCGGTCCGGTATACAAATTCAACGAGGCCATTTCGTTCCAGGTGTTTTGTGACACACAAAAGGAGATCGATCATTACTGGGAAAAGCTCACGGAAGGCGGAGAGGAAGTCCAGTGCGGGTGGCTAAAAGACCGGTATGGCGTTTCATGGCAAATCGTTCCCTCCGTTTTGGGCAAACTGATGAGCGATCCCGCAAAATCGGAGCGGGTTACGAAAGCCTTGTTACAAATGAAGAAACTTGAAATCGACAAACTGATCAATGCCTGAACAGGATGATCAGAAAATTGTATTGGCATTTGATTACATCCACCCCCTTGCT
>CAYMJH010000173.1:0-8147 GCA_964390385.1 uncultured Bacteroidales bacterium | reverse complement strand
CCATATTGGTGTTGATGAGGCTGACATAGGAACTGTTCTTCAGGGATTTGTCAACCACCGATACGTTGTAATTGGTGAAGGGCTGGGTGATAACCTCCCGGGTTTGCTTTGACAGGGTATCCTTCAGCACGGCGCGGGAAGGCAGGGTCATGGCATTCAGCACACCGATGCCCCATCCCCCGGAGTTGCGCCCTGAGACCTTGGTGGCATTCAGCAGCTGGGTTTCAATGGGATTGTAATCAACAACCTCGTGGGCCTTAAGCGAAGATTCCGCCGAACCGGAAAACTTCGGCATACCGCCGATCCTCCGGGAATAAAATATATTACCCCGCTGAAACAGTTCAGTGCTCTCGGTAAAGAACTGTCTCTTTTCATCGTAGTATAATTCGTAGGGCGATAGATTCAGTTCCTTGTCGTCGGACTGGATCTGCCCGAAATCCGGTATCAGCATCATGTCGAGGGTAAAAGCATCGTTCAGGCCATACTTCAGGTCCATGCCTCCCTTCCAGGTATAACCGGGTTTTGACTCGCCGGTCCTGAGTTCCGTGTAGGCAGCCGCATAAGGGCTCAGGGAAAGCCTTACCGGGGGCCTGATGTTCCTGATGCCGGTGAGTTCCCCTTCCTGGTGGATAAACCCCGAAATATTCCGGTCAACCAGGTTCCACGAATTGTTCGAGTTGTGCCTGCGGATCATCCTGAACATGTTCAGTCCCCAGGTATGCACTTCCCTGTCGGGAAAACGCAGGGCGGAATAAGGAATTCTCATTTCCACCACCCATCCCTTGTCGGTGATCCGGGTTTTGCTTTCCCACACTGCATCCCAGTTGATATCTTCGTCGTCGCCGTCATTGGTCCTGATTGCCTTCAGGTCAAACTGAACACCGGCGGGGCTGACAAAAAAAGCAAAGGCCAGCTGACCTTCGTTATAGGGATCGAGATACACGCCGAACTCATCAAATATGCCCCACCGGTCGCGTTCGGTATAGTTGTTGATGATGCTGTCGGGTGCACTGTCGTATAGCATGGCGCCGACATATACGGCCCTCTGGTCATAAAAGAAATATACTTCGGTGGGTTGCATGGCAGGTCTTCCGTTATAGGGCTGCACCTGCACAAAATCCACTGCGGGCCGGGCTTCAAGGTAAGCCTGTTCGTCCAGTACGGCATCTATGGCCATCGGCCTGTCGATATACTGCGCTTCCACGCTTTTCCTCACCTGGGCCCCGGCGGTAAAACCAGCCAGCAAAAAAAACGAAAGGATCAACAACCTCATCCGACAGCGTATTAATTTATCACGAATAGAATTTCGATGTGAAAATAATATATATATTTTCATCCCCGGATAAATGAATTCAAATATTTGCAGCGCTTGAGAAAAGCCGGCTCAGTGTATCAAATAAGCCAGCAATCCAAGCGCTATCAATACGATCCCGGTGATTTTACGGGTGTGGTGTTCGAGGAAGTGCGGGTTGATCCTGTTCAGCCCTTTCATGCCCAGGTAAACCAGCAGGACCATCAGCGACGGCGTGACTAGGGCATATACGGCCGAAACGATGAGGATGCCTATCCAGCCTGACGTTCCTGCCTGGAAATAATAGGCTTCCAGCTCGATGCAGGGTGAGAGGAACATGGCCAGGCTGAGGGATGCCAGGATGGCAAACCGTGATCTTGCGTTTTTGCTGACGGAAAGATGCCCGTGTTCATGCCGGCCGGCATGGCGCAGGTCCAGTATGACATAGACCAGTCCGAGGGCAATCAATACAAGGGGTGCAATAACGGATGATATCAGTTCAAAGGAACCGGATAATTTGTATCCGATGAATCCAACGGCAATTCCTATGATGATGGTACTGGCGATATGGGCCAGCGCGGTAATAAGGGTAGCTGACAGCGTTTCACGCCGGGTCCATTTTTCAGTCCTGCCAATGGCGATCAGCGGCAGCCAATGATTGGGAATCAGTGCATGGATGACGCTGAGTGCGACGCTTCCGATAAATAACTGCCACATGTTAATTCACTTTGTTTGCGGGGTTTAAAAATAATCAAATTCAGGGAAGGACGATGTAAGACAATGTTCTTTTTACAGCGATCAAAATAGATTCATAGTACGATAAAAGATTTTATATAAGCAGGACAATCTTTACTGCTCTGTGAAGGCCGCGGGCGGTAGGGAAAGTCCCCCATTTTGGGGGTTTTAGGGGGCCTCTCTCTCATACACCAATCCGATCTCCTTTCTAATGGCATCCAGGGTATCGATCAGCAGCAGGCTGAAATCGAGGTTCATCAATTGGCTTTCGGTCTGGCCCTTTTCAAGGCAGTGGATCACTTCGGCCGCTTCATAGTTATAGCCGTTGCCGACGGCATTGGCTGTGAGGGGGACTTCCCTGCCTTCGGGGGTAATCATTTTCACCGGCACAGGCATATACCACCAGTTGTCGAAAACAAGGGTCCCTTTCTCTCCGTATACAGCCGCCGAAACGTCAGTTTTTGCGACTGCAGAAGAATACAGGACTGCAATCGTTTCGCCTTCATATCCCAGTGTAAAGCTGCAGTTGTAGTCAACTCCGGTGGCTCCTATCCCGGCCAGGGCCCTGATGGTTTTCGGCTTCCCGAGCAGGAGCAGGGATAAAAAGAGCGGGTAGATGCCCAGGTCAAGCAGGGAGCCTCCGATCAGTTGCCGGTTATAGAGACGGTGGTTCGGATCGAAAGGAACGTTGATGCCGAAATCCGCTTTCAGCAGCCTGATCCTGCCGATCAGGCCTTCATCGATCATTTCTTTTGCCCTGATCATTCCGGGTAAAAACCGGGTCCATAAAGCCTCCATCAGGAACCGGTTATTCTCTTTTGCTTTGCCGATCATCCCGCGTACTTCGCGGCCGTTAACGGCAAAGGGCTTTTCGCACAGCACATGTTTACCGTGGCCCAGGCACATCATGGTGTTCTCATAATGCAGGTTATGGGGCGTGGCAATGTAGATGATGTCGACATCGGGATCGCGGGCCAGTTCCTCATAACTGCCATAGGCTTTTACAACCCCGTATTCCCGGGCGAATTCCGCAGCGGTATCCCCGGAACGTGATCCGACGGCATAGAGCCTCGACTGCGGTACAAGAGGAAGCGCTTCAGCCATCTTACGGGCGATGTAGCCGGTGCCGATGATGCCCCAATTATAATATTTCATGATTTGGTGATTTGGTGATGCAGTCTTCTGGTCTACTGGTCTTCTGGTCTTCTGGTCTTCTGGTCTACTGGTCTTCTGGTCTTCTGGTCTACTGGGCTACTGGTCTTCTGGTCTCCTGGTCAGGGAGTTTTCCGCTGCTCACTGCCGCTGTCTCCTGCCGCTATTCCCCTCCTTGTCCCTTGTCCCTTCTTCCCCCGTGCCAGCGACGCAAAAACCCCGAGGAAACACAGCCCTCCGAACAGCAGGAAAACAACTTTCACGCTGGAGAGGAAAAGATCCTGGTTCTCTGGTCCGATGCTGGATTTCCCGATATAGATATTCAGCACCATGGTGGCGATGCCCATGCTCATCATCTGACCTGTTAGCCGCATTGTGCCCACCGTGGCCGAAGCCACTCCCAGGTATTTTTTAGCGACGGAACTCATAACCGAATTGGTATTGGGGGCAGAGAAAAGGCCGAATCCGGTTCCGAGGACAACCAGGCTTGCTATGATGTAAGCTTTTCCTGTGGCGCCATCCAGGAAGGAGAGCATGACCAGTCCGATCACGCTGATCCCCATCCCGAGCGATGACAATATCCGGGAGTCATAGGTGTCGGAAAGCCTCCCCGAGATGCTTGCCACCAGCATCATGATAAAAGGCTGGGTGACCATTATCGATCCGGCCTCCAGCGGAGTCAGTCCCTGGCTGTACTGCAGGTACAGGCTCAGGATAAAGGAAACGGCAAAAGTGGCCGCATAGTTGATGAGGGCAGCCAGGTTGGAAAAGGCGAAAACACGGTTCTTTCTGAACAGGTCGATATCCAGCACAGGCCATGGTTGCTTCAGTTCCACGCGGGTGAACACGGCCATTCCCATCAGTCCCGTTCCTGTAATGATCCAGGCATGAGTCTCCGGCAGTTTTGAGAAACCGATCATTAATGCAGAGATCGCTATCATGAAAATCAGGGATCCCGTGAAATCGAATTTTTCATGTTTTGCCTCGGCCCATTCGGTTTTAATGGTCAGGATAATCAGGATTATGACCAGGGCAGCAAAAGGAAGGGTGGCAATAAATAGACTTCTCCATCCCAGGGTTTGGGTAAGTATGCCGCCAATGAATGGTGCAATGGACAGACCCATATAGACTGCCGATACGTTGATGCCAAGGGCTTTACCGCGTTCATGGGGAGGGAAGGCCGAGGTAAGGATGGCCATCCCTGTGGCAAATGTCATGGCGCTTCCGACACCCTGCACAATGCGGATGATGATCAGCATGGAGCCGGATGTAGACAGTGCGCAAAACAGTGAAGAAAGGGCAACCAGGATATTCCCGTACAGAAAGATCTTCTTCCGGCCCATGATATCAGCGGCCTTTCCGAAAGGCACCAGGAAAACAGCCGATGAAAGCAGGAAGCCCATAGCCACCCAGCTTATCGCGATGGCGTCCATGGAAAACTCTTCACCGATCCGGGGCAGGGCTATGTTAACAGCGGCGCCGAGAAACGGATTGACAACGGAGGTCAGGATGATGATAAACAACAGCGTGTTTTTATTGAAACCCGAAGGGTGTTTTTCCTTGTGCATAGGAGTTGAATGATCATTGCAGGGAATGGCTGCAAAGGTAAAAGGAAGTTGGAAAAATCCGTAAAGAATTTGCTTTTTATGTCATTCAATCCATACGGGGCGAAATGCGGGTCTACGGTTACGGCCCATGCCGGGAGGCTATAAAAAACAGGATAATGAGATCGTGCTGTTATAATACTTTCCTGTCAGGAACCCGTTTTTAACAGTTTACTGATATGCCTGTCAAAATTGACCGCTATCTTTTCCCAGTTGAGTTTTTCATTGTATACCTCATAGGAGCTTTGGCATAAAGCGGCATACGCATTTCGGTTCTTAAAGGTATTGGCTATCAGGGTAACATATTCATTTGCCGGAGCATCATAATCCAATACGTATCCGTTTCTGCCGTGCGAGACCATGCTGGTAATGCCGCCGGTATTGCGGGTTATGGAGGGCAGGGCAAAATTGCTGGCTTCGGCGAATACAACAGCCAGGCATTCGTTTTTGCTGGGCAACAGAAAGAAATGAGATTCTTTAAAAAGCCTGATCAGGGTTCGTTTATCCTGTGCGTTTGATTTGTCAAGCCTTCCGTGGCATTGAAAATCGAACGGCAGGTTTAATTTGCGGGGCGGCCTGATGCCGACGATTGACAGTTTAACTTTTTCTCCCCTGTCGTGCAATTCCTTTGCGATGGAAATGGTGAAGTCAAATCCTTTTCTATGCCAGTCGGAGCCAATGCTGAGCAACCGGATGACAGGATCTGAGGTACGTTTCCGTATCAACTGATGAACTTCGTCCGGTTCCAACTTTTCGTCGATATTGGCGCCAAAGGGCAATACAACCAGTTTTTCCTCCGGGATGCCATAATCAGAAACAGCTGAATTCCTTGCCCACTCACTCGTGTAGAAAGCCAGATCGGCATTGTTCAGCGCCAGCTTTTCATGCATATTGCCCCAGCTTACAGCCGATTTTGGCAGTCCGGAATATTCCGGGTAATAATCCAGCATCTGGTGAAAGGTGGCGTCCGTCCAGAATACCTTTGCCGCATCGGTTTCGAGGTATGCAAACGGCAGGCTTCCGGGTGAAAACACGATATCGAACTTCCGGTTGCTGAACTGTTTGTTCAGATCACGGCAGATTCTTTTAAGGAAATAGGGATTCCGCTGGTACTCTATGCTGCGGTTCAGTATTTTATTGTATATTTTCAGGGGAAGGGCAAGAAGTTCATGGTTTTTTTCAATGCTGTCAAAGACTGTGATATGGCCATATCTGGTTTGCAGCATTTTATATATATAATGAACAGTGCCTGACCAGTTGTTGATATCATTTGTTTGTTGGAATGTTATAAAGGCAATTTTCATCAGGTAACGATATTTCTTTTCGCTCATCGAATCCCTTAACAAGATACGAAAATTTTAAAGTTGGCCGTTTCTGAGATGCCGGTTTTTTAATAGGATTTTAAGTATTTAACCAGGACAGGCACCTGGGTTAATAAGCCAGGTTTAGATGGCAAGCTGAGAAAAACCCGATGATTATCATTCAGGCTAAGCAGAAATCCTTAATTTTATATCAACAGGCCGGATCCGGTCCGGTATCATTGTTATAACGGGTTCATAAGCAAAATATTATGAGTAAAGTCAAGAAAAGTAAGGCCAGGCTGAACTGTATAGCCCACCTGCTGAGCCTTATCCCCTATAAGGATCTCACTCCCAGGCCGATGAAATTGCCGCCCCGCAAGCCGCGAAAGGCTTACGTGCGGCCGCCCATTACCGACCAGACCTTCGTGCCGGAGGCGTACTGAATGAATCAGAAACAGAAACAGAAAGAGAGCGAAGAGTGAATACACTCCGCTCTTTCGCTCTGTTTCCCGCTCTGATTCATTTCGGGGTGTCGGAGAGATGAATTATTTTAGTTGATCAAAATAGAAAAAATAATTTTTTTATTGATGCATGTAAAGCCCCAATCAGTTGTTTAAATTGTGGAAGTGATTTTCAGTATTTTAAAATATCGTTCAGGGTTTTAATGGCAAGGTTTAGTTCTGAAGGATTGATACTTCCGATTCTTTTTACCAGCCGGTCTTTTGAAACAGACCTGATATGAAACACCAGCAATTCAGATTCCCGGCTTAATCCGTTGGTTTCAGAAGGCTTTAAAACCGGATTTCCTTTGTATCTTTTTATTTTGGTTGTCAGCGGAGCTGCAATAACAACAGGCAAATGCCGGTTCAGCAGGTTACCGCTCAGGATCACGACAGGCCTGGATCCTCCCTGTTCACTGCCCTTGGCAGGGTTTAAATTCGCCTGCCATATTTCACCCTGTTTCATCCCTCCAGCTGTTTCAGGTAGTCGGACATACCCTCTTCCGCCACCAACAGGATGTCTTTATCCGCTGATGCCTGTTGATAAGATCTGATGTATTCGGCCCTTTCGAGGTGCTCTATGTAGAGCCTCAGGGCATTCTCAATAAGCTTGTTTTTGGGCATTGACAACGCCCTGGCTTTTTCGTTAAGCTGCTTCGACAAGTCATCGGGAATTGTACTGGTGAATGTTACCATAATCAATTTTGTCTTAAATAAGAAATGTAAATATAATATTTATTTATAAAATGTAAATATACTTTAATCAGAAACAGAAACAGAAACAGAAACAGAAAGAGAGCGAAGAGTGAATACACTCCGCTCTTGCGCTCTGTTTCCCGCTCTGATTTTCCCTTCCCCTTTAACTCTTCCTCTTGATTATCAAACAATTTCACCATAAAGCTTGACTTTGGCCTGTTTCTGTAGTAAATTTCTCTTTTAATGCTGACTAAATCCTTAAACTATGAAAACAAGAATTCTTTTTTGTCTGTTGATCGTGATGATCCTTCCTGGCTGCACTTCGAAGAAAACATCGCCCATGGAGGGCGCATGGCAGGTAGTAAGCTGGGAACGCACAGCCGGAGATTCACTGATGTGGAAATTCCCCGGCAGTTTCACTGGCAGTGAAATAAAAATATGGTCAGAAGGCTATTATAGTTTTGCAGGCCGTTATAAAACAGACACAGCCTTTGTCGACAATTGCGGCGGTGGGACCTACAGGATTGAAGGGAACCATTACGAAGAAAATGTATTATATTTTCCCGACCAGAAAGTAGTGGGAACCACCCTCAGATTGTTGTTGGAGATCCATAATGACACCCTCACGCAAACCTGGCCGGTTGACGAAAACTGGCAGGTCATTAAAAGTGAATATAATATACAAAAACTGAAAAGATTGGATTGAAATCCCGCTGAGACACCCTGCCAGGGTATAAGGAATCAGAAACAGAAACAGAAAGAGAGCGGGAGGAGGAAATCAGAAACAGAAACAGAAAGAGAGCGGGAGGAGGAAATCAGAAACAGAAACAGAAAGAGAGCGGGAGGAGGAAATCAGAAACAGAAACAG
>CAYMJH010000172.1:0-8248 GCA_964390385.1 uncultured Bacteroidales bacterium | reverse complement strand
AAAGGAATATGAAATTGAGCTGGGTGAAGTTGTTGTCGTGGGTTACGGAAGACAGAAAAAAGAGAGCGTGGTGGGTGCAATCTCACAAACCACAGGTGCGGTGCTGGAGAAGTCAGGCGGCGTGTCGAATATCGGCGCGGCCCTTACCGGCAATATCCCGGGTTTGATCACCCTGCAGGGTACCGGCGAACCCGGTGACGAAAATCCCATCATCTATATCAGGGGCCAGGGCACCTGGAATTACGGCAACCCGCTCGTGCTGATCGACGGCATTGAGCGCCCCATGAACCAGATCGACCTCAAATCCGTGGAAAGCATATCGGTGCTGAAAGATGCATCAGCAACCGCGGTTTTTGGCGTTAAAGGGGCAAACGGGGTTATTCTCATTACCACCAAGCGCGGTTCTGAAAACAAGGTAAATATCAGGGTGTCATCCGATGTGACCATGAAAATACCTTCCAGGATACCCGGAAAGTATGACGCCTATGACGCACTAAGAGTGCGAAATATGGCCATAGAAAGGGAGGTTAATATGGATCCTGCCTTATTTCAGGCCTATACTCCGTTTGCGGAGCTGGACAAGTATCGCAACCCGGCAAGCCCCGAAGAGGCTGAAAGATATCCCAACGTTGACTGGCAGAAAGAGTCGTTCAAGGATTACGCCATGTCATACAATAATAATATCAGCATTTCCGGCGGATCATCCCTGGTTGCCTATTTTGCCTCCATGGATTACCTGAAGGAAGGGGATCTTATGAACGTGAGGGATAACGGCCAGGGATATACTCCGGGGTACGGCTACGACAGGCTGAATTTCAGGAGTAACCTCGACTTTAAATTAACAAAATCCACAACCCTGTCAACGAATCTTTCCGGTTCCCATGCCGTGAAAAAGGAAACCTGGTCGGGCTTCGAATATACCATATGGCAGGCCGCCTACGGAAACCCGCCCGATGCCTTCCCGGTTCAATACAGCGACGGTACCTGGGGATTCTGGCCCGCCAATGAGGTTGATGTGCAGAATTCCGTTAAAAATGTTTCCACCCAGGGAGTAAGGAATGTGAAGACCTCCGTGATCAATACCGACTTTACGCTTAACCAGGACCTGAGTATGCTGTTGAAAGGGCTCAGTGCAAAGGGCACCTTCTCACTCGACAATTCATTTTTATCCTGGGGCGGTATCTGGCATAACTGGGGCACCGGAGTTGAAAAATGGATCTCCCCCGAGGGAGACGTAACCTGGAACCAGGTATATGGCGCAACCAAGTATGATTACATTACACCGGAATGGTCGGACAGCACCGACGGAATGAGGGACGGGGAAACACTTAGAAAGACCTTCTACCAGATCCAGCTGAACTATGAGAAACAGATCAAAAGGCATAACCTTACGCTCATGGGGCTGTTCAGCCGTGACCAGCGGGCAAAAGGAAGCATTTTCCCGATGTATCGCGAAGACTGGGTCTTCAGGACAACCTATAATTTTGCCGAAAGGTATTTTGTTGAATTTAACGGAGCATACAACGGCTCTGAACAATTCGGACCGGGGTACCGGTTTGATTTCTTCCCTTCAGCGGCCATTGGGTGGATGCTGAGCAATGAAAAATTCATGCAAAACCTTACATGGCTTGACAGGTTCAAAATCCGGGCATCATACGGTCTTGTCGGAAATGACAGGCTGACGCTGGATGAGTTCGATCAAACTTTGCGTTGGCTATACACGACGAACTGGACCTACGGAGGCCAGTCCCACCTGGGCAGTATGTGGAATTCCACCAGTCCCTATGCATGGTATAAAGAAGGCGCTATCGGTAATCCTGATATCCATTGGGAAACAGTAGAAAAGAAAAACCTTGGATTTGAATTTTCATTCCTGAACAGGCTGATTGAAGGAAATGTGGATATTTTCAACGACTACCGCAAAGAAATTCTGATCAGGGGAGCAGACAGGGCCGTCGTTGACTACCTGGGCGGAATACCGCCGTCGGCTAACCTTGGTGAAGTAAAAGTCAAAGGATATGAGATTGAAACGAAACTGAACCATCGTTTTGCAGCAGGGATAAGATTATGGACCAATATTTCCATGACCCATGCCAAAGACAGGATCATTTTTGCCGACGACCCTGAATTGCTGCCTGCCTACCAGAAAAAGGAAGGTTACCAGATCGGCCAGTACCGGTCGCAATTGCTGGGCGATTTTATGAACACCTGGGATGAGGTATATGGCAGTACCCGATGGGAGGCGAATGACGACCTCAAATTGCCCGGTGAATACAATATTATCGATTTCAATGCCGACGGGATCATAGACAGATATGATGAGGCACCCAATGGCTATCCTGAGAGGCCCCAAAACACCTATAACTGGAGCATTGGCGGCGAATACAAAGGGATCAGTTTATACGTGCAGTTTTATGGCGTAAGCAACGTAACCCGTTATGTGGGTTTCGGCAATTTCAACAAGCAGGTGAATGTAGTGTATGAACAAGGGGAGTACTGGACAAAAGATAAGCAGGATGCAGAATCTTTTGTGCCAAGATATTCAAAGAAATTCGACCGGTACGGTAATTTTTACGCGTATGATGGTTCTTATCTGCGCCTGAAGAATGCTGAAATTGCCTACACCCTCGAGTCAGGCTTTGTAAACAGGATCGGTATGAAGTCCATGCGGATCTTTCTGAACGGCAACAACCTGTTGTTATGGACCAAAATGCCTGATGACCGCGAATCCAATATCGGCGGATCGGGCGGAGGGGGCGCATACCCTACTATGCGGCGCATAAACTTAGGATTGAATATTGTTCTGTAAAAACTATCAGATCATGATAAAGCATAATAACATCATCAGTGTATTACGGGCGGGTTTGTTTGCCATTGGCATCCTCATGATGTCCTGCGAAGACTACCTGGACAAATCGCCCGAGGCAATCATATCCGATAAGGAGGTCTTTGGCACATTTAAAAGTTTCCAGGGATTTACCGAAGAAATGTACCATTGTATTCCCGATTATACCAGGTCAGTTTATGTGGCAGACTGGAATATTGCAGACGAGATTCTGGCCACCACCGTTGACTGGAGGTTAAATGTTCATTTTGACAACGGCGACTACTGGTACTGGTACACCACGGCATGGGGGTGGAACCAGAGCTATTTTATGGCCAGCAACGGGGCGGTTACCGCAACCAGTGAATGGACGCAGAAAGGATTATGGCCGCTGGCCTGGTATGGAATCCGCAAGGCCAATGTGGGCCTGGCCAATCTCGAAATGCTCATAGGGACCCAGGAAGAGAAAGACATCATCAAAGGGCAGCTGCTGTTCTTCCGCGGTTTCTTCCATTTCCAGCTGATGAGTTTCTGGGGAGGGCTTCCCTATATCGATAAGGTACTGGGCTCCGAACAGTTGAACCTACCCCGGCTTTCCTACCGGGAAACCGCCCTGCTGGCCGCCAAAGACCTGGAGGAAGCTGCAGCGCTGCTTCCGGCCGACTGGGACAACACAACTGTGGGTCAGCAAACACAGGGCAATAATGATCAGCGTGTGACCAAATCAGTGGCTTATGCCTACCTGGGTAAAAACCTGCTGTATGCTGCAAGCCCGCTGATGAACAAGGTATCGACCGGCAATGCTTCCTATGATGCCGAATTGTGCAAACAGGCAGCTGAAGCATTCTACAAGTGCCTGTATCTTTCGCACGCGGGAGATGCTTTCTATCAGCTGACAGAATGGGACCGGTACTATGAGAATTTCTACACGCTGAACGGCGACATTCCCGGATACCCTGAATCGCTTATGACACCGAGGTACTATTACAATAACATATACTATGATGTGACCACATCGTTGCATCACCCGCAGGTACTGGGCGGTGACGGCAATATGGTTTCGCCCACCCATAGTTATGTTAAAAACTTCGGCATGGCAAACGGATTGCCGATCGATGCAGAAGGTTCGGGTTATGATCCTGCCGACCCGTGGACCGGCCGCGATCCCCGTTTTTACGAGAGTATCGTTTACGACGGCGTAAAAATGATCCAGGGAGGAACTGCTGCCGATGACAACAGGCGCTATGCCAACCTTTATACCGGGGGAAATTACCGTAATGACCTCAGCGGCAGCCGCACCGGTTATATGATGAAAAAATTCTATCCCAACAGCGGCAACAATGTGGATAATGCCCCCAATAAACTGATGCTGCCCGGTTTCATGCGGCTGGCTGATGTATACTACATGTACGCCGAAGCAGTGCTGTATGGATACGGAACACCGCAAAGCAGTTACCCGGGGAACGGGGATTATGTGCTGACCGCGGAGGACGCCGTGAATGTTGTAAGAGCCAGGGCCGGTGTGCCGGGGGTGGATGCCAGGTACCTTGGATCACAGGAAGCTTTTATGAGCGAACTTATCAGGGAAAGGGCAGTAGAACTCATGTGTGAAGCCAATATCCGATTTTGCGACCTGCGCCGGTGGATGATCGCGGGACAGCGAAAGTACAGGGAAAAAACCGCCATTGATTTTGACCGCGGACCTGACGGCAAACCCATTAACATGGTGGAGCGCGTTGTGGTGACCCGTGTATTCGATGATAAACATTACTGGCTGCCTTTGCCGCAGGAACAGGTGAACATTTATCCTGAGTTCGGACAAAACCCTGGATGGTAAAAAATATACAACATAAGACCAGATACCGATGAAACAAGCCATGATTTCCTATCATAACAAATGGATTCTTTTTGGCGAGTATCATCTGACCTTTAAAAATTAAAACATAAACAGATGAAATATTTAAAAATATTTATGCTTTTCTGTGCAGCGCTGTTATTATTATCAGCGGAGGCAAGAGGGCAAGGCAATCAAGAAATTACGGTGGAGTCCCTGGTATCCGATCCCGAAGGTAATCCTGTTGCCGACGCTGCCGTTTTCGGGGACGAAGGCCGTGTCATACGATACACTGACGGGGCGGGCAGGTTCATCATCACCGTTCCGGTAAAAACCATGTTATATATCACCGCAGAAGGATTTGCGTCCCGGGCTGTGAAAGCCGAAGCCGGGATTGAAAAGATCATACTGGAACGGGACAGTGTCGGGCAATTGGTAAACGTTGCCTATAAGACGATTGAAAGAAAGGATCTTCCGGGAGCCATCGGGGTATTGAATCCCGGAGAATATATTAACCGCGATTACAGTGCCGGTGTGGCAGACGGAATGTACGGCAGGGTCGGAGGTTTATTATGGGCCGATAACATCTGGGGACTGGAAAATGCCCTGGTAATGATCGACGGCATCCCGCGCAATTTCAGTGATGTAAGACTTGACGAGGTTGAACAGATCACCGTACTCAAAGGCGTGAACGCTGTAGCCCTTTACGGCAGCCATGCGGCAAAAGGGGTCATATTGATCACGACGAAGAGAGGCGGAGCCTACGACAGAAAAATCACGGTGAGGGCCAATACCGGTTTGGCAACTCCGAAACTGTTCCCGGAATACCTTGGATCAGCTGAATACATGACGCTATATAACGAGGCCCGTTTGAATGATGGCCTGCAGGTACTATATGATGATGAAACGATTGATCTCTATAGCAACGGAAACCGCTACAGGTATCCTGATATCGATTATTATGCTTCAGAATACCTTAACAAATATGTGAATAATTATGACGTCAGCGCTGCATTCTCAGGGGGGAACAACGATGCAAGGTTTTACTCCAATCTTGGCTGGACCAATAATTCCACGCTGCTGAATATCGGTGAAGGCAAAAAAGAAGGCGACGACCGGTTCAATGTCAGGGGAAATGTTGACCTGAAAATCAATAGTTTTATCACAAGTACGGTTGACGTATCAGCCGTTTTGGTCAACAGCCGACGCGGACTCGTAGATTACTGGAACAGCGCTGCCACATTGTTGCCCAACAAATATGCCCCGCTGGTACCCATCGGTATGATCGCACCGGACTCTGCCGATGCTTTGCTGCTGGCGGAAAACAGCAAGAATATCATCGACGGGCAATACATACTGGGCGGCACCCAGGAATATATGACCAATCCCATTGCCGATCTGTATGTCGGCGGATACAACCGGTATATCAGCCGTATACTGCAGGTGACCAACGGGATCAATGTAGACCTCAACGGCGTGATGAAAGGTTTATCGTTCCATACCCGTTTGAATGCAGATTATTATAACTCCTATAATCAATCTATCATTAATGAATATTCAGTCTATGCTCCCACCTGGGATAGTATACCGGGTTCAGGAACCATAGCAGGTTTGGAAAAATACGGAAATGATGCGCGTCCGGGTACCCAGAACATAGGTGGCACGGCGCAGACACGGAACCTGGGATTTTCACTTATGTTCAATTATATGAGGTCCTTCAGCGAGGTTCACAACTTTTCGGGCCTTTTGGTTGCATCGGGGACCTCCATTGCCCGGAACAGGGTATACCAGCCCTCAACCAATGCCAATTTAGGCCTGCAACTGGGATATAACTATGACCACAGGTACTGGCTTGACTTCAGCGGGGCCCTGGTCAACTCAACCAAATTGCCCGAGGGCAACAGATCGGCCTTTTCACCCACCATATCGCTGGGCTGGCTCATGAGCTCAGAAGACTTCCTAGCCGGTGCTGCTTCGGTTGACCACCTGAAACTCACTGCTTCCGCAGGCATTGTTAACACCGACCTGGAAATCGGCGATTACTTTTTATACAAGAACGTATATACATCAGAGGGCTGGTTTGCTTGGTATGACGGAGCTTACAGCAACCGGGCAACCACATCGATGCAGGGAGCGAATCCGGACCTGTCCTTTGTCAAAAGAAAAGAATTCAATGTGGGCCTTGAGGGTGCATTCTTCAAAAAACTGCTGTGGCTCGAGACAACTTTCTTCGTGGTAAGGATGGACGGCCTGCCTACACAACAGTTCTCACTGTACCCGAACTATTTCAGCACCCTGGTGCCCTATACCAATTATAACAGCAATCAATACACTGGTGTTGATGTTATGCTGAATGTGAACAGGAAAGCCGGAGAGGCAACTTTTAACCTGGGAATCAATGCCACCTATGCCAACAGCAAGGTCATTAAACGTGATGAACTGTTTACCGACGCCTATCAAAACAGGACCGGCAAGCCTGTGGATGCCATATTCGGACTGGTAAGCGACGGCTTTTTCATGGACGATACTGAAATAACCGGTCATTCCAAACAGGCTTTCGGCGAAGTGCAGCCGGGCGACATCAGGTACATCGATCAGAATGGCGATAACATCATCGATATTCGGGATGAAGTGGAGATCGGCCGGTGGATAGCTCCCTTCAGTTACGGCCTCAACTTTTCTGTCAACTACGGGAATTTTACCGTTTTTATACTGGGAACAGGTTCCATGGGCGGGAATGGGATGAAGACCAGCGATTACTACTGGGTGGACGGGGATAACAAATACTCCGCCATTGTGCTTGACAGATGGACAGAGGACACAAAAAACACCGCCACCTATCCCCGCTTAAGTTCACAACAGAACAGCAACAATTTCAGGTATTCCGATTTCTGGATCTATAAAACCAACCGGTTTAACCTGAGCAAGATCCAGGTCTCATACGACCTGCCGGCAACCGTCCTGAGGAAAACCTTTGTAAGGGAATTCGGTGTTTTTGCAATGGGATCAAACCTGCTCACCTTCTCCGGCAACAAAGACATACTGGACCTGAATTACGCCAGCGCTCCCCAGTTCAGGTATTATAATCTCGGGATCAGGTTGGGTTTTTAATGACAATATAAAAAATAGCGATATGAAATATTTAATTATAATGCTGACCTTTGTGATGGTGTTTGCCGGTTGTGAAGACCTTCTTGAACCGATTGACGATAACCATCAGACACTGGAAGACATCTATGATGACCCGGCGCTTGCTGAGGGATTGCTGATGAATGCCTATACGAGGCTTCCATCCAATTATTATTCATTTAACGAGGTAGCCACCGATGATGCCGTTACCAATGATAAATTCAGCGGTTATCTCAACATGGCTACCGGCCAGTGGTCTGCCATCAATAATCCCGTTGATCAATGGGGAAATTCTTACACTGCCATCATTTACCTGAACAGGTTCCTGGCAGAAACCGACAAGGTGATCTGGTCCTACAGGAGTGATACGGCCCGTTTACTGTTTAACTACCGGCATAAAGGTGAAGCCTATGCCCTCAGGGCATTGTTTATGCTTAACCTGTTGCAGGCCCATGGCGGTT
>CAYMJH010000171.1:7082-8255 GCA_964390385.1 uncultured Bacteroidales bacterium | reverse complement strand
TTTTTCGCTGCTTTGCAGCACTTCCTGAAAACCGGGAGCGGCGAGACCTGAGTATTCCGGTAAGAATTGGCAGGTAAAAGAAAAATGACCGGTTTTGCCTTCCGGGATCAGTTCTGCTTCATGGGATTCTGTCATGACCAGCCGGGCAGGTTCTGACCAGGCAATTACGATGTCATACACCGTTGTATCGAGTGTGCGGCGAATGACTGCATGGTCTGAAGCATTGCGGATAATCGTTGTTTGGTGCTGATCAGGCCGGGTCCAGTCACAGCCTGAATCCGTATGGTTTCCGGTCGGATATGGGAAACGCCAAACCAGCCTTACTTTACCCTTTCTCAGCAGGCCGCTTCCGACGGACGCGCCGATCATATCCAACTCATGATGGCAACAGGTTCTAACCGTAACCGGGAGGCCTTGAACGGTATAGTTGCTGGTGATGACACCGCGCCAGCAGTCAAGGACCTGACTGATGTTCTCCACTGTTTCAGGCCCGGCCTCATTGCCGTCATCCGTCAGAAATCTCAGGCCGATTATCCCCAGGTGCAACCGATGAGGATTCTGCCTCAGGTAGTCGGCAGCGGCTTTTTCCCGTGACGGTTCCTTCCACTGAACGGCATAACCTGACTGCCTGTCCCCTGATGTGTAAAGCTTATACGTCTCTTCCGGCCTGTAGCCGGCAGTGTCGGGGAAACTGTGCCATCCCCATTCCGATTGGGTGCCCAGGGGAATTCCTTTTTCATAGATCTCTGGGAAGGTCTGCAGGCCGGTGGCATCGACGGTAAAGGCGAACCTCCCGTTGCCCACCGTAAGGGAGGAGAGGGAATCCATCCCGGTAACGATCACATTATGACGTTGTACCAGGGCTTTCCGGTCAATTTTTTCACGATCGGAACAGCTGCTCACGATCAGCAGAAGGACAGGAATCAATAATTTAAGGTAATGCATGCAATTCAGTGATTTTCTCTCAGTCTTCTGGTCTGCAGGTCTTCAGGTCTTCAGGTCTTCTGGTCTTCAGGTCTGTAGGTCTTCAGGTCTTCAGGTCTTCAGGTCTTCTGGTCTGCAGGTCTTCAGGTCTTCAGGTCTGCAGGTCTGCAGGTCTGCAGGTCTTCAGGTCTTCTGGTCTTCTGGTCTGCAGGTCTTCAGGTCTTCTGGTCTGCAGGTCTTCAGGTCTTC
>CAYMJH010000171.1:0-6982 GCA_964390385.1 uncultured Bacteroidales bacterium | reverse complement strand
GGTCTGCAGGTCTTCAGGTCTTCTGGTCTGCAGGTCTTCAGGTCTTCAGGTCTTCAGGTCTTCAGGTCTTCTGGTCTGACAGTCTAACAGTCTAACAGTCTAACAGCCTACCTTCCGTTCACTTTTCATTTTTCGTTTTTCATTTTTCACTGTTCCATGGGTAGTCCGAAATAAAAATACAACGTCCGTCTCACCGGCCCGTCTAGTTTGTTCAGTTCGCTCTCCGGTCCCAGCACCGATGCATTGCCGTCGATACGGGTAGCCATTTTAGTGCCGGTGGGAGGTATGCAATCGAGGAAAGAAATGTCACCGGCCGGCAGTCCGGGGTGAGGCTTTTCACCGGATAAAGCATAGAAATCGAACAACCGCACGAACAGGTCCTTCTCCCGGCTCACCATCAACAGCTTGCCTTCCGCAGTGTTCAGCTCCAGCCAGCCCACATCGGCAAAATATCCCTTGAATTCGGGATAGATCCAGGGGGATTGTCCGGTCCATGTATCATTATACAGCAATTCCCACACGTCATGGGTAACGCCGTACATCCTGTTTTTCCATACCCTTACGGGGCCTTTGCCGAACCATTTGGCACTGATGATATTGGATTCAGGATAATCGAAGCTGATCCCTGCAAAAGGGAACATTCCTTTCAGCGAATACTCATATTCGAGGCTAATCCAGCCGTTACGGTGCATTTTCCACCGGGTAAAGGCCAGATCTCCTTCAAAAAGTGATTCGACAACAGGCCCGTCCCCGTCGTCATACTGACGGATCTGTTGCAGGCGGGCAGAACCGCTGCAAAGCACGGGACCATTGCGGAACAACAGCGGCCTGCCATACCGGTTCTCGAGTTTTGCCAGCTGTCCTGTCTTTTTGCTGAATACTGCCGTTATCCCTGCCGCACTCATGGTGATCGTCGAATCATTTTCCGCGGCAGTCGCCTTTTCTTCTTCGCCGTCCGTGGCATCAGTATGGAGGATGGACAGGTTGTCTTTTATTTTCCAGCTCCAACGGCAGATCTCCTGTCCTTTCGGATCATAGCCGGTCAGCAGCAGGCCTTCATAATTCCGCCAGTCAGCCGGCAGATCCAGTTTCATCTCTCCCCGGGTTCCCGGCGATATGGATGGCCCGGCCATGGCTTTCTCAAACCTTGTGATATGTCCGGGCCGGGTTTCCCAGGGCTTCCTGAAGTCAACCAGTTCCAGCCTGAAACTGCAGCTGCTGAGGCTGGTGAAGGCATAACGGTTTTCGATCTGCAGGATGCCGTCGAAAGGATCATTGAGGTCTTTGGTATGGATGCATACCGGGGAAAAGATCTCCTTTATGGCATAGAAGCTGCCTTCTTTCTCACGATGCGGGCCCAGCACACCATCGTTGGCATTAACACGGTTAACGTCAATTAAACCGTTCAGATCGGTCCTTACGATGCCTTCGTCGATGAGTGCCCACAGGAATCCACCACCTGACCTGGATTCGGCTACCATTTGTTCCCAGAAATCATGCAAGCCTGCTCCTCCGCCCCCGTCATCCTGGCAGTGGAGGAACTCGGTGGTCATGTAGATGAGTGAATCCTTCAGGATACGGCCGCTGCTGTAATAATCCTCGTAGTGATTGCAGTCAATGTGATTGATGGCATTCCCGGGCCTGTGGTGTGCATGGATCACGGTTCGTGCCGACGGGTCATAACGGGCATAGTCATCGACCAGGTCTTTGTTGTGTCCTCCTTCATTACCATTGCTCCAGAAAATAACCGAAGGATGATTGACGTCGCGGATCACCATCTCTCTTACCAGCTTTTCTCCCACAACGGTATCATAGGCATTCTGCCATCCGGCGAGTTCATCTATCACATACAGTCCGAGCGAATCACAAAGGGTTAGGAAATCCGCATCGGGCGGATAGTGTGAACACCGGACCGCGTTCATATTCATTTCCTTTATCAGTCTGACATCCATAAGATTGATGGCATGATTCAGGGTACGGCCTGTCTCAGGCCAGAAGCAATGCCTGTTGACGCCTTTCATTTTAATTTTAGAGTCGTTGATATAGATACCGTCACCCGGTCTGACTTCAACAGTACGGAATCCGAATTGCTGTGCGGTGCTGTAAACCGTTTGTTTTTTTGTATATAACCTGATTTCGGCCGTATACAGGGCAGGCGTTTCAGCGGTCCACAGCCGCGGTTGACTCACGGCGGTTGCAAGGCGCACAACGGAATCACCGGGTTGAACAGGGGCTGAAGCGGAAGCGATCCTGTTCTTTTTATCGTCCAGGATAATGACCTCCAGGGTATGGCCGGAGTTGATGTTTTCAGGAAACAAGTCGATGATGAAACTGCCGTTTGCATAAGCTGCGATAGCCGTTCGGTGCAGGTGGGCCTTCGGATAGGATGCAAGGTAAACGGGCCTGAAAATGCCCCCGAAAATCCAGTAATCGGCATAACGTTCCGCGTGGTTTACCGATTGGTTCTCCGACATTTTACTGACCCTGACCTCGAGCTGATTGACAGCACCTGTTTTAACAAGGGCCGTGATATCATATTCAAAGCGGTAAAATGCGCCCTGGTGCTTTTCGCCGGCCGGCTTTCCGTTGACGAGCACAACCGCGTCCGTCATCACCCCTTCGAAAACGATGTATACAGCCCTGCCTTTCCAATCTGAAGGGACCCTGAATGAGTGCCTGTATATCCCGGTTTCATCGGCATACCTGAATTTTCTGCCGTAGGTATGATAGTCGCGCCCGTAATTATAGGTTCCGAATCCCTGTTGTTCCCAACAGGAAGGGACCGGTATGGTAGTCCATACATTGCTGTTCCTTCCGGCCGAGCAGAAAAAATCCCATGACACGGTGTTTTCATTATCCGTGCCGGACAAATAGAGCACTTGTTTTTGCTGTGACTGTGCGGGTGCTTCGGCAGGCTGCAGGGCAAGAAGCAGGATTAACACCCCATAGGTTCTAATGATCTTTTCCATAGCCATGTATAGGTTTTAAACTGATTGTTTAACCAGGTCTGCGGCCTCCTGCAGGGATATGGCAGAAAGTACTTTCAAACCCGACCGGTCGAGCAGTGTTTTTGCCTCGCCGGCATTGGTCCCCTGAAGCCTGACAATGACGGGGACCGGAAGGGTTCCGATGGACTTGCAGGCATCCACCACACCCTGGGCAACGCGGTCACAACGGACGATGCCGCCGAAGATGTTGATCAGAATGGCCTTCACAGATGGGTCCTTCAGGATGATCCTGAATCCTGCCTCAACGGTTTGTGCATTGGCTGTTCCTCCCACGTCAAGAAAATTGGCAGGCTCACCTCCCGAGAGCTTAATGATGTCCATGGTGGCCATGGCAAGGCCTGCTCCGTTCACCATACATCCTACATTTCCGTTTAACTTGATAAAGTTGAGATTATGGGCTGAGGCTTCTACCTCGCTGGGGTCTTCTTCCGACAGGTCTCTCATTTCCCTGTATTCGGGATGTCTGAAAAGGGCATTGTCATCGAGGTTAACCTTGGCATCAGCAGCATAGATGAGATCATCGGAGGTCTTCAGCACCGGGTTGATCTCAAAGAGCGATGCGTCGCTGGATTCATAAGCCTTGTACAAAGCGGAGATGAAAGCTGTCATTTCCCTGAAAGCCTTACCCGCAAGGCCAAGGTTGAAGGCTATTTTCCTCAGCTGAAAAGGTTGTAATCCGGCACCGGGATCGATCTCCTCACGAAAGATAAGATGGGGTGTTTTCTCGGCCACGGTTTCAATATCCATTCCTCCTTCGGTGGAATAGATGATAACACTTTTCCCGCTGGCCCTGTTAAGCAGAATGCTCATATAAAACTCCTTAACCGGATTGTCACCCGGGTAATAGATACCCTGTTCTATCAGCACCCGGTTCACCTTTTTGCCCTCCTTGCCGGTCTGGTGGGTTACCAATTGCATGCCCAGGATATCGCCGGCGTATTGCAGGACTTCTTCCACGCTCTTTGCGATTTTGACGCCTCCGCCCTTCCCCCGGCCGCCTGCATGAATCTGGGCTTTCACAGCCCATGCTGATGTGCCTGTTTTTTCCTGTACTTCCCGGGCCGCTGCCTCAGCCTGGGATAGATTGTCGATAACAACGCCACAGGGTACGTTGACATTGAATTTTTTCAGGATGGACTTGCCCTGGTATTCGTGTATGTTCATCGCTCCGGATTTGATTCGTAACCTTCCACCACTAAAGCAAAGAATGCAATAATGAACACAAAGGCAATAAAAGTTGGAAAGTTTCGGCAAGTCTCACGGATGAATCCAACATGAGAACGTTCATTTGTGCTTTTGTGTTTTTATGGTTATCCATGTCTTTTGTGGTGAATTTTTCCTTACGAAAATATCTATTTTTTTTAACTTAAACCTGACTTGACAGCTTTCGAATCATTAACATTGCAGATCATTTTACCGGGTACCATGTCCCGGCACACAAATGAAGCGCCTTAACAAAACAACAGCGGATGAGAAAACTGGCCAATGCTGAACTGAACCGTAAGTCGGTAGAAGCTTATAAACATGCGAAGAAGATACCGGTGACGGTAATGCTGGATAATGTAAGAAGCCTCAACAACATAGGTTCGGTTTTCCGTACCTGTGATGCTTTCATGATCGAATCCCTGATATTATGCGGCATAACGGCTACGCCGCCCCACCGTGAAATTCATAAGACTGCGCTGGGCGCGACGGATTCCGTGCATTGGAACTATGCTGAAAATACGATGGATGCCATAGCCCGCCTGCGTTCAGAAGGCTATGTGATCTGTGCCGTTGAACAAACCGAGTGCAGTGTGATGTTGCATGAATTCCGGCCTGATCCGGGGAAAAAATACGCCGTAATTTTCGGGCATGAGATCCACGGGGTTGACCAGGAGGTAGTGGATGCGTGTGACCTGAGCATCGAAATCCCTCAATTGGGGACCAAGCATTCTATCAATGTAGCGGTTAGCGCAGGGATAGTTTTGTGGGAAATCTTCCGTCACTACGTCAGAGATTTATAACCCTGACCCGGTAAGGCCAACAGAGCATTATTCGGCAGGAATTGTTGCCTCCGGCTTCAGGCCGGGGGATAAAAAAAGCGGCCCCTGTGGGCCGCTTTTTTTATGTGGATAAACGCACAGATCAGTTCAAAACAATGGCTTTGAATGCTTCGTTACCGGCAAATTTCAGCAATTCAGCATCCTTGGCTGCATATTCCTTCCATTTGGCATCTTTTCCGATCGCATTGCGGAGGTTGACGAGCACACCTTCTTCCTTGCCTGCACGGGCATTGGCAACGGCTTTCAGGTAAAATACGCAGGCGCAAACATCGTCTCCCATTTCATTCAGCATGGAGATGGCCTTGTCGTTATTGCCATTCAGGAGCTGGGCCAGTGCAGCGTTAAAGGAAGGCTTGTTGCCAAAATAGTTCACAGCGGCAGCATAATCGCCCTGTTTCACCTTGATGATGCCCAGGTTATAGCTGGCGGCATCGCCTGCGCTCATACCGGCGGAAAGCAGGTTTTCAGCGGTTGCCAGGTCACCTTCAGCAAGGGCCACGGCACCGAGGTTGGCTTTTACAACTTCGTCATCCTTGATCGCTTTGGCTTTCTCAAAAGCTTCCTTGGCGACCGGGGTGAGGCCTTTCTTCATGGCAACGTGGCCAAGGTTGATAAAGGTCCTGGCATCATCGGGATACTGCTGGGCAGCTGCCTTATAGATTTCCAGTTTTTCATCAACTTCCTTGGTGAGGGTTGCTGCATAGAGTATTTCTTCGATTTTCAGGGAGGCGGGATCGGATTTTGCCTTTGAAAGGATCTCTTCATCGGACAGACCGATAACGTCAACATCAACCGACATTACCGAACGGCGGAGCTTAGGCAGCACGTCAACGGCAATGTCTTCATAGGCCTTGGATATGTTCTTGATCTCCTTTTCACGTACAACAGGATCGGAGTACATGGAAAGAACGCGGAGGATCAGTTCCTTGTCCTGGATACTGGATTTCTCCATCAGTTCCTTGAAACCTTCCCAATCTTCGGCAGTGGAAGCCATGCTAAGGAAAGCAGCGGCTTCAGCTTCGGTGATCTTGTTGTCTTTAAATGCCTTTTTCAGGTATTTCTCCGCTGAACCTCCACGGTTCCCCGAGAGTTTCTCGTTCAGATCAACCGGTCCGTCAGGAGAAGCATAGGCAGAAATCCTGGCGCCTTTCAGCTGCTTATTGCCTGCAGCTTTAGCGTCTTTCAGTGCCGTTTCGAATGCCACCACATCATCGCTTTTTAATTCCGATTTGCGGACATCATACTTGTTGATGACATAATGGATGTCAGCCTTGTAGCTTTCAGGGGTTACCCTTACGAATTTATCGCCAACCATAACAGTTTTAGGCTGAACATGGAGAAGGGTTGCAGTGGCAATAACACCGTCGGCAATCTTGGGCGAAGAAAACTCGATCGGGGTTTTTTCCTTTATTCTGGCCGACATATTGACGGAAAGCTGGGATTTCATCATTTCAGGAGTATACGGAATGTTCCCCGTGAATGAATAACTACCACCTGCATAAGGGATAACCTTATTGTTGGCCTTTACCGATTCGCCCTGAAGTGTAGTGGATTCAAATTCCTTCTGTCCGCCTTCATATTTCAGAACCGGAGTTGCAACAACCACGGCTTTCTTGTTGAAGTACTTCTCGGGAAACTTTGTATCGACCGTAACGGTAACTTCACCCTTGTGTGTTTCAAGCGGGTTAGGTTTCACCTGGTAAGTAACGGTAGGTGCATTGTCCCTCATCTTTGTGAGCCCTGCACAGCCGCTGAGGATCAATGCTGCAGCAACAACTGATGGTAAGTAGTTTAGTTTAATTTTTTTCATAATACAAAATTATTCGTTTTACAATTTCGGAATTTTTGTTTATATCAAGTTGGTTTACAAACTTACTAATGTTTTATATAAAATCAAAACGAGAAGCTGATTGCTTTGTAAAAATCTGT
>CAYMJH010000170.1:0-8276 GCA_964390385.1 uncultured Bacteroidales bacterium | reverse complement strand
TTTCACTTTTCACTTTTCACTTTTCACTTTTCTGTTATCAACATTTTTGCTCCCCTCGTAAAAATGCTGTAACTTTATGTAACATTGTACCGTATCCCTAAGCAACAAACCCACCTGAATTTTGTTTGACTTCTATCGGAAATTGACATTTTTGATGTTGAGAGATTATTTACAATACCAAATTTTTTACCTATGAAAAATAGAGCATGTGTGAAGAAACACGGTGGATTTGCATGGCATAAATTGTTCATGCTGGGCACGGCGGTCATGGCCCTGTGGTTCATGTCAGGCTGTGAGAAAGACAAAAATAACGGCAGTTCAGAGAGAGCAGAACTGAGAGGAGCCTATGAGACCATTGTGGAGGCAAATGCAGTTAAACAGGCTGCCATGTATGATGCCCTTGACGTTATGTCAAATAATTATACGCAAAAGCTGTTTACGCATGATCTCACCTATAAACAGGCTGATGCCATGCTGGCTGCCTTTGCTGAGGCCGCAGCATACAGCGAAGATGTTGACAAAGCCCTTGAAGTGATTGAAGAAACCAAGAAGAAATCGACGCTGTATCAGAACGAATCAAAGCTGAAAAGTACAATGGGCATCGGAAGCGCCCTTCGCGGATTCTATGAATGGGCTTCAGGGGCCGGTGAAAGAAGCCGGGAACGCATACTTACCGTGGCCTCCAATTTGCCGCCGAACGAAAGGACCCAGCTTTACAATTCATTGCGTGATGAATGGAAAGATCAGGCTTCCAGCGAAAGTAAATTCTGGGAAAGACTCGAAAGTGGTGATTATGACAACCAGGCCTCACAGATGTACAATGACTTTTACCACAATGCCGAAACTACATTCCCCGACCTTGCCCAGGAACAGGGCCTGACCATTCAGAAGATCGTTACCCGTGAAGGAGCCGAAGGGATAGAAGCCGGGGCTCAGGTAATCATCGAGACCACCAAACTGGCCACTCCGCTGGGTGAGGGTATGGATATGGTGGAAAAAGCGCAGGAACTTGCCGAGAAAGCCGAGCTTGTTGTCACTGACCCTAAAGGCGCAGTCGTTGAAGAAATCAAAGATCAGATTGCTTCAAGATTAGGAGAATTTGTTGATGTTGACGGATTGATCGATGAAGCAGAACTGGGACAGGAAACCGGAGAAGCCATTAAAATATTGCTTGATGCAACCCTGGGATCAGAAGATCCTGAAGACTGGATCAAGGATGCCATGGACTGGGGTGCAACCAAGATCATGGACGGTGATGAAAAAGGAGATCTGGCCGACATTGTGATCGCCGAGAACAAGAATTCCAATACCGACGGCCAACCGGCGGTAGTCATTGGCGTTAACCCTCCACCCGAGGATAATGAGGATAATACCGGTATCGACCTTGTTTTACCGGGAGGCGAATGGGAAATCGATGTGATTGACGTCGATGGCTATCTTGACCAGATGCTCACCCTGGTATCGGAAAACATACTGAATGTCGTGATGGCCACAACCGACAAGGACCATGCCAGCCAGGACAATTCCTTTTCGCTGTCGGTATGGATCAGCCCGGGAAATCCCGCTGCCTATGAGTCGGTTACGGTATACGCCCAGGTTAGTCCCAAGGAATCAGGGATCGAAGTATATTTTGAAATCTCCGGCACCGACGGATATTCAAACAGTGCAACCTCCACAACCGATGCTTCGGGACAATGTTCATTTTATGTCCCCGGCGGTGCAGAGGAAGTAACCGATGTTATCACGGTAAAGATCGTGGAAACGGGGCTGACAAGAACCCTGACCTACATATTCTGACGAACCCCGTATTGCTTATAAAAACAAAGGCTTCTGCTTCATCACAGGATGAGGCAGAAGCCTTTTTAGTAGCCAGTAGCTAGAATATGGTAGAAGGCACCTTATCTTTGTTCTTTTGTCTTGGTTCTTGATTCTATCTTCTAACTTCTAACTTCTAACTTCTAAATACTCAAATACTTCATAAACATCTCATACCGGTTCTCATAAAAGCTGTTCATGTCATCTTCGTCCATGAAAGTGCCTTTCACGATATAATTATAGCGGTTGAAAGTCTGCAGGATCGAAGAGAGATCGGTGCGGTTGATCTTCAATGTCACCTCCAGTTTAGTGGAGGCGGTATGGGAACTAACGCAAACACTCATGATCTTGGCATCATTGCTTTCTATGATCTGTGCGATCTGGGACAAGGAATAATCATGAATATTCATGTCGAGGACAATGATGGCTCCCGGTTCTTTAAGAGCTGAGAAATCGGCGAAATAATGCAGCAGGTCATTCAGGGTGATCACGCCCAGGTAATGATTGTTATGGTCCAGTACCGGCACAACCGTCAGGTTGAGCCTGGAGGCCAGTTCTATAACCTCGTACAGATGCTGGTCGTAGGTAACGAAAGGACTGAAAAGCGACAGCGAATGATTTCCGATGGGCTCATCCGCCATGTTGTAATCGTATATGTCCTTGTCAGAGATCAGCCCGAGAAAGTCCTCGTTATTCACGATGGGAAGATGCGAAATTCTGAAAATGTCCATCCAGTAAAGGGCTTTTTGTCCGTTATCGGAAGTCCGGAGAGCCGGAACTATATCGGAAATCAAATCCTTTGCAAGCATAGCAGTGAATTTAAAAATCTCTTACCTTTGTGAGCCACATCAATGAAAGCCGGCATTCAAAAAAGACAAAAAAATAAAAGTAGCGCATATTTCCGTAAAAAACAAATGACATGAAATTAACCAGACTTAGTGTGAATATCAATAAAATAGCTACTATAAGAAATGCCCGTGGAGGTTCTATTCCGGATGTGGTGCAGGCTGCCGTAAAATGCCAGGCTTTCGGCGCTGAAGGTATCACGGTGCATCCCAGGCCTGACGAGCGTCACATCCGGTATCAGGATGTCCGCGACCTGCGTCCGGTCATTACCACAGAATTCAATATCGAAGGCTATCCTTCGCAGCGGTTTGTTGACCTGGTGACGGAGGTTAAGCCGCACCAGGTTACGCTGGTCCCCGACTCGCATGATGTGATCACCTCAAACCAGGGCTGGAATGTTATTAAATATGAGGAATTCCTGAAAGAGGTTATCAAAGAATTTCAGCGTACGGGAATCCGTACCTCGCTGTTCATCGAAACCGATCTGACGCAGATCGAACGGGCAGCAGCCACAGGCACCAACCGCATTGAGCTGTATACCGAACCCTATGCCCGGAATTTTTCAATGAACCCCGAAAAGGCCATTGCCCCTTATATAAAGGCTGCCGGGAAGGCCGCCGGACTTGGGCTTGAAATCAATGCCGGGCATGATCTCAGCCTCACCAACCTGCGTTATTTCAGTCAACACATCCCGAATCTCCTTGAAGTGTCAATCGGACATGCCCTGATCTCCGATGCCCTTTATTTCGGACTGGAGAAAACCATACAACTGTACCTTGAACAGCTGATGTAATGGAATTGTTTTACCGCAGGCTGGGAAAAGGGAAACCGTTGGTCATCCTGCACGGACTTTATGGTTCATCTGATAATTGGTTTTCCATAGGAAAGCATCTGTCGGCCGTCCGGGAAGTGTACCTCGTGGATATCCGGAATCACGGACAGTCACCGCATCATCCCGTTCATAATTATACTGCATTGCGCGACGACCTTCACGAATTCCTGGTGGAACATTCCCTTTTTAAACCCGTTATCATGGGACATTCCATGGGAGGACGGGCAGCCATGTATTTTGCCGCCCGGCATCCCAGGCTGATTGAAAAACTCATCATTGTTGATATCTCACCCTGTTCATACAAAGCCGGTAATCTTCACAGCGAAACACGGCAGCACGAAAGAATCGTTCAGGCACTGCAATCCATCGACCTTGATAAGATAACCTCAAGAGCCGAGGCGGACAGGAAATTGGCAGAAACGATCCAATCGCCTGCCATAAGGCAGTTTTTGCTTAAAAACCTTAAAACGGGTAACCGCAAGAAATTTCACTGGTGCCTGAACCTTCCCGTGATTGAAAAAAATCTTCCCGAGATCCTGCTCGGTATCGATTTCCTGCCTCCTGCTCCGGAATTTCAAATGGATTTCCCGGCCTTGTTCATCAGGGGTCAGTTGTCAGGTTACATTGGAGACAACGATCTGAAATGCATCGAACACTATTTCAGGAACCATAAGGTGGTTACGATACCCGGAGCCAGCCACTGGGTTCATGCCGAACAGCCTGCACTGTTCCTTGAGGCGGTCCTTGATTTTATTGGCAGTGAAAAGTAAACCGTAAACCGGTTACCGGGTGCTGGTTACTGGTTACAGGTTACGAGTTACAAGTTACAAGTTACAAGTTACAAGTTACTGGTTACCGGTTACCAATTACCAATTACCAATTACCGATTACTGTTTATAGACCTCCGACAATCTCGATCTGCTCCGGCGCCAGCAAAGGCTCTCCCTTAAAACGTCGTATGAGCTGCGCTATGGCGATTACATCCCGCTGACAGTAAGCAACAATCCTTGGCAGGTCCTTTTGTTGATAATAAACCTCCGCCACCATATTGCCATCGATATCAGTTTTGGGACTTGGGATGTTAAACAGAGCTGTCAGCAATTCAAGCGACGTAAAATGCTTATGATCACCGAATTTCCATAATTCCATCGTATCAAGATGCCTGGTTTCCCATGGCCTTTTACCTGAAGTATCCAGTATTTCGGGCAGTTCAAGACCGTTCACCAGGAACCGGCGCGCCAGGAAAGGAAAATCAAACTCCTTTCCGTTGTGCGCACAAAGCAAGACCTCACGCCTGAGTGACACCTTATCAAGCAGCGCTTTAAATCCGGTCAGCAGGTCCCCTTCCCGGTCACCGGAAAAGGAAACGATGCGAAAACAAGGATTTTGATTTCTGTATCCCAGCATCCCGGTGGAAATGCAGATGATCTTGCCAAATTCCGCATATATTCCGGCCTTATGGTATACTTCGGCCGGAGTCTCATTTTCCTTCCGGAAATAGGACGACTTTTTGTCCCAAAGTCTTTTAAATGGTTCCGGAACTTCATCCGGCAAAGCATATAAGGGGACCGTTTCAATATCAAGAAACAGGATGTTGTCGAATTTTACGGAGGTGAGCATTTTGTATCAAAGTATAATATGATTTTCAGATAAAATTTTCATGCATGGATGGTGTTCCGATGAAATCATTATTTTTGCATTCCTTTACCAAGTTAAAAAGAATATTTTATTTCACGTAAAACCGATGGATGAAGTTGTGATAAACCGGTTATACCCGCTGAAATTCCGACCCATAATAAAGGACAAGATCTGGGGGGGGACCAGGCTCCGGGAGGTGCTCAGCAAAAAAACCAAAACCGACAAAGCCGGCGAAAGCTGGGAGATATCATCAGTGCCCAAAGATATATCGGTGGTCTGCAACGGGTTTCTCAAGGGCAATGCGCTCGAAGAATTAATAGAGGTTTATATGGGAGATCTGGTGGGAGACAGCGTATATGAAAAATACGGGCTTACCTTTCCCCTGCTGATAAAGTTTATCGATGCCAACGATGCACTTTCGATACAGGTACACCCTGATGACAAACTGGCCAGGAGAAGACATCATTCTTTCGGAAAAACGGAAATGTGGTATATTATTGATGCCGAGAAGGATGCAGAGATTATTGTTGGTTTTAACCAACCGGTTGACAAGGAACTGTACAAAAAACATCTGGCACAGAAAAACCTTCAGAAAATCCTGAACAGGGAGAAGGCCTGTCCCGGTGACGTCTTTTTTCTGCCGGCAGGTAGAATACATGCTATCGGAGCCGGTGTTTTGCTTGCCGAGATACAGCAGACCGCTGACATTACTTACAGGATCTATGACTTCGACCGGCTGGATGATGCGGGGAAAGCAAGGGAGTTGCATACGGAACTGGCCCTTGACGCCATTGATTATACGGAATACAAGGAATTCAAAACCCGGTATCAGAAAGCCCCTAATGTTTCGAACCCTGTGGTGAAATGCAATTACTTCACCACTTGTTTTATCGACTTGAAGAAAAGCATTGACAAGGATTACGGCGGAATCGATTCCTTTGTGGTATACCTTTGCGTGGACGGGTCTTTCAGTATTCATTACTATGAAAAGGAGATTGAATCCGTGCAAAAGGGAGAAACCGTCCTCCTGCCTGCTGAAATTAAAAATGTAAGGCTGGTTCCTGAAACCGGTGCACAGATACTGGAAGTATATATCGAAAGCGATGTAACTGAAAACAATGTCAGTGATGTGATATCAAAGTATTTCTGATGGAGATCCCGCTTGTTGAATTCATTAAAAGCAGTCCCGATATTCAATCATGCCCCGGGTCCCGTTATCCGGAGTATGCCTTTGCCGGCCGTTCCAATGTAGGGAAATCGTCGCTGATCAATATGCTGACCGGCCGGAAAAACATGGCAAAAACCTCTTCCACTCCGGGGAAAACACGCTGTATCAATCATTATCTCATTAATAAAAGCTGGTACCTGGTCGACCTGCCGGGTTACGGTTATGCCCGGACATCCAAAGCCGTAAAGAACAAATTTCCGGTGCTGATACAGGAATACCTGTTGCACCGGAAATCCCTGGCCTGTCTTTTTATTCTGCTGGACAGCCGGCATGAACCGATGAAAAATGACATGGAATTCATCCTGTGGGCCGGAAAAAACCAGATCCCGCTTGTTTTGTGTTTCACCAAGTCAGATAAGATAACACCTGCTCAGCTGCAGCGCCAGCTAGGGATATACAGGGAAAGGCTGCACGAATCGTGGGAAGACCTGCCCGATTTTGTTGTCACATCCTCCGTAGCACGCAACGGCAGGAAGGAATTGCTTGAAATCATCGAACGGACGAACAAGCTGATGGCAGGAGCCTAGAACAGCAGCGGCAGCGGCAGCAGCATTTCTACTAGCTACTAACTACTTCCCTGTTAACATTTATCTCATTATTTTACGCCTCTCATAACAATGAATAATCACGGTTTTTTTTACATTTGCAGCGCCTGATAATCCTGAAAATTCATATTCATGAAGATCAAAGCTCCCATCAAATTCTTTGCCGGCCGCGCCTCTACATATCTTGCTGAAAAAATTGCCAAAAGCTACGGCACCGAGGTAGGAAAAACCTCGGTATTGGAATTCAGCGACGGTGAAATTCAACCTTACTTCGAAGAGTCGGTGCGCGGTTGCATTGTGTTTATCATACAATCCACTTATCCTCCGGCTGAAAACCTGATGGAATTGCTGCTGATGATCGATGCGGCCAAGCGTGCATCAGCCATCCAGGTAGTGGCGGTCATGCCCTATCTTGGATATGCCAGGCAGGACCGTAAAGACAAACCACGCTGTTCAATCGGTGCCAAGCTGGTCGCTGACCTGCTTACGGCTGCCGGCGTCGACCGCATCATGACCATGGATCTCCATGCCGACCAGATACAAGGTTTTTTTGATGTACCGGTTGATCATTTATACGGCTCTGCATTGTTTGTGCCCTATATCAAAAGTCTCAACCTCGACAATCTTGCAGTGGCGGCACCTGACATGGGCGGTACCAAACGTGCCAATGCATACTCGCGCTTCCTGAACTGTGAAATGGTGATCTGCTATAAGCTGAGAAAAAAAGCCAATGTGGTTGAGGAAATCAAGGTGATCGGGGATGTCCGTGATAAAAACATTGTGATCGTGGATGATATGATAGACACTGCCGGCACCATATGCCTGGCTGCCAAGCTTATGAAAGAAGAGGGAGCCCAGAGTATCAGGGTGGTCGGTACCCATCCCGTATTATCGGGACCGGCCTATGAAAGAATCGAGAAATCACCCATCGTTGAGATCTGCGTTACCGATTCCATACCCCTCAAGGATCAAAGTGATAAAATTAAGATCATCTCCATCGCCGACCTGTTTGCCGATGTGATCCATAAGGTATATAAGTATAAATCGATCAGTAACAGTTTTATAGCTTAACATAGTCTTGCAGTCGTGCAGTCGGGAAGTTTTGCTGTATTCAATATGATTCAATAATGCCAGACAAATTAATCGCAAGATGAATTATTGTTTACACAAAACATACTTCCCGGCTGTATTTCCAATTCGCCGTTAACCGTAAATTCTTCAGTATTAATAAATAAACCGGAATTATCACTTACAGAAATGATGCTAACGGATTGTATATCAATTGCTTCGGCAATATAGGATTTGTTCCCTGTTAATCCGTTTATATTCATTGATGTCATATTTAAAGATCCTGCAATATAGGAACAGCCTT
>CAYMJH010000169.1:0-8327 GCA_964390385.1 uncultured Bacteroidales bacterium | reverse complement strand
TACGGGCTGGATGAAGTGGGAAACCTGATCGACAAATTTCTCAAGGAAAATAACATCTCAACCCAATATGTTTACCGCTATTATGACGGAAAATCATCCCTTGCCCTTGCCTTTTTGAATGAAAACAACGATGCCAGCTATGATTTTTACAAGCTTTACCCTGAACACCGCCTGAACATAGAATTTCCTGAGATTCAACCCGACGATATCGTGCTGTTTGGCTCCATCTATGCGGTAACACCTGAAGTGAGGGAAAAGCTGCTGGGCTTCATCAAACAGGCCCGTAAAAAGAAGGCTATCGTCATTTACGATCCCAATTTCAGAAAATCACACCTGCATAATCTGCCGAAACTCAAGCCCATGATCATTGAAAACATGGCACTGGCCAACATCGTGAGAGGGTCAAATGAGGATTTCTCCTTTATCATGGGGGTAAACAGCGCGGAAGAGGTTTATGAACAGATCCGTGATAAGGTTCCTAACCTCCTCTATACGGCTCATATGAAAGGTGTCTGGCTGCATACGCCTGCCCTGCGGTCACAATTTCCTGTCCGTACCATACAGCCGATCAGCACTATCGGTGCAGGAGATAATTTCAATGCAGGTATTGTATATTCCTTATATAAACATGATATCCTCCATGACAGCCTGAATCAGCTGAATGAAAGCACATGGGCTGAGATTGTAAGCACCGCTGTTGATTTTGCAACCCAGGTCTGCCTCAGCTATGACAATTATATCTCTTACGAATTCGCGGAAAACTATAAAATCTCATAAAGTCGTGCAGTCCGGCTGTCTTCTGGTCTGCTGGTCTTCTGGTCTATCAGTCTATCAGTCTTTAGTCTGTAGCCTGCATTTTTTTCACCTTTCACCTTTCACTTTTCACTTTTCACTTTTCGTTCCTGCCTGCGTCAGGCAGGTTTCACTCGTCCCTCGTCCCTTGTCCCTCGTCCCTCACCTCAGCATCACCTGTCCCCCTGTCACCGGTATCGCCTGGCCTGTTTCATACTGCTGATCGATGACGTAGCAGATGGCCTTCATCACATCGGCAACAGTGCACCCTCTCCCTGCCGGCACCTGTGATTCGTAATGCTTTTTGACGTCTTCAATGCTCTTGGCTCCCGCAACTTTACCGGTTCTGAGATATTGCACAAACAAACCATTGACCGGATCGGACCAGAGCGGTCCGTCAAAGAAATTCCCCGGACAGATGGAATTGACCTTGATCCTGCAGGGCATCAGCTCCAGCGCAAAGGATTGTGAGAGCCCGATGCCGCCGAATTTGCTCCCGGCATAAGTGAAGTTCTTGTTGCTGCCTTTCAGTCCTGATTTGGAATTGATCTGGATGATATCTGTATAATAACTCCCGTGGTATTTCGCCTGGATCTTTAAAATCTCAGCGGCAAACTTGACGCAAAGGAAATACCCGGTATAATTGATCCGGGTCATCAGCTCAAAGGTTTCCGGGTCTGTTTCGGCAAGATCCCCGGCCCGGAGGATCCCCGCATTGCTCACCAGCACATCAAGGCCGCCGAATTCCCTCACCGTCTCAAACATCATTTTCTTAACCGATTCTGCATCGGAGACATCCGTCCTGACGAAAATAGCCCTGTTCTTTTTGCCTTGGCTGTTCAACACTTCAACCAATTCCTTTCCTTTCTTTTCATTAATATCGGCAATGACTAAATTGGCGTTTTTCTCCATCAGGTCCTTCGCTATGCCTTCACCAAATCCCTGGGCTGCACCGGTCACGATTACAATCTTTTGATCTGTAGGATTGGCTGACTTTTCTCCGCCCGTCAATTTCCTCCGGTAATTTTCCACTTCCCAGTTGTCGATAAATTCGATCTGATCACGGGTAAGAAACCTGGGTCCCCCGGCATTCTCACTGTAAAGGCTGATTTTCATAAGGTCTTCAAAGACATCCAGGACAATACCGGCCGAAGTCCAGTTATCCTCCGCAGCTACCAGTCCCAGGTCCTTGATCAGAAAGACCTTGGGCAGAAAGCCGTTTTCTTTCACAAACCGGTCGAGCCGAATCCTGATATCCGATATAATGGATTCAGGTGTACCTGTTTCATCAACATACAGGTATTTTGATTTGCAATACACTACGATGTCCGGCGTAAATGGCGCATGTATTTTCCGGAAAGAATCCTGGCTCTGGTAAAAATGCGCTGTCAATGCGTTGTTGCGCATGCGAAGAATTTTTGAACGGTCTTGTGTCAACAACATTCGCAGCGCCGGCAGAACCGTCCCTATTTTTTCAGAAACAGGCTGATCACCTTTTGGCAGATCAACCCCGGCCGACTTTTTCAACAGCTGATCCATATGCTTATACAGCTTCCTGATCTCCGCGGTTGTATCGGCACTGACAAATACGCCGTGATTCTCGAGCAGGATGATCTGAGGATCTTTACCAACACGGGCGCGATACTGGTCTATCCTCTCACAGGTCTTTTTAAAAAGCATATAACCCGGATCGGTGTATTCAATGTACAAGGCATCATCACCCAATATCCTGGTCACCGTGTCTTTTGAATTCTTTGCACACAGCAGTCCGTTGATTCTTGTCGCATGCGTATGAACCACATAGGCATACCCGATAGCTTCATGCAGTGATGTTTCGACTGATGGTCTGCCCTGCTGGTCTTCGGTGATGGCCGCATACAAATCCGCCTTGACCTCCGATTCCCGTTTTACGACATCATTGCTGTAGGTTTTTGTATGGATGATCGTGAGTTTTTCCCGGCTCAGCCTGACGAAGCCGCTTTCATCAATGGTGGCAAGGGATGTCCCGCTTGCCTTGACCCAGATGAACCGGTCATTCTTATAGGAGGTATTTCCACCCCCGGCAATGACATATTCATGGTTGCCCCCATAGAAACGGGAGACCTCAATCAATTCTTTAAGCTCAGGATTCATGGATTACGCTTTTATAAATTTTTCGATCACCGCCCGGCCCAGGTCAATAAGTTCATTTTTTCCGTGCCATTCAGGATTGCCAATTGCTTCAGCCAGACCATGCTGACCTTTTGATACCAAATACTGGTGAGCCGCAACCAGGCAGCAGCCCTGTTCTGAGATGCGATGCAAATCATCATCAAGAACGGCCTTCCCCCTTGCTGTTATCGTAAGTGGTAACATTTCAGGCGTGTTATGTTCGGTTCCAAACAATACGATAAAACCAGCCTGGTTAAAATACCTGACAAAGGATCTCAACATGCCCAGATCATTTCTTCCCGGTATCAGTTCAACCATTCCAACATTCAACTCACGAAGTCTCTTGCTTAGCCGTTGAAAATCAGCCTCAAACTCGGTGCATTTCCCATTCTTATCATCCAGCAAAACCGGGTAACAAGGAATTCCTCCTGCATCCAGGATAAGTTCAATCAAAGCTGAAACCGGGAGAAAAACATCCGGGCTTTCAGGAACAAATGCAATCCCGCCTGACTTAAGCAGGTTCCCCCGCAATTCCTCCTCAAAAGCAATATGGTTGTCCAGATCAGCCTTGCTTTCCTTTCCCGCATACAGGATTTTCAGAAACTGCCTTTTTGCTGCCTCATCCGCAAAACAATCATTGATCCTGATGCGCAACATTTTGGCGATATGCCTTTCACGTACGAGTTCCTTGGCCAGCAATTGCTTAACTTCTTTAAAATCAATGCTGAAAGGGGCATGGATCGCGTGAAGAAAAGGCTGTAATTTTTCAACCATTTGCTCCACCTGCTGCTGGCTTTTGTGAATGACCTGCTGAAGCCTGATCTCATTTTCCCGGCTCAGGGCAAAAGGATAACGCAATCCCTTCCCCGAAAAATAAGTTCTCCCGGGATTATTCGGGTCATTCACACGGAGTTTCAGTGTCTGTTCCTTTTCCAGCAAACCGATAAACTCAACGTTGAAAAGCGGAAATATCTTATGATGCACGGCCAGCCTGTAAAAATCAGCATACCCGTGGGTAACATAAAAATCGTTGATCCCGAGTACCTTTATATTTTCTTCCCGGGCTTTGCTAAACAGTTCTTCAATGCTTTCAAAAGCACTGAAAGAATAAGGTGTGTGAACGTGCGCGTTCACCTTTATCCCCTCCTGAAAACGCCGGCCTTTCTGCCATTTTAACAGTTCATCACTACCCGGCAATGCAGAAAATGCATCCATGAATAATCCTTTCTGTAATTTAACCCGAAAATATGGCTTTTTTATAATTAATCCTTCAATTTTCCAATGTCCAAATTGACAAAATGATCCGGCACCCTCGTAGGGTATCAGGGAGTCAAAGTGTCAGTTCAACCCGGCTGAGCTGATGGTTAACCAGGGTTATTTCCTCTGTTGTCAGATCGAAATCGGCTGCTTTTGCATTTTCTTCCACCTGCCCGGGTGAACGGGCTCCGACCAAAACGGCGGTGATACCGGGCTGTTGCATTGTCCAGTTTATCACAAGTTGGGAAAGGGTAATATTTCGATTATCCGCCAGTGGCTTAATGGAGGATAAAAACCGGTTGATCTTTATTATATTCTCCGGTTGATAATAAGGAGTTTCCGTCCTGCTGTCACCGGCATTGAATACAGATCCGGGGGTGACTTTCCCGGTCAGGATTCCTCGCTGCAGCGGACTGTAAGCTAAAATACCCACTTTATTTTCCAGGCAATAGGGCACCAGTTCCGTCTCTATATCACGCCTTACCATGCTGTAAGGCACCTGGTCAGAACAAATCGGAAGGTACTTTCTGGCCTCGTCAAGAAGACCTGCACTGTAATTACATACCCCGGCGTATTTAACTTTTCCGCTTTTGATAAGGGAATGAACCGCTTCCATCGTTTCCTCAGCCGGTGTTGTATTATCAGGCCAGTGGATCTGATAGAGATCAATATAATCGGTATTGAGCCTTTTCAGGCTTTGTTCACATTCATATATAATGCTGTCTCTTCCGGCATACCGGTACATGTCTACAGGATTATGCCCGTTGTCCTCTGTATTAAAAAAGAAGGTGCCCTGCTTCAGATCCCACCGGAGTCCGTATTTTGTAAGGATCTGCACCCGATCCCGGTGACCTTTGATAACACTGCCGATCAATTCTTCGCTAAGACCAAAGCCATAGGCAGGTGCAGTATCAATGCTTGTCATTCCGAGGTCGATTGCTTTTCGGATTGCCTTTTTTGCCAGGTCTTTGTCGGCTCCGCCCCATAGCCAGCCACCTATCGCCCATGAACCAAATGCTAATTGCGTAATCTGCAGTTCAGAATTTCCCAGTTGGATCATTCTCATGATATTATTATTTATGTTATATGGTTTTGCAGTCGTGCAGTCTTATAGTCTTGCAGTCTGGAAGTCTGCTGGTCTGCTAGTCTGCTAATCTATCAGTCTGTTGCCTGTAGCCTGCATTCTTTTCATTTTTCGTTTTTCACTTTTCGTTTTTCACTATTTATTTACCATTCCAATGCCTCCTTCGGATAAAATTCAAGCGAATCGCAAATCCAATCGGCTTTGCCCAGTTCTTCCCGTGTAAAACTGTTGGTGACGGCCAGGCATTTCATACCGGCCGCCCGGGCTGACTCAATGCCATTTACGGCATCCTCAACAACCAGGCATTGATCCGGGCTAACCCTCAATGCAGCCGCCGTCGTCAGATAAATTTCCGGATGCGGCTTTTTATAAGAAATTTTATCACCGCTGATCAAACCATCAAAATTTACCTGATCCAACCCTGCTTCCTGCAGGTTGATCATCATTTTTATATGATCGGCACTGGTGGCAACTGCGGTTTTCAGTCCTTTTTGCCGGCAGACAACTAAAAAATCCCTTGCACCCGGCAATGCTTTTAAACGGCCTTTGGCCATCATACCGAAAATATCGTACATGCGCTTTTTATCTCTACCGATATCCACCGGAAAACCATATTTCCGGGCTACATTCCCGATATAGCTGTTTTCTCCGGTGCCGATATAGGGGCGAAAATCATCTTTTGTTACGGCGATCCCATGTTCGCTGAACATTTGCTGGGCCGCAAGGAATGTCAATTCCTCCGTATCCACCAGGACTCCATCCATATCGAACAAAACTGCTCTGAGCTTCATATCCGATCAGGCAAGCAGGTTGTCAATTTCCCTCAACTGGCGGGGATTGAGTTCCTTTTTTTCTTTCAGCAATTCGGTTATCAAGGTCATCTTTGCCGCAGCTTCCAGTACTTCCATCCTGTCAAATGCTTCCAGAAGTGTGTTCCCCAGGCAAATAATACCGTGATTTTCCAACAGGATCACCCCGGCATCCAGCGCATGGTCAGCCACAATTTCCGCCAGCAAGGGTGTGCCCATAAGTGCATACGGAGCCAGCCTGGGAACACCAAGGATGGCACGTGCTTCTGATGTCAGCGTGCAGTTTATGCTTCGGTGAAGTGCGGTAAAGGCCGACGCGACCGGAGGATGGGCATGCACAATGGCTTTTATGTCAGGCCTCTTCTTATAGATGGCAATATGCATCCCTGTCTCGATGCTGGGTTTTAAATTGGATTTTCGTATCGTCCCCTTCATGGTCATCACGATAATCTGGTCACTTTTCATCCTCCCTTTGTCTGTGGCGGAGGGTGTTATGAGCAGGCTGTCATCATCAGGCCTGCAGCTGATATTGCCTCCTGAAGTAGTGGTAAGATTTTTGCTGTAAAGCCTTCTCATGAAATAGGCCACTTCCTTTTTATGTTCCTTTAGCGTATCTGTTTTCATTCTTTCGTTTTTCTGCCTTAACTCTTTGTTATTCTGAATATTGATTCAAGGTCAACATTTCAGGAATATTTTCAACAATACTATGTCAATCTGTAAACCTGTCAATCTGTAAACCTGTCAACCTGTAAACCCGTCAAATCTTCAAACCTTCATACGATCATCTCCACCAGGTCCGCAATCCCGTTCAACACATACTTCGGCCTGTACGGAAAATGATCGATGATCTCCCTTGAGGTGATACCGGTCAGCACCAGCACCGTGTCGATGTCCGATTCAATTCCGGCAACAATATCGGTATCCATCCGGTCGCCGATGATTACTGATTCTTCCCTCGTAGCATTGATTTTCTTCAGGGCATTGCGCATCATCAGCGGATTGGGCTTGCCGATAAAATAGGCCTTTTTCCCGGTGGCCATTTCAATGGGGGATATCAGGGCTTTGGTGGCAGGGACAATGCCGTGCTCACCGGGACCGGTAACATCGGGATTGGCGCCGATAAGCCTGGCTCCTTTCAATACCAGGTTAACGGCTTTCTCTATGGTCTCATAAGAATAGCTGCGTGTCTCACCGATCACAACATAATCAGGATCCACGTTATTCATGGTATAGCCGACATTATACAAAGCATTGATCAAACCTGCATCCCCTATGATATAAGCGCTTCCCTTAGGTTTCTGATTATTGAGGAACATGGCGGTGGCCAGTGCACTGGTATAGAATGCATCCCTCGGTACTTTCACCCCGAGCCGCTGCATTTTCTTCTGGAGCTCTTCAGGTGTTCTTTCACTGGAATTGGTTAAAAACAGGAATTTCTTTCCCGATTTGATGAGCCATTCAGTAAACGCGATAACCCCTGGCAGCAGCCTGTTGCCGTGGTATATCACTCCATCCATGTCGATAATGAAGGCATTCTTGCTTTTTACGGCTTCAATTTCTTGTCGGTCGGGCATAGTTTCAATAGTTGCTTACAGGCCTGTTTCAGGGAATGACACAGGTAATGATGGAATGCGAAGGGCTGTTGAGTGTCCCTGCCATGCCTTCAATCCATAGGTTATATCGGATGTCTTTCGCCGTTTTGTTCAGTATGACGACAGCCACGGATCCGTCGGGATTAATGAATGCCGTTGCCAGCAGATCATCGGATGTTGATGAACAGGCAATCCTGAAGGCGCCGGGACGGATGAACTTTGAAAAATGACCGATATAATAGTAGGAATTCATATAATGGACCTTGCCATCGCGCGTGTCACATATTACGGGAGCCAGGCAAAAATTACTCACATGGTTCGGGCCTCCCTTTTCGTCCAGCAGGATATTCCATTCCGTCCATCCGTTGGTGAAATTATTGAAGTCCCTGATCATGGCTTCGCCGTATTTTTCACCCCAGTACCAGTCTTTTACATTCTCCCAGCTGAAAGGATAACCGCAGCCTTCACTGAAAAGGAGACCCTTATCAGGAAAGGCATCGTGCACCAGTCTCACATTGTCGAAGAAGTCTCCCATATACCAGTGAAAAGCGGTGCCCCATACATATTTCGCGGCAACAGTGTCACTAAAAACCGCATTGGCCCGCTGGAACATAATATCGCGGTTGTGGTCCCAGATCATAA
>CAYMJH010000168.1:0-8356 GCA_964390385.1 uncultured Bacteroidales bacterium | reverse complement strand
ATGAAAGTCTTTCCTAATCCGGCCCGTGATTTCATTCAGTTCAGTTTTTTGGGGAACGTGAAAAGCGTCAGATTATATGATCTCAGGGGAAATAAAGTATATGAAAGCCATGTAAAAACGGACAGGGCAGATGTTTCGGTATTGGAAGAGGGTCTATATATCCTGGCTGTTGAAACGGACCGGGGGACGAGGATTGAAAAAATCAATGTGGTAAGGAGATAAAAACAGATTGGAAATAACAATTGAGTGCAGTACAGAAACCTGCACCCACTCGTCACTCGTCACTTGTCACTCGTCACTTCTTCTTAAGCTCCTCGATTTTCCTGAGCAGCTCCTTTTCCTTTTTCTGGTAGTCTGATTTCATTTTTTCATTTTCCTGCATCCGGCGATGGAGATCTTCCTGGATGGACTGCATCTCTTCCAGGTTTTGCCTGAGCTCTTCCTCTTGTGCCTGCAGTTCCTTGTTTCGCTGCTGGATTTCCATTTCCATCTTTTTAGTGGCGGTAATGTCCTTGGAAATCCCGAAAGTGCCAATAATTTTTCCCTGCTTGTCATAGAGCGGCATCTTGGATGTGCTGACCCAGGACATGGAGCCATCTTTTTTCACCTCCTTTTCCACCAGGTTGATGATGGATTTGCCGGTTTTTATGATTTTTTGTTCATCTTCGAATGCCGGCCTGGCATGTTCCTCTGCAAAGAAGTCAAAATCCGACTTTCCCATGATCTCTTTGGGATCAGAAGCTCCGAATAACCGGGCATGCGACAGGCTGTTCTTAATGAATTTGCTGTCCTTGTCCTTGAAATAGATATACTCCGGAAGATTGTTGAGGAGGGTATCCATCAGGTGTTTCTCCCAGTCAAGCTCGGCTTTCTGTCTTTCCATTTCTTCCTGCACCGACTGCATTTCTTCGAGGTTCTGCCGCAATTCTTCTTCCTGTGCTTTCATCTCTTCGTTCCGCTGCTGTAATTCTATTTCCATTTTCTTTGCTTCGGTGATGTCCTTGGAGATCCCGAATGTGCCGACAACTTTACCTTTTTGGTCCAGTAACGGCATCTTGGTCGTGCTGACCCAGGCTACCGAGCCGTCCTTTCTCACTTCCTTTTCAACCAGGTTAATAATGGGTTTCCCGGTTTTGATGATTTTCTGTTCATCTTCGTAAGCCGGCCTGGCATGTTCCTCATTGAAAAAGTCAAAATCTGATTTGCCAACCAAGGCATCAGCACTGGAAAAACCAAAACTGCGTGCAAGCGACTGACTGCTTTTGAGAAATTTGCTATCCAGGTCTTTGAAATATATGGAATCAGGGAAGTGGTTCATAAGGGCATCCATCAGGTATTTTTCCTTGGCCAGATCTTCCTGGATCAGCAGATTCTTTTGCATCTGCCGGTTCAATTCTTCCTGCGTGGCCTGCATCTCCTCGAGGTTCTGCCGGAGCTCTTCTTCCTGGGCCTGCAGTTCTTCAGCCTGCGACTGGGAACGGGCCAGCATTTCCTGCACCCTGGCTGCAGCAGTGCGGATAGCAATGAAGCTGGCAATATTCTGGGCCAGCTTCTGCATAAATTCAAGCTTATGTTTTTCCAGGTTTTTAAAGGATGCCAGCTCGATAACCCCCAGTTTGCTTTCATCCTGCAACAGGGGAATAAAGGCCAGGTAGGAGGGATTCGCTTCACCCAGGCCTGAGGAAATCTTCGTATAGGATGTGGGGACATCGGTTATCGCCATCACCTGGCCTTCGTTGTAACAAGTGCCAACAAAGCCTTCCCCGGGATGGATCTTAGCCTGTAATTGCCTGGCATCGGGAGCATAGGCACTGAGCAATTCCAGTACCTGATCGTCGGTGTTCTCTCCCTTGGCAATATATATAGCGCCCATGTTAACGCCCAGGTATTTTACCAGTTCATAAATGATATGCTGTCCCAGTTTTTCAAGTTCCTCCTTGCTGCCCGACATGATCTCTGAGAACTTCGACAATCCCACGGCATGATATTTCAGTTCCTCTTCCTCAACCAGTCTCTCATGGAATTCCGATTCCTTCTTGGCAATTACTTCATCTTTCTGTGCCAACAGCCGGGTGAGCCCCTCAATTTTGTCGGTATGTTCGGAAATTAACTTTTCCTGTGCACCAAGGCGCCTGTTCAGGAGCCTGTAAACAAACGGAGCGGCCAGCAATATGACCAGCAGGGAAAACCACCACCGGCGAAAAAAGGGAATTGTTTGCCGCCTGGCCGCGGATGCCGTTACAGAAAGGACCGAATCGACATGGGTTTCGGCTGATGCCGGAAGCGCAGCTTCAGGATCTCCGTCAGCCATGACAGAATCCGGACCCGGAATTTTTTCGCTATCCGCCAAAGCATTTGTTTCTTCGCGAGATGCTTCTGTTCCCAGGGTCGATTCTTCAGTTTGCAGGATCGTATCTTCCAGGCTGATTTCAATCGCCATTTCTCCACGATCCGATGCCCGCAGCCTTTCGGCAGGACATCCAACGAGAAAAAGCAGTACCAGCAAGGTGATAAATTTTTTCTGATCAGATCTGACAACCGGTAAACTCATAGTATGATCCGTATTATGATATGTAAATCTACTAAAAATGTACCAATACGGATTTACCCTTCTTGACTTTTTTAAACAGGCCGTTTGGCAAGGTGTTATCTCCGATCCGTTTTCAAACGGAGGTCTTTGCATAAATTAACGGAATTTTTTTTCATTTGCATTGTTCTATGTATTAATTTAGGAGCCAACCTTTTCATACCGAACATGATCATAGAATCAAGGGCTTATGCCAGGGCCGGGCTGCTCGGAAATCCGTCTGACGGGTACTTTGGCAAGACCATTTCCATCATCATCAGGAATTTCGGGGCCGCTGTGACATTGTATGAGTCTCCTGCCCTGGTGATTGAAGAACAGGAAGAAGACCTGAATGAATTCAGGAGCATTTACCATCTTTCAGATAAAGTCAGCCTCACGGGTTATTATGGCGGGGCGAGACTGCTGAAAGCCACCATTAAGACATTCTGCGACTATTGTGAAAAAAACCACATAAGGCTGGCCGGGAAGAACTTCACCCTGCGTTATCAATCCTCTATTCCGCGACAGGTAGGGCTGGCCGGATCAAGTGCGATAGTGACTGCCACGATCAAAGCGCTCATGAAATTTTATGACGTCGAAATTCCCATGCCCCTGTTGCCCTCCGTCATCCTGGCGGTGGAAAAAGAGGAGCTGGGGATTAATGCGGGATTGCAGGACAGGGTCATCCAGGTATATGAAGGATGCGTTTACATGGACTTCAACGAGAAGTATATGACACGGCATCATCACGGCATATACGAGCCCCTCGATCCCAACAGACTGCCGAGGCTGTACCTGGCGTATAAAACCCAGCTGGGAAAGGAATCGGGGAAGGTGTTGAATGATATCCGGCAGCGTTATGACCGGGGAGATGAGTTCGTTCGCTCTGTTTTATCAGAGATAGCAGCTTTGGCCGAAAAAGGAAAGGAAGCGCTGCTCCAGGGCGATCATGAAGTTTTATCTGAGCTTATCAACCGGAATTTCGACCTGCGTGCGCAGATTATGAACATCCCCGAAAGCAACCATGAAATGGTGAGGATAGCCCGGGAATGCGGTGCATCAGCCAAATTTCCGGGATCCGGCGGAGCCATCATCGGGACCTATGCCAACGATGAGATCTTAAGAAAACTGATCATCAGGCTGAAGTCTATCAATGCCAGAGTTATTAAACCCTATATATTGTAATCATGATAAAGAAAGCTGTAATACCTGCAGCGGGACTAGGGACCCGATTTCTTCCCGCCACAAAGGCACAGCCCAAGGAGATGCTTCCCATCATCGACACACCGGTTATCCAATATGTGGTGCAGGAATGCGTGGATTCAGGCATTGAGGACATTCTCATCATTTCGGGCAAAGGCAAGCGATCGATCGAGGATCATTTTGACCGGAACTTTGAGCTGGAGGCACGCATCCAGGAAAAAGAAGACGAAGCAGTGCTGAACCAGCTGCGCCATATCGAAAATATGGCAAACATCCATTTCATCAGGCAGAAGGAATTGAACGGACTGGGAGATGCCATTATGCACGCACGGTTTCATTGCGGCAGCGAACCCTTTGCTGTTTTACTGGGCGATACCGTGATCGACTCCGTCATTCCTGCCACACAGCAAATGATTGACACATTCGAGCAATACCGGCAGCCTATTATCGCGGTTGAAATGGTCCATCCGGCCAAGGTATCAAGGTACGGTATCGTCGGGGGCAAAGAGATCAGTAAAAAGCTGCTGCAGCTCACGGAACTGGTTGAAAAGCCCGAAGTCAGGAAGGCCCCGTCAAACCTGGCCGTGGCAGGGAGATATATTCTTACGCCTGATATCTTTCCGGCATTGGAAAAAACACCGAGGGGAAAGGGAAATGAAATACAGCTTACGGATGCACTGCGCATTTTGCTTAAACATCAAGGCATTATGGCACAGACCATCGAAGGTAAAAGGCATGACCTGGGCGATAAGCTCGATTTCCTCAAAACCACCATCGAATTTGCCCTGAAAAGGGATGAATTTGCGAAACCGCTGCGGGAATTCCTGAAGCAATTATTGAAGGAAGGCTGATACACTGCGAGGCTTTCTGATAAAAATCAGGTAAAAATTAGCATTTTTCCGCTGAATGATTATATTTGCGATATGCAAAACTATTGCATGAATATACTATTCAAAAACTTATCACAATGACAAAAACCCGAAAAATAGTTCTTTCTGAGAAAGACATGCCCAGGCAATGGTATAACCTGGCCGCCGATATCAAGGTTCCTCCCTTTATGAGCCCCGACGGACCTGTGCCACCTGAAGCATGGGCTCCCGTTTTTCCGATGAATATAGTGGAGCAGGAATATAGTACACAGCGGTGGATTGATATTCCGGAAGGCATTCTGGAGCTGCTGACCCGCTGGCGTCCTGCACCGCTTCACAGGGCCCTTGATCTGGAACAGGCACTCGGAACACCGGCGAGGATCTATTATAAAAATGAAAGTCTGTCCCCGGCCGGAAGCCACAAGCCCAACACAGCCGTTGCACAGGCCTGGTATAACAAACAGTTCGGGATCAAGCGAATGACTACTGAAACCGGGGCCGGACAATGGGGCAGCGCACTCGCCTTTGCCTGTTCACTGGTTGGTCTTGAGTGCAAGGTTTTCATGGTTAGGATCAGTTTTGACCAGAAACCCTTCCGGAAGCTGATGATGCAGACCTGGGGTGCAAACTGTGTGGCCAGTCCCAGCACTGAAACCCAGGCGGGGAAAGCAATACTGGAAAAATATCCTGATACACCCGGCAGCCTTGGCATTGCCATCAGCGAAGCCATTGAAGCCGCAGTCACCGATCCCAAGGGGGAGTCGAGGTATTCACTGGGAAGCGTGCTGAACCATGTGATGATGCACCAGACCATCATAGGACTCGAAGCTAAAAAACAGCTTGAAATTGCAGGGGAAAAGAAAGTAGATGTAGTGATTGGTTGCGCCGGCGGAGGAAGCAATTTCGCCGGTTTGTCATTCCCCTTCGTGTACGATAAAATAAACGGGGCTGATATTGATATTATTCCGGTAGAGCCCGCTTCATGCCCTACATTGACGAAAGGACCCTACGTATATGACCATGGTGACACAGCCAAGATGACCCCGCTGGTAGCCATGTTCTCACTGGGCCATAATTTTATACCGGCGCCCATCCATGCCGGAGGATTGCGTTATCACGGCATGGCTCCGCTGGTCAGTAAAGCGGCCAAGGAAGGCCTTATTACGCCCCTTGCCCTGCACCAGCTTGAATGCTATGAGGCCGGCATTTTGTTTGCCAAGACCGAAGGCATTATCCCTGCTCCCGAAACAACCCATGCCATTGCGGCTGTTATTCGTGAAGCCAAAAAGGCCAAGGAGGAAGGGAAACAAAAAGTGATCCTGTTCAATTTCTCGGGGCACGGTTTGATGGACCTGGTAGGTTATGACAAATTCCTCAATGGCCAGCTTCAGAATTATGAGCTGCCTGATCAGGTCATTGCCGAAAACCTCAGGGAGATAGAAGGATATCCCAAACCCTAAGTATTTGGTGATTTGGTGATTTGGTGAAATCACCAAATCACCAAATCAATAAATATTACAGCGAGAAGCCGACGACTCCGAATAACTGCTTTCTTTCGGGATTGAAGACCACCTGGCCGGTGACTTCGATGGAAAAGCTGTCCGTTACCTTTATCGTTTTTCCGGTACCCAGTCCCACATTGCAAATGGCAAATTCGCCGTCGGATGTATGCCATCCGTTTCCGGCTCCCAGGAACAAACTGACATGCTCAAAGGCATAACCTGCCTCGAAGTACATGTCACCCCCGGCCGTGCCAACACCTCCGGCTTCATTGACAATGTAATTGGCGCTCAGGCTCAGTCCCTTGATCTCAAATCCTGCCGTTAATTCAACACCATGGCTTCCGGCCGTATCCGAAACATCGAACAGGTCGAGATCTGGCAAATAATAGTCCGTGATCCCCAAGGTCAGGCCAAACGGGAAACTATACGAAGCGTAGAGGTCCGATTCCATATATCCTGCCGCATCAAAAGAACCCCATACCCCCAGCGTCAGACCTCCGGTTGAAAAATCTATATTGGGCTGGAATGCGGGACCCGTGCCAAGCTTTGAGCCTCGCCAGATAAAACTGCTGAAAAAATCGGCACCTGCGGAAAATTTTGACGGATTTTCGTTTTCCCCTTCCTGTGCAAGCAGGTTGCTGAAGGAAAGGAATGTGATGGTCATCACCAGCAAAAAGGATAACTTTTTCTTCATTATGGTTTAAATTTTAGGTTATTATAATTTCGGCCTGACAAATATATATATTTAATGACAGGCCCTATATTTTTATCACTATTTTGATCGTTGTCCGGATACCGGGTGTAATGATTATATTTCCATACCGGTCAGGCAGGAAGTCCAAGAGGATAATATGGCAAAATGCCTGCCGGATCAACGAATGGGTATGGAAAGATTGAAAGATCGGGACTGCGGATGAAACAAAAACTCGTATCTTTGCTATCGCAAAAAGGCAAAATCATATCGTATGAAAGAAGAAATGCAGCGCATACTGGAAGCTGAAGCCAATGCCATCCGGAATATTCCGGTCAGTGAAAATATTGGAACAGCCGTCGAACTCCTTTTCGATACCGTACACAATAAAGGAGGGAAAGTGGTTGCGAGCGGTATGGGGAAAGCGGGGCAGATAGCGCAGAATATCGCCACCACTCTTTCATCAACAGGCAGTCCTGCCATCTTCCTTCATCCGAGCGATGCCCAGCACGGGGATCTCGGTGTGATATCCAAAAATGATGTTTTGCTGCTGATCACCAATTCGGGCAAAACCCGTGAAATTGTTGAGCTTTATGAACTGTCAAAAGGCCTGATAAACCATATTCCCGTTATTGTGATCACGGGCAATCCCTATAGTCCCCTGGGTTCCATAGCCAATGTGACCATCCATACCGGAGGCCCTCAGGAAGTATGCCCGCTGGGGCTTACACCCACCACATCAACCACGGTAATGACTGTTATCGGGGACGTACTGGTTGTGCTGCTGATGAAAAAAATAGGTTTTACGGCCGAAGATTATGCTAAAAGACATCACGGAGGTTACCTGGGTGCGAGATCCAGGGATGCCGCCAAGGCTGCTAAAACCAGGTAACCATGTCATTTTCCTGGAAAGATCTTCAGAATGGCTCTGATATCCGGGGAATTGCCCTTCCCGGAATCAAAGGCGAGGAAGTTAACCTCTCACCTGAGGTTGCTTTCCGGCTTGCCAAAGCGTTTTCAGTTTGGTATACGCGGCATTTCCCGCAGGAAGATGAACCTGTTACCGTTTCCGTAGGGATCGATTCCCGGCTGTCAGGTCCCGGCCTGAAGAATTCCTTTTGCCGTGGGCTGAATGAAATGGGATTTGATGTCCTTGACTTCGGGCTGGCAACGACCCCTTCGATGTTTATGTCGATTGTCGATGAAAACACCCGCTGCCATGCAGCCGTTATGATCACAGCCAGCCATCTGCCCTATAACAGAAACGGTTTTAAATTTTTCAGTTCCCGCGGAGGTCTTGAAAAAGCTGATATCACTGAATTGCTAACCCTTGCTGAAACAGAGGATTTCCCTGTGGCTTCAGGGAAAGGTTCACTGCGACAGATCCATTATATCGAGGAATACGCCGCATATCTGGTATCCCTGATCAGAAGCAGGGTGAACCATCCGGTGAATTTCAACCAACCGCTGAAGGGCCTTAAGATCATTGTAGATGCGGGGAACGGTGCCGGTGGTTTCTTTGCAT
>CAYMJH010000167.1:0-8364 GCA_964390385.1 uncultured Bacteroidales bacterium | reverse complement strand
TCGTAAACGTTCTTTTCAATGATGAAGTTGTTTGTTTTAAAGTCGCCGTATTGAATGTAATAAATACCGGGGGTGTTAACCGCGGTAAAATCGAATTTTACGTAGTGGTATTTAAAGTAGTCACCCCACGATACGATTTTACCACTGAATACTTTGGTGGCCATGCCGTCGTTGCCTATTTTAAATATCATTGCTTTGGTAAGCGGCTTGTCTTTCCTGTCGAGTTCAATTACAGCTACTTTCTGTTGCGAAGGTGTGTAGCCCACCTGTGAGAAACCAATATTGGGTTCTCTTACCCAACCTTTAACGGCATTGGGTTCAACCGTCCAGGTCAGCACCTTGCCGGTTTTTCCGGCGGGAAGTATGCTGCGAACTACATACCAGCCGTTTTGTGCCAGCACACGGCCGTCAAAAAGCATCAGGTCGGCATCAGGTGAAATGATTTTTACCAGCCGCCCGGGTTCATCGGGCGCAAGAAGAAAGGTACGTCCGGTTTCGAGCGGAAGCGGATCGATGAACCTGTCAGTACCCCTGTCGTCATAGGTTTTATATCCCTTGAATTGCTTTGGTTTTTCACTGTTCGGCCTGGTAATGGTGTTACCTGCCGCGTAGCGCGGGAAACGGTTAATCCGTCCATCCATCAGATAGGTCTTTCCCCAGTATTGCGAGGGGAGAAACTCAAGATTAAATCCGGCGTTCCCTTCAAGTACTTCGGGAACCGGTTTATCCAGGTAAACAGATATCTCAACACCTTTGCCTTTGGCCGTAACAACCACGCGCGAATCGAAGTCGTAATCATTGTACCTGAGCCTGGCCTCAATAGTTTTCGTTTCTTTGTTTACAGTCCGGTTAGATATTGCCGGAACCAGGTCCCACTGTTCCGGTGTGTTGGAAAGCCTCACAGCGCCGCCTTGCGATGTTCTAACACCATGATGGATCATTTCTATACCGGCGTTCTTCTCATCATTAAAGCCCCCGGTAAAAAGGTTATTATAAACAAGGATATTGACGCCCTGGCTTTCGAAATACCCAAGATCATTGATTATCAAATCCTGACCCGAAGCATAATGGAATACCGCAGACAGCAGCCATGCAAGTGATAATAATGAAAGTCTTTTCATGTTGATCATAAATTGGGAATTGTGATGACTTTAATATAAAGCATACTGTCCTGATCAGCAGATCAAGTCATTATTCCAAACGTATTTTTCGTTATGGCCGACAGGTTATATGTTTATATTGCTCGCAGGCCTTCGCTCTTCAGGATAATTTCAGACCAGGGATTTCTTAAAATGCATTACAGCATGTATTGTTATGTACATCAAATGATCCGCATTTAATTACCGGTTTCACTGGCTTCAATAACAGCCTTGAAAGCTGGTTTTGGATTCAACTGGCCATCAAACAAAAGTGCATCCTGCCCCCAGCGCCATGAACGGGTATCGCTAATGCCCCAGAAAGTTACGCGATCAATGACGTCTGCGTGACGCATAAAGATTTCGAACAACTTTTTGTATACCTCAGCCTGCTTTTCATAGTTTTCCGGCGGGATGGTTCTGTTGCCCTGACGCACACCGAAAGCACCGCTGTTATCACCTGTTGCTGTTACGTCCAGTTCTGTAATCGCAACCCTCAGCCCCAGAGACGCGTAGTTCTCGATGGCCTTTTCAACATCGTCGAGGTTGGTATCCAGGTGCCAGTGTCCCTGAATGCCTACACCGGTTATCGGGGCTCCTTCTGCGAGGAGACGCTTTAGCAGCACCATAGAACTGGCGTGTTTACCCTTGTTTTCAACCGCACCCTGTTCGATGTTGTAGTCGTTGTAATAAAGTTGTGCCTTGGGATCGGCTTCATGCGCCCATTTGAAAGCCAGGGTTAAAACTTCCGGTCCCACAACCTGATACCAGCTGAATGTCCGCAGGTTCTCTGTTGTACAGTCACCACTGTCGGCAATCGATTCATTGAACACATCCCAGCCAATAATACGTCCTTTGTATCGTCCTACCACGGTTTTGATATGTTTTTCCAAACGGTCAAGTGCGACTTCACGGCTGGCCATTTCGCCCTTGATGCTGCGACGCCACATTTCGGCCATAGAGGGGCGTGGCGCATTCGGATCCCAGCCGGCTCCCGGCCGTCTGACCGGTTGAGTTACTTCTTCGGTATCCGGATTTACTGCCTGGAAGAACCAGGGCGCCGTCTGCGAATGCCAACCTAGGGTATGCCCCCAAACCTGGACACCATTTTTCAAACACCAATCGACCAATGTGTCGGCAATTCCAAAATTGTACCTGCCTTCCGAAGGATGGATCGGCTGCGGTTTCATGCAGTTCTCCGGGGTAAGGATGTCATATTGCGTTTTAACATTGGCAAACTCGGCCTCAGAAAGCCCTCTCAAATCGCTGGCGGTTCCAATGAGGAATTTCTTGGCATATGCCTCTTTTAACGTCTTTTGGGACGCTGTTTTGGTATTGTCCTGACCGTATGCAGTGAAAGTCATTGCCATAATCAGGAAGAAGCCAGTAATATAGTTTCTGCTGAACATAATGTATTATTTTAGATTGTTAAATATTTTTCAGCATAAATATACTGTTTTTTAATCTTAGATACTGTTTGGAAAATATTTTGTAGTTATTTTTTCAGTATTTATCGGTCTTACATTTTTATATATCTCTGCGCTTAACTTTTTCGGCAGAAAAAAGCTTTGCGCCTTTCCGACTGAAATATGTTGTATATGAATAATTAATGACTTGTCCTCTCTAAATATATTTAAAATCTTTTGAGCTTTAAAAATTATTTTATCGGGTCCGGCCCCGTAAAGAAGCAGAATGAGAATGAGAATGAGAATGAGAATGAAGAAAACACACCGGGTATTCATGTTGGGATTATATGTATATATCCCGTGAAACAAATTCGCAATTAAAATGCTTACCTTTATCATTTCTGCTATACCCCACTATGCAGTTAAAAGAAGCCCTATACTACCGGCAGACTGACGAAAACGTACGCTGCCTGCTATGTCCACACCAATGCCTGATCCATGACGGCAAGGCAGGGATATGCAGGGTCAGGAGAAATGAGAAAGGAAAGCTTTATACCGAGATATACGGAAAGCTCTCTTCCATCAATTTTGACCCTATAGAAAAAAAACCGCTATACCATTTTTATCCCGGATCCGTTATTCTGTCCATCGGGACCATCGGATGCAATATGCATTGCAGGTGCTGCCAGAACTGGCAGATCTCACAAAGCGCCGTTGAAGATTTTCCGTTCCGCAACCATTATGAGATTGAAGATATCGTAAGCATTGCGAAATCGAGGGAACGGAATACAGGAATCGCTTTTACCTATAATGAACCTGGGATATGGATCGAATATGTTCTTGATGTTGCCCGGCAGATTCAGGCGGCCGGACTTAAAAACGTGATGGTGTCCAATGGTTTCATCAACGAAAAGCCGCTGGACGGATTATTGCCTTTTATCGATGCTTTTAATATTGATCTGAAGGCTTTTTCAGACAGCTTTTATCAGAAGGTAGCCGGTGCCAGGCTTGAACCTGTGCTGAAAACCTTGAAAAAAATTACCCGATCGGGAAAGCATCTTGAAATCACCAACCTGATCATACCCGGCCTTAACGATAACGACGAGGAATTCACATCCATGGTAAAATGGATCGCCGGTGAACTGGGACATGAAACGGTTTTACACCTGTCGCGCTATCACCCCATGTTCAGGATGGAGATTGAATCAACTCCGCCATCTACCCTTGAACGACTGGCTGAAGTCGCCAGCCGGTTTCTTTCCTATGTGTATGTGGGGAATATTGAGATCCGGGAATACAGTGATACAAAATGCCCCAATTGCGGAACCGTTTTGATCAAAAGATCGGGTTATCAAATTGAAATCAGGGCCGTCGATGAGAAAGGCGCTTGTTTGCGATGCCATAAAAAAGTATTCACATTCTCATAAGGCTGTGAAAAGCCCGTTTATTTCAGCCTGGGCTAATTGAATGAGGTAAGACTATTATTGTAACAAAAAACAATGCAGGTCGTCATATGTTATAAAGGATAAAAACCACCCCTTATGTTTGCAAACTTCCTAAAAACTTCCATCCGCAATATTTTCCGGCACAAATCCTACGTCGTCATCAACATCATCGGCCTGGCGATAGGAATTGCCTGCAGCCTGCTGATCCTGCTGTTCATCAGGCATGAGCTCGGCTATGACAGGTTCAACGAAAAGTATGACCGCATTTACCGTGTAGTCCTCGACGGTAAAATCGGAGAAACTGAAATTATGGGAGCCTTCACGCCTGTACCCCTGGCAAAAACACTGCTGGCTGATTTTCCCGAAGTGGAATATGCCATCCGGATAGATAACTGGGATGAGGCATTGGTAAGAATCGATGACCGTAAGTTTGTGGAAGAGAATATCCTGGTAACTGATTCGTCATTTTTCGATATCTTTTCTCTTCCGCTGATCAGGGGAAACCCAAAGAAGGCCCTGGCTGAGCCTTACCGGGTTGTCCTTACCGAATCCCAGTCACGCAAGTATTTCGGTGATGCGGATCCGGTGGGCAAACACCTCAGGATAAACAGCGATACCAATTTGTACTCGATTTCCGGTGTGATGAAAGATGTACCGGACAACAGCCATTTTGAATGCACCATGTTAATTTCATTTCTGTCGCACTGGAGGTCAAAAGATGAAATGTGGCTGAACAACAGCTTTGGCACTTACCTGGCGCTGAAAGAAGGTGCGTCGGCCACAGCAATGGAAAATAAATTCCCGGCCATGGTTGAAAAATATGTTGGCCCTCAGGTTATTCAAATGCTGGGTATTGACCTGGATCAGTTTGTTGCCTCCGGAAACCGTTATGGCTTCTTTCTGCAACCCCTGTCGGATATTCATTTGAATCCCGGTATCCAGCAGAGCTTTAAGCCGCCGACGGATAAAAAATATATCTATATCTTCTCCATCGTGTCCCTTTTTATCATCATTGTGGCAGGGATTAATTATATGAACCTCTCAACAGCCCGTTCCATGAAACGGTCACGCGAAGTGGGCCTGCGTAAAGTTGTCGGATCCTCCAGGCGGTTGCTGATCCTGCAGTTTTTGTTTGAGTCTGTCCTGCTTTGCCTGATTTCCCTGGTCTTTGCCGTTTTGCTCCTGGAAATCATCCTTCCCTATTACAACAACCTGCTTCAGGTTAATCTTTCGATCCATTATTTCAGTCATTGGTATGTCATTCCCGGGCTGATCCTGATCGCCCTCATGGTTGGCCTTTTTTCCGGAAGCTATCCGGCCTTCTTCCTGGCTTCATTCAAACCGGTTTCGGTGCTTTACGGCAAGCTGAAAATGGGGATGTCGGGTGTCCATGTCCGCAGCATCCTGGTGGTTTTTCAGTTTATCATAACCATCGGCCTCATCCTGAGCTCACTGATCGTTTACCGGCAGATCCGTTTTATGATCAACAAGGATCTTGGATTTAACAAGGAAATGCAGTTTGTCATCCGCAGAACAGATGCCCTGCGAACAAGCATACCGAGTTTCAGGCAGGAAATTGAAAAGATTCCGGGCGTTGTCCAATCGACCAACTCAACATCCATCCCCGGATATCCGAATAATCACAGCGGATTCCTGATGGAAGGCAGAACTGCCGATCAGACCTTTATGATGCAGGTTAATTACACCGATTATGATTATCTTAAAACCTATGATATCAGGATGAAAGACGGGCGCTATCTTTCCGGCGATTTTTCATCCGACTCCCTTGCCATCGTCATCAACGAAACCGCAGTGAGGCAGTTTGCGCTCTCTGATCCCTATGCCGTACGCTTTATAGAGCCTTCAGAAGAGATCGAAAAAAGAAAGCTGTTACATGTGGTTGGTGTGATGGAGGATTTTCATAACCAGTCGTTGCGTGACAGGATTTATCCCCAGGCCTATCTGCTAAAGAAAAAGGACTGGGGATGGACAGGTTATATTACCATCCGGCTGGCCCCCGGAAACGTAAAAAATACGATCCGTGAAATAGAAAAAACATGGGAAAAGTTTACACAGAATGAACCGCTGGAATACTTTTTCCTTGATGAGAACCTCCGGAAATTCTATTTTGAGGAAATCAGAACTTCCAGGATCGCACTTACCTTTTCCGTCCTGGCCATCGTTATTGCCTGCCTCGGCTTGTTCGGGCTCACCTCGTTTGCGACTGAATTGCGGCAGCGGGAGATCGGCATCCGGAAAGTGCTGGGATCGTCCATCAGGCGGATCATGGCATTGTTTGTCCGGGAGATTGTCGCGCTCATCCTCATAGCTGCCATACCGGCATGGATCATCAGTTATTTTCTGATGAAACGATGGCTGATGAATTTCCATTTCCACATTGACATGCAACCGATGGATTTCATTGCCGCTTTTCTGCTGGCCCTGCTTATCGCACTCATAACCATTGGTTACAGGACCTACAGGGCAGCAACGGTCAATCCTTCCGACGTGCTAAAATATGAGTGATCCGTTGATTGGGCGTGAAAAAAATGCCCGGGTTTTAAACCCGGGCTGAACCCTAACAATTAACTATTAACCTATTAAACCCGAATGATCTTTTTATTTTCCGCTGAAATGCTAAATTAGCGGATAAAATAGCCATAAACGGGGATTCATTCACAAGTTGTTAACAATCCCGAAAAGACTATTAACAAAATCACCCGGCAAAAAAAGGAAAGCAGCATGGGAAGGCCGGGGAAAGAATTACAGATATGAACAGGGAAGCATTGAAGAAAATCATTCTGTCAGCCGTTGACGGCATGAACACCGACAAGGCCGTATACAGGCAGTTGTTTAACCATCCTGCCCCCGGCAGGCAGGAAAACGAGTTCCTGTTCTTTATCAAGCCTGAAATAACCATGAAATCTCCGGACCCTGAATTCGATCAGATCCTGGAGATACTTTTTACACAACTGGAAAAGTTCGGCTTGATCCCCACGGACATGCGTATTATGAATGCACAATACCTGAAACAGTATGACATCATTGCCCGGCATTACGGTATTATCAATGCAGTAAGTACCGATCCGCTGAAGCATATGACCGATGATGCAAAAGAGAAATTCACAGCCCTGACGGGAAAAAACATCCGGGATGCCCGCGTTTTGGGGAGCCTTGAGATTTCAAGAATGTTCCCTGAATTCAACGCTACATCCCTGGATTATCTCTGGCAGAACGCTAAAACAGATAAGCTTTCCGGCGGAACCTACCTGGCGAAAGTGATGGTGGACGGACAGGAATTGTTTATCATAAACGGATTTCATCCGCGCCAGCTTGAACATTATATAAAGCCCGGAAGATGCATTGTCACTATGATGCTGACAGGAAACCTTAACTGGAAAGAGGCACGCAATGCATTTATCGGTGTTACCAATCCCAGGGATGCCCTGGCCGGAAGCCTCAGGAACCTCCTGTTGCAGCACCGTGAGATGCTGGGCCTTTCTGCCGTATCCTCCAGCTGGAACGGATTCCATCTTTCGGCAGGTCCGGTGGAAGGACTTGTCGAGCTTATCCGTTATACCTCTGATTTCTCACAGCACGAGCACCGCAGTCACAACGATTTCAGTTTCGGCACAAGGCTGGCTGAATTATTTAGCGATGAAGCCATTCACAGGATATTAAACAATGCGATCGTTGATACGGGAACCAAAAGGGTTTCCGTTTTCGATCTTACGGAAGAAAAAGACAGCCGGGAGGCAATGGAAATACTGCAACGGTATTTTACGAAGTAAAGACAGCAGACCGTGCTAATATGGAATAATTTCAAAGGGGATATTGATATTCTCCTGGAATTCCATGCCCAGATCGAGCATATCCTCGTCATCCTGTTCATAATACCAGAGGATTTTCACCTCAGCTCCTTTTTCCGGTATATGCTCTAGTACATTCAGAATATCCTGAACAAGTTTTGAAGTGGCTGTGTTGAAATAAATGTATTTAAACACAAAATCCGTCTTTTTCAGGGGTGATAACGTATAATCATCCAGCCAATCAAGAACCGGCTGATAAAAAGTTACAACATCTTCCGGCAGCGAGCGTCCTGAAATTTCAAACAAATTATTGTCCGGATCAAACAATACCCTTGGTGTATCATTGGTTGCTTTAATATCAAGTCGTTCCATGGGCGAGAGTTTCTTATGCCATTAAAGGTATTAAAATATCCCAAAATAATAAATTATTTATCAACATAACCTGTTGAACGGGATGGATTGAATGTAGGTCTTGCAGTCATGCAGCCTGCCTGCCTTGCTTTGACCTGCGCTATGGCAGGCAGGTCATGAAGTCTGGCTTTTGGCTGTTGGCTTTTAGCTATTAGCA